>JBICHZ010000300.1:0-6968 GCA_043101355.1 Rhodopirellula sp. JB044
TTGTGGCTCAGAATTCATCGTTGTTGCATGCCGCTGCACCGGAGATGATTCCGGCGCCGTATGCGACCGCGCAGCCGACGTCCGATGTCGGTCGCGCGGTGGGCGAGTCACCCAACTCTCCCGCCGGCGGGGAAGTTGTTCCGCCGGAATACGCCGGTGCACAGGCCCCGCGTGCCAGCGGTCCGATGCCGGGCAATAGCGTTGGATACAACCCGGCGGTGAATTTGAAAGGGGTTAGTTGGACGTATCAACAGGCACCGCCCCTGCGTCAGTTTCGGATCCAAGACATCGTGACGATCCGGGTGGACGAGATTGCGCGGATGCAGGCGGAAGGCGAACAGGAAAAACGACGCAACTCGATCTTCTCTGCCGTGTTGTCGGATTGGATCAAATTGACGATGAGCGGATTGATCCCCGATCCTCAGGAGGATGGTGATCCGACGGTGGCGGCGTCGTCCCAGTCGAATTTTCGCGCCGAAGCGAGTATCGAATCGCGGGAATCGCTCACGTTCAACATCGCCGCGCGGATCGTCGACATTCGCCCCAACGGCAACTTGGTTCTCGAAGCGAGAAAAACTTTCCGGCAGAACGACAACCTTTGGGAAACGTCTTTGTCGGGAATCTGCCGCGTCGAAGACATCGGTCCCGACAACGTCGTGTTGAGTAAAGATCTGATCGACCTGGAAATCATGCGGGAAGGTCGCGGTCAGCTCCGTGATGGATACCAACGCGGTTGGTTCCAGAAAGCGATGGACCGGATCAAACCGTTTTAACCACAGCCGCGTCACTCACCGTTTCACCTTTCCTCATTCGTACCGCATTTTGCTCCGTTTATGTTTGGCGTGTCCATGTTTGCCCCGTCCATGTTTGCTCGAAACCTGTTGCTGATCGGCGGCTGGCTCGTTGCCTCATCCACCGCGATGGCGGGCGGGATGAAGTTGGGCGATTTGTGCCGTCTCAAAGGTCAGGAAACCAACACGCTGCAAGGGCTCGGGTTGGTGGTCGGTTTGCGGGGCACCGGTGACGGGGATTCGGCACCGACGTCGCGTGCACTCGCCCGGATGATGCAGTTGATGGGTGGCCCGATGTCGCTCGATGCGGTCGGAAATTTGAATGTGACCGATGTCGAAGATGCTAAAAACGTTGCGATGGTTTTCGTGACAGCCAAACTGCCGGCCGTCGGTGCGCAGCAAGGCGACGTGCTCGACGTGAGTGTGAATGCGATCAGTGCGAAAAGTCTCGACGGCGGCTATCTGATGCTGACCCCGATGCTAGGGCCGCGGGCTGATAACCCGACCGTGTATGCCATGGCGCAAGGCCGAATATCGCTTTCGCCCGACGCCCCCGCAACGACCGGAACGATCCAAGGTGGGATGAAGATGGAAGCCAACGTGCGGGCGTCGTACGTCAAAGACAGTAAGATCACGTTGGTGATTGATCGCGACTTTGCAGACTTCAACACCGCACAACGGATCGAAGATGAAATCAATTCGTTAACGTCGTTGACGATGGGCAATCCGGATCACTCGCGTTTGTCAGGTGGATCGCGCGGAGGGGCCGGCACGTATGGAGAGACCCACGCTCAGGCGATCGATCAACTGCACGTGGAAGTGTTGATCCCGGCGATTTACAAAGATAACCCGATCAAATTCATTTCGTTTTTGTTGGACATCCCGATCCAACTCGCTAATCGCGGCAAACGTGTCGTGATTAACGAAGCCGACGGCGTCGTGGTGATCGGTGACGATGTCGAGATCGCTCCGGTGTTGGTGACGCATCGCAACCTGCGTATCGAAGCCGGTGGTGGCGGCGGGTTTGTCGAAATCGGTCCCGACGGGACGCCGGCGGCCGCCAAGTTGAAGTCGCTCGCCGATGCGTTGGGAGCGTTGGACGTCCCGACCGAAGACTTGATCGCGATTATCAAAACGCTCAAAGCAAAAGGTGACTTGTATGGCGAAGTCATTTTTAGGTAGGAGATAGACATGATCCCATCGACCCCTTCCACGCCGATTTCGTCGAATCGCGGTCCGCAAACGCCGTATGAGTTGTTGGCGAAAAAGGGCAGCGACACGGCGAACGCACGCGACGTCGAACCCGACGCGATGCGAGAAGCGTTTGGCGATTTCGTCGGACAAACTCTCTTTGGCAGCATGCTGTCGACGATGCGTGACAGCGTCGGGAAGGCGGCGTATTTCGATGGAGGAAGGGCCGAAGAGGTTTTTCAACAACAACTCGACCAGAAGTTGGTCGAAGAGATATCCGATGCGTCAGCGGACTCGTTCGTTGATCCCATGTTTGATCTGTTCCAACTCCAACGACGCGGCTGAACCGTCGCGTTTGAGTCACACCCAAACGACCTACGATCATGAATTCATCTCAACCTGTCGATTCTCAACCGACCCAACCGTGGCGGGAACGCGTTGCCTCGTACGTCGATGACATCGCGGAGGTCGCCGAAACGATCGATTTGATCTTGGACGAAACACGCATTCGAACCAAAGGCTTGCGGCCCAACGAAGTCGATGCATCAACGACGCAATTGGTAGCGGCGATCTCGGAACTCGAAAAAATGGTCGAGCGGCGCGAGTCGCTACTGCGAGCCGAGGACGCACCGCCGAAAGGTCTGAGTTTGTCGGAGAAGTTGCTCTCCTCACGGAAGATCGACGACGCTCGCCTGGCAAGACGTTGTGGCGAAGTCGCCGAGATGATCGCGATGACGCACCAACGTGCGACGGCGTTGTTCATCTGTCAATATCATCTGTCCGAGTTCCAACGTGAGGTGTTGCAGCGACTCACCGGAGCAACGGCCCCGCAAACATACGACCGATCAGGACAGAAGCCAAAACCGAGCAGCGGTTTGTTCAACGAAGCCGCTTAACAACGCGTCACGATCAAAAATTCAGGTGAAACGCCGTAGCCAATGTCGCCAGCGGTTTGTCGATTTAATGAGTGTCGCCGATCACTCCGTGATCGGAACGTCCTTAATAAAACGATCACGGAGTGATCGGCGACGTTGCGGAACTTCATAGCGTCAGATCAATGATCCGCCATGACGTTCGGTGGTTTTCGAGTCCGTCCGAATCTCTTGACGAGTTGCGTTACGCTGAATTCGGTCGAGATGATGCATTATCGATCATCTGTTTGAGAGCGGTTTGATATGCCGCCGGTAAAGCGTGTTCTTCGGCGCCCCGCAGAACATGGGCAACGTACCACGCCGCCGGACGCAGCGAGTCGTCGATCATGGATGGTAAGGCTTCGTACAAAAACATCGACTGTGCCACCTCCGCGTCAGGCGTGATGACTTCCACCGGGGCGGCGTCGTAACCGATTCCGATGGATTCGCATCGGTCGAGTTTCGCACGGTCGCGGACATGACAGCGATAGATCACACCGTGCAGAACGTCGCGTTGGTCGCCTGTCCAAAACGCGTCGGCCTTGGCCGTGCCGTCTTTGCCGATCTTGTGAAAGCACAATCGTCGGCCGACCACAAACCCTCGCGCCAGCGCGACTGCCGAGGGGCAGCGTTTGCGCAGTCGGGACGTCGACATGTTGGAACCGTACGCGAAATGATCAAACGTTTCGGATGGTTTCACGTTCACGGGATGAACCTCAGCAATCAGCCCATGTCGGCCCGTACGCAACGTCGACTTTCAATGGGACGTCCAACTCCATCACACCGGTCATCGCATCAACGATCATCTTGGTGAGCGGTTCGACTTCGTCGGCAGGAGTCTCCAACAACAGTTCATCATGGATCTGCAGCAGCAAACGGGCTCGCAGGTCGCTCGCCTTCAACTGTTCGTGCACGCGGAGCATGGCGAGTTTGATCAGATCGGCTGCGGTGCCTTGGATCGGCATGTTGATCGCAATCCGTTCGGCTTCGGTCAAGCTGCGTCGTTTGGCGGCGGGCAGTTTGGCGAGGTCCCGCACGCCTTGGATTTCACGCCGTCGGCCGAGCATTGTCGACACGTATCCTTCGGTGCGGCATCGGGCGAGCGTTTCGAGCATGAAGTCTTCGACGCCCGAGTATCGCTCGAAATACTGTTCGATGTAGTCGCGTGCTTCGTCCTTGGGGATCGCGAGCGTTTTCGCCAAACCGAACGGACTTTGTCCGTAGACGATTCCAAAGTTGATTGTTTTGGCGATTCGTCGCAGGTCGCTGGTGACCTCCGATTCATCGATTCCATTGACCTCCGCCGCGACGCGGGTGTGGATATCGGCGTCTTCGCGGTAGGCACGCAGCAACGCTTCGTCGCCGCTGTAATGTGCCAACACACGAAGTTCGATCTGGGAATAGTCGGCGCCGAGTAGGACCCAATCCGGTTCGCTCGCGGTGAACGCGCCACGGATCGCTTTGCCCTGTTCGGTGCGGATCGGAATGTTCTGCAGGTTCGGTTCGCTGCTGCTGAGTCGGCCCGTCGCCGCGACGTCTTGCCTGAAGGAGGTGTGTACCCGACCCGTTTTTTCGCAGATCAACTGCGGCAACGCATCGATGTACGTGTTCTTCAGTTTGGTTGCTTGGCGATATTGCAACAGATGCTTTGCGATTTCGTGATCGACGGCGAGTTGTGAGAGCACGTCGGCGTCGGTGCTGATGCCGGTTTTCGTTTTCTTGATGATCGGCAGTTCGAGTTCTTCAAAAAGGACCACCGATAGTTGTTTAGGGCTGTCGAGATTGAACTCGCGTCCTGCCGCCGCGAACACGACCGCTTTCAAGTCCGCAATTTCTTTCTCGAATCGTTCGCTCATTTCGGAGAGTGTTTCCGCGTCGACTCGGATACCGTTGGTTTCCATCTCGATCAAGACATCGATCAGCGGCATCTCGAGCGTGCGAAACAATTCCGACAATTCTTCGTCGTTGAGTTCCTGACGCAATGTTTCGGAAATCCGGATCGGCACGTCGACATCTTCGCACGCGTAAGGCGAGACTTCGTCGACGGGAACCTCGTCCATGCGAATTTGCTTTTTGCCGGTCCCGATCAGTTCCTTGATCGATGTGGTCGTGTGACCGAGTCGACGTTTCGACAGGTCGTCGAGGGTGTGATTGCGACCGCCGGGGTTGAGCAGGTAGTCGGCGACCATCGTGTCGGTTTCGATCCCGCCGAGGGCGACTCCGGTGAATCGGGCGTGCTGGTCGCCACTGGCAGCGGGATCTCCGGCTGCGGAGCGGAGCACGATGGCGTCAAACTTGATGTTGTGGCCGATTTTCTTGATGTCGTCGGACTGCAAAACTTCGCGAAGGGTTTCAATCACGAGCGTCTCGTCGAGCGTGGGTTCGCCCATCGGTGCTCGGACCGGGATATAAGCGGCTTTGCCCTTGTCCCACGCGATGGAAATGCCGACGAGGTCGCATCCGCGTGCGTGCGTGCTGGTCGTTTCGGTATCGAGCGCGATGCGGTCTTGCTGTGCGAGCAATTTTGCCAGGTCGGTGAGTTCTTCGGGCGTGGTGATCGTTTGGTAGTCCGTCACCCATTCATTCTCGACCGGTTCGCTTTCGCCATCGCCTAGCAATTCGGCCGCGCGAGTCCGCAACCGGCGAAAGCCAAACTCTTGCAGCAGTCCGTCGACGCGTGAAAGGTCTGCAGCGGTTCGGCGACATCGACTCCACGGGATCGGTGACTCGACGTCTTTCTTGAGTGCAACCAACTCGCGACTCAGCATGGCTTTGTCGCGGCCTTCCATCAGGTTCTGCTTGCGTTTCTTCCCCGACAGTTTTTCGGCGTTGTCGAGTACGTTTTCCAGCGTGTCGTATTCTTCGAGTAGACTTTGGGCGAGTTTGGGACCGATCAACGCGATGCCCGGAACGTTATCAACGGGGTCGCCGACGAGAGCCTGATAGTCGATGACTTGGTCAGGGCGGACACCCCACAATTCCCACAATTTGTTCGCGTCGATGATCTCGTCTTTGCGAAGGTTGTAGATCTGGGTCTTGTCGGTGATCAGTTGCCGGCAGTCTTTGTCGCTTGTGACGACGAGGCAACGCCCGCCGGCGGCCTCGACCTTGGCAGCAACGGTGGCGAGCAAGTCATCGGCTTCGAAACCGCCTTCTTCCATGATGCCGATGCCCATCGCGTCGACCGCCTGCCGGATCAGCGGAATTTGTTGCCGCAGTTCGTCGGGCATCGAATCGCGGTTGGCTTTGTACTGTGGAAACAGTTCATTGCGAAACGTGATCTCGCTCTTGTCGAATGTTGCGATCAAGTAGTCCGGGTTTTTTCGTGAAATCAGTTCCAGCATATCGCCGACGAAGCCGTACACGGCGTTGACGGGCAGGCCGCCGGTGCTGGTCATCGGCGGCAGCGCGTGGAAGACTTGGTAGATCAACGAGTGGGAATCGATCACCACGACGAGTTTGTCGTCAAGGTCCGGGATCGGTTCGTCTTCGGTCGGCGCGATGGGCCGTCGCAAAATTTCCGGCAGCGAATCATCTGCGATACCGACGGCGCTGTGGCGGGCTCGACGTTGGTCGGCAGTTTCCTTGCCGCGTGGTTCGGGCGGTGTGGAGGACGGTGTATCGCCCGGCGTCTTTTCTCGCACCTCCATGCTGGAGGAACCCGCGGTGGTTTCTGACTCTGAACTAGAGGCTTTGTCTGAGTTCTCGGGTTTGTCGCTGGTGGTGGACTTGGGCGTCTTTGCAGTTTTCTTTTTGCTTTTCGCAGGGGAAGCGTCGCCGGATGCTTTGTCCGTCACGTCCTCGTCGAACCCGCTGAGCAACATCTGGTCGTTTGTCTTGTTCGCGGGGCGAGATTTGGCCATCAGGACGGGGTATCGACAGAGGATCGGGGAACCACGCGGCCAAAGAACGCCGCCGGTAGGAACCGCTTAGTCTGTCTACTACGGTGAGATGGGTAAGAGGGAGATCAATTATATTTCAGACCCTGCGGGATCCATCGTCAGTATTGTGGAAACAAGGTATGACTATACACAGCCTGTCACCATGGGGAGTGTCGAGATTAAATCTACCGTAG
>JBICHZ010000301.1:0-13165 GCA_043101355.1 Rhodopirellula sp. JB044
TGAACTCGCCAAGAGTTCAGACCACACCTGTTTGTTGGTTGACGTTGGACGGTGAAAACGACGGCTTTCGCAGTTTTCCGAAGTCTGGCGACTCCGGCTACGGGAATATTATCGTAGCTGAACTCGCCAAGAGTTCAGACCACACCTGTTTGCTGGTTAACATTGGGCGGTGAAAACGACGGCTTTCGCAGTTCTCCGAAGTCTGGCGACTCCGGCTACGGGTGATGGTCGACGGAATCGCTGTACAGTACTCCATCCCCGCGTTCGGATGCGTCAGAATTCAATTCTTCCAATGCAGGGCGCATCGGTTTGTAGCGAGAATCCACATTCTCTCGCCGCGTTAACGCCCGACGACTTTGAAACCATAGGATCCCATGGCGTCTGCCCCTCCCGCTGAAACAACCACCGAGATCGCGTGTCAATCATGCGGTGCGGTGTTGTCGGTGGACGCCAAAGTACGTTCGACGACCTGCCCGTACTGCGCGTCGCCATCGATCATCCGTCGCCCGCCGACCGCAAACCGCCCTTCGCCCACGTTTCTTGTTGGGTTTGTGGTCAATCATGAGCGGGCGACGCGAGCGGTTCGCAACTGGATGTCCAAAAGCCATCTGTTCGCACGGTCGGATTTCAAGGCTGCGGTGCCGGAGTTGACTCACGGGATTTACCTGCCGGCGTATCTGTACGGAGCCGTCGTGAGTGCGAATTACTCGGCGAGCATCGGTGAAAACTACACCGAAACCGAAACGTACACCACGACCGATTCACAGGGCAAAAGTGTTCGGCGCACCCGCACGGTGACCAAAACCGAGTGGCGACCGTTGTCGGGGCAGTATCAATGTTACGTGGTCGACGTGATCGTCACTGCGTCCGGTGGAGTGACCAACGCAGCGTTGGAGGCGATCGAGCCGTTCGATCTGCGTGCACTGCGTGCGTACAACGATTCTTTCGTCGCCGGGTGGTTGGCCGAGGAGCCGACGCGGTCCAAAGAAGAGTGTTTTCGGTTGGCTCACGATGAAACGATGGCGATGGTGGAACGGCGTTTACAGGGTTTCATGCCCGGCGACAGTCATCGTGGTTTGCAGTTCCACGCGAACTTGCACAACGAAGTCATCGATTTGGTGTTGCTGCCGGTTTGGTCTTATGCCGTGCGTTACGCGGAGGATCGACCTCCGGTGCAAATACTGGTTAACGGACAAACCGGCCGGGTTGGTGGAAAGGTTCCCGTTTCGACCACCAAGGTGGCGTTTGCCGTCTTTGCGGTCTTGGGGTTGATTTTGCTCGTGGTTCTCCTGGCGAGCATGGCATCATGAGCAAGCATGAAGACGTTCACGAGGCGATTGAACTGCCTCATTGCACCCGCTGCGATTCACCGCTCGAGCCCGGGGATTTGCGATGCGCGATTTGCGGTCAATCCGCTCCGCAGACGGACCGGTCTGTGGATGAAAAAGTGTCTGTCACCTTGCTGCGTTGCACCGGTTGCGGGGCGGCGATCACCTACGATCCCGATCATCAGGCACCAGCGTGTTCGTTTTGCGGTGAAGTTCTCCGCGTCGAAACGGTCGACGACCCGATGGAGCAAACGGAGGTCTATCTGCCGATGACGGTCAGTATCGAGCAAGCGCGTGCGGCCTTGAAGGCCTGGCTCGGGACTCGAGGTTGGTTCACCCCGTCGGATCTTTCGTCCTCGTCGACGCTGACCGAAATCAAACCGTTGTGGTGGGTGGCATGGATCTTCGACGCGGAGGCGTTGGTCAGTTGGACGGCGGACTCCAACGCCGGGTCAGGACGCTCGTCCTGGGCACCGCACAGCGGCCAGACGCCGCTGCGTTTTGATGACATGTTGGTGTCGGGGTCGCGTGGTTTGAGCGAATCGGAGGCGTACGCGATCACGCCGGGGATGCAATTGGGGACAGGCAACACCTCTCCGTCGGGAGCCGGTGATGAGGCGACGTTCGAACGTTTCGACGTGCCTCGCAGCCAAGCCAGGCAGCAAGTGCTCGCGGCGATCGAACAAACCGCCGCCGACCGAGTTCGCGCCCATCACATACCGGGAACGAGTTTCCGGAAGGTGCGCGTCGCCATTGTTCTGCGGCGATTGATCACCCGGCGGTATTCGCTGCCGGCTTACGTGCTCGCCTATCGCTATCGAGATCAACTTTATCGCGTGGTGATCTGCGGCCAGAACGCGAACCTGATCGTGGGATCGTCACCGTTTTCCTACGCCAAACTGTTTTTGCTAATCGGTGGGATCGTTGGTTTGGTGCTGTTCATGATGATGATTGCTGCGATCGCGGGATCGTAACGGAGCACGATTCGCGGCCCGGATACGGTTGGCGTTCCCGACCGACGGTCCGGAGGATAGGAACCATGCGGATCGGCGTTCGGGGTCAAAAAACGCTAAAATTTGCGAACCACGGCGTACCCATCTGGCCGCGATGGGCTCTCGTTGTTATCCACGCCTTGTTTAGGTTGTTCGCACTCGTTTAGACCGTCATGACCGTTATTCTCGACCGGCCGTATTCTTTTGTGCCTCCTCATCGCGGGAACCTATGGCCCTCTGCGATTCAAACATTCCGTTTGATTGAATGGCATCTTCGCAAGCGAGAGGCGGTCGTTGACTATGAACTGCGACACGCCGATCGGTTCGCTGAATCGCTGGCCGCCGGGCATGGTATTTTGCTGGCGCCGAATCACTGTCGGTACGCCGATCCGATTGTGCTCGGTTGGTTGGCGCGCGAGGTGGGCACGCATCTGTTCGCGATGGCATCGTGGCACCTGTTCAACACGAACTCGTTCGAGGCATTCGCTTTGCGGCGGATGGGGGCGTTCAGTGTGAACCGGGAAGGCAATGACCGGCAGGCGATTGAAACAGCGATCGATATTTTGGTCTCCGCCGAGCGTCCGCTCGTGCTGTTCCCCGAAGGCACGACGAACCGAACCAACGATTTGATGAAGCCGCTGCTCGAAGGCGTCAGCTTCATCGCCCGGACGGCCGCGAAGAAACGACAGAAGGCCGACGGCGGCAAAGTGGTGATGCATCCGGTCGGGCTGAAGTATCTCTGTGTCGGTGACGCGTGGAAGTGGGCCGATGACAAACTGCGTGAGTTGGAATTGGAACTGAGTTGGCAGCCTCGTCAAACGGGCACCGACCCGCAATCGATTTTGCAGCGTTTGTACCGCGTTTCGGAAGCCTACCTGGCGTTGAAAGAAATCGAGCATGTCGGGAAAGCGTCCGCCGGTGACCTGCGGCCTCGACGTGACCAGTTGATTCAGTTTCTTCTGGCGCGAAGCGAAGGTCGTTATGGTCTGCCGACGATGCCTGAGGCCTGCGTCCGCGAACGTGTCCGGAAAGTTCGCAGCGCGGTTGCGGCGGCCTATTTCGCGCCGGATCCAGAAACAGGAAAACCGGTGGATCGCAACCCCGACGAATTTCTCGCGGATTCGTCAGCTGCCGATCTGGCTCAGTTCCTGTTGTCGTTCCCGGATCAGTATTTGACGCCCGGACAAATCACCGACACGCGAATCGTCGAAACCATCCAACGGATTCAGGAAGCGATCTATGGCGAGGCAAAAGAGACGATGCCGATGAAGGTCGTGATCGAAGTGGACGAAGCGATCGAGGTTCCGACACAACGTGGACCACGGGGAGAACCCGATCCGCTGCTCTGCCGTCTCGGGGATCGATTGGGTACAATGATCGAATCGCTCTCGAGAGAAGCCCGCGACTTTGAAAATCCTGACACGGTGCCCCCGAATCAGTAGTCCCGGCACGCGGCGTGACCCGCCGTTGGACGCATGAAATGTCTGTCGTAGCCTCTCGATTGCCTTTCCCCAAACTTCTTCGGTGCCGGTGGTAGGATCGATCATGACGACGAACGAACATCAACAGAACTGTCTCTGCAGTCCGCGAATGCATGCCCGGAAGCAGCATGAACCAAATTTCGAGTGCGGCAATTTGTCTCGCGTAATGCCGTCGAGTCGGATCACGCACGTGGCCGTTCTGAGTGTTGCGGTCGCGGTCATGTTGGGAACGATCGGCGGTTGCAGCCAAGAAACCAAACCACTCGCTTTTGAACCGAATTTGGTTCACGCGATGAAGTATGAGATTAAGGAAGGCGTGCCGATGGAACAGGCGAGTGAGGACGCGTTTTGGATCGTCACTGAAATGTTCGGCACACCTGAAAATCCCAAGTTGCCTTCGGTCATCACCGAAGACGAAGAGTTTGCGTCGATTGTTTCGGTCGAAAATTTACAACGTGCTTCGGGCCGCATCGGCGAAGAAGGCCGCGGGTTATATCAAACCCACTGCGTCACCTGCCACGGAGTTACCGGAAACGGTCGGGGTGAGTTGTCGGCGACCATGAATCCGTACCCGCGAGACTATCGCAAAGGTGTCTTCAAATTCAAATCGACCGAACGCGGCGAAAAACCTCTTCGTGAAGACCTCGCGGGATTGATCAAGAACGGCATCAACGGTTCACGCATGGTTGCCATTCCGAGTTTGACCGAGGAGGACGTGGAGGCACTCGTCGACTACGTCATCTACCTGTCATGGCGTGGTGAGTTGGAACGCATGCTGATCGATGACGCGATCTATGAATTGGATTTCGAAGAAGGGGATCGGATCATCAACCCCGCATACCAAAACTCTGCGGACGAAGAGGAGAAGGAAGAGTTCGAAGATTCATGGGAATTGGCAGAAGACTTTGCGATGGAAATCGGCGAAGCCTGGTTGGAAGCTCCCGATGCGGTCGTGGAAGTTCCCGATCCGCCGGAAGGTTTCGTCGTCCCCGATTCACATGAGGAGTTCGTTGCCGCGATGTCGGACGATCGGGCCGAGACGTTGACGGCGTCGGTGGAGCGAGGACGCGAACTGTTCCGCGGGAAGATCGCCGCGTGCAGCAAATGTCACGGCGAAAATGGTCGCGGAGACGGGCAGAACACGGACTACGATGACTGGACAAAAGAGTGGACGCTCGGCATCGGAATTAAACCCGAAAACCGCGACGCGTTGATCAAACTGCTCGCTCGGGGAGCGTTGCCGCCGGTCAATGCCAAGCCACGGAATTTCGCCCTCGGCGCGTTCCACGGAGGTGCCAAGGCCAGCGATTTGTACATGCGAATCACGCAAGGCATCGAAGGTTCTCCGATGCCAGCGGTGACATTTGTCGACGGGCAGTTTGAAGAAGATGATGTGTGGCACCTTATCAACTTCATCCGTTCGTTGCAGGAGTCGACGGAGGAGTCGGGCAGCGAAACGGAAGCCGAAACGCCACAGCAGACTTAGAGCAATTTTGGCATTCAATGTGCCAGACCCTGCAACTGAGTTCGCCAGAATCTTGCTCGTAGTGGATCGTGTTGAAGATCCTGCTTCATGAGGATCGTTCACAAGATCCACTACGGTCTTGCTGTAACCCAGCGGTTGATGGCTTTTACGGGCCGCCTTCGATCACTCGTCCACGTTTTGCAGCGTTGCGATCTGAACCGATGTGATTGTTGTACCGGTTTGTGCGGTGATTTTGACCTCGTTGTTTTTACGAAGCACCGACACCGGAATGTCTGCATCGAGTGGTGCGAAGAATTCCGTGAACTCGTCCGCGTCTCCTCGGTCGATTTCGATCGTGGTTCCGTTGACTTCCACCGAAAGCGGTTCACTGATTCCACCGCGACGATGCACACCGATGATCAGTTTGGCCGATTGCAGGTTGGATGCGTTCAAGTCATCGATTGAGAATGTGATCGCTGCCCCTTCCGACTTCACCGCGGTCTGTTCGGCGTAGTGGCGTTGCTGCTGAACGAGCATCGCGGGCGAGAGCGTTTTCGCCAGGTGCAAACGGACCACCGTGGTCTCGTTCACGTCGACGGGAACCGCGGAAACATCGACCTCGTGTTCGGGCTCAAAGACAACCTCGCCCTGGTGGTAGTTCAGGCGGGTTTGCGTCGTCTTGTTTGCTCCTGTGTTTTTCGCAACACCTGATAGATCCAGTGAGATTTGGCGTCCGCCCATGTTCGTCACGGCGATCGAGATTCGGTTGCCGTCGTGAACCGCGACGACGTCCAACCAATCACGATTGAAATCAACGGGCAGTCGTCGGCCATCAAAATCACGCCACAATTCGAAGTAGTTCGCGATCGTGGTGGGGGCGAAATCTTCAATCGTTCGGTGTCGTTTCAGTTCTGGTTTCGGTGTGAACGCAGCGTCGCCGCTGTAGGGGTTCCACGCCATGTGCAGGAACACAAACGGCACGAACAATTCGATTTGATCAGGACGCTGCATCGACTTGGTCAGGTACGCGTTCCAGGCGAGCAAACGCAGCCAGTTGTCGGACGGTTGTCGCCCGTTCTGAAGGGAACCGCATTCGGTGATCAAAATCGGCAGCACATTGTCCGATTTGTGCATGTGAGCACGGAGCATGTCGAGGATCGCTTCGTAGCGGCCGAGCAGATAGTTCGAGTAACCTTGCCCGCGACGCGCGTGGGCGCCGAGCATCAACGCGTTCTCGTAAAAGTGGTGCGAGAAAAAGTCGATGTGCCCGCGCGTTTCTTCGATAAACCGGGCTTGGTTGCGATACAGATCAAAGTCTTTGATTTGAACCTGCATGTATGCCGAGGAGGGGCCGCCTACTTTGGTGCCCGGAGCACGCTCGTGTACCGCCTTGGCGACCCGGTTGTGAAAGTCCGCGAGCAATCCCCATCCGTCGATCCCTTGGCTTTCTTTCCAGTGGTGTGCCCACTCCGATTGAACGCTGCTTTCGTTTTTAACTTCCCACCACTCGGCGGTGTATCCGCTGTCTTTGATCTGTTCTTCGACGTAGGCGGCGGCTAACTCGGCCGCGTCGTCGAAGTGCTCCGGTTTGGGCGTTCCGCGTCCCACCAAGGGGACAGACATGAAATCGGGCCAATCATTAAAACAGTAGGCAAACGGAATCCGTTTGAATTCGGCTATCGTGTTGCGATGTCGAACGCCGGCGTCGTATTGGTCGAAGAATGCCAGGTCAGCGGCGCCCGGTTTGTCGGCACGTTCCTTGAGAGGTTCCCAATTGCCCCATGCCCGCGTCAGCCCCGGGTTGAATTTGAACGCACCACGACCGGGAAAGAAGTTCCGTTCAGCGGCCCAGCGTTCGAACGATTGATCGACGGTGCCGGGGGTCTCGTGCATCCGGAACCAGCGTTTTCGTTGCAGGTCGGATGTGCCATCAATCGACAATTCATGGTCCGTGTCGATGTCGATCACGACGCTCTCGCGTGGGAATTCTGATCCGAGATCGCGGTACGGAATCGTGTCGAATTCCGGTGGGATTTGTTTCTGAGCGATGAACACGAGATCGTCAATCCTTGCCACGCCGTCGGGGGCTTTCATGAGAAAACGAATCTTCATCCGTCCCGGCGGCTCGTCGTACAGCGGGATCGATGGCATTTGAACGCGGTAGAAGTCCGTTACCTGTTTGCTGCGTGGCGGAGATTTGTCCGGAGAAAAGGGGAACACGCGAACTTCTTTGATACGGTCGAGGTGCTCGCCGTGGAACGCGAAGTGACGAAACAGGCCAGCGATTATCTCGGTGCCTTCGGGGAGCAGAAGTTCGGTGCCGTCGTGAAGTTCTCTCGACTCTTCGAGTACGGTGACTTCCTTGAGTCCGTGATCGCGGCCGGTTCCGACATATTTGGTCTTTCGATTTTGGGCAAAGGTATCAAACAGGAAATCGTGAATCGCTTTTTGTTCTTGCCCTTCCTTGCTGAGCGTTTGAGCGTGCGAAGGACTGGGGCAGGAAACTAAAATCCATAGAAGAGCAAGCAGGAACGCGAGTCGATGGCGTCGGTGGAGAGTCATGGGGGAATCGGTGGTGTGGGGATCAACTGACGGAGTCAACGATCGCTGGATCACAGAACGTTAACAATAGACAATGTGATCTAGGATAACATTCCAGACGCAGACGTTGGTGTCCGGCCGGTTGATGGGGAATGGATTTCTTGAGTTGGCGTTGTTACCGAGATGGGTTCGGCAGTGGACTGGTGAGACGTTTGGTCGCGGTAGTGGAGGTTCGAACGGTTCATCGGGCCGTTACAATGTCCGATCGCGAACTGTGCGATGTGCCAACGTAGGGAACCAGAAACGAATGGATCGATCGAGGTCACCTGATAAGGAAGCCGGTTTGTTGGGGCAGTGGTCGCTCGCGATGTTGGTGATCGCGAGCATGATCGGCGCGGGCGTCTTTACCACGAGCGGATTCGCGATGGCGGATCTCGGCGATCCACGGTGGGTGATGATCGCATGGGCGATCGGCGGTGGGATCGCGATCAGTGGCGCGATCAGTTACGGACAACTGGCTCGCCTCCTGACCGACAACGGTGGCGAATATTTATTCCTGTCCCGATTTGTGCATCCTGCGGTCGGGTTCGTCGCCGGGTGGGTTTCGGTGTTGGCCGGATTCACCGGCGCGGCTGCTCTCGCTGCGATCGCAATGGAAGCCTATGCGATCGGTGATGAGGGGCGTCCATCCTGGTTGCCGCGAGGGACGATCGCGATCGCGTTGGTATTCGTTTGCACGGCGGCACACGCGTTTCATACCCGTCGAGGTGCACTGCAACACAACGTGCTCGTGGCGGTGAAGTTGACGTTGATCGGTTGTTTCGTCGTTTGGGCGATCAGTTTGTGGCCGCGTTGGTACGTGGCCGGAAAGGCACTGCCGCCGCTGCCGGACGCGAGTTTGCTAACGATGGCGACGAGCGTGATGTGGATCTCACTGAGTTACGCGGGCTTCAACGCGGCGATCTATGTCGGACGCGAGGCCAAACAGGGGTGGACCGATATCGCCGGTGCGATGCTCAAAGCGACCGTCGGCGTGACGTTGTTGTACCTGTTGCTCAACGCGATCATGGTGTTTGCCGCTGCGCCGGAGGAGATCACGGGCAAGCAGGACGTTGCGACGGTGGCGGCGAAAGCAATCGGTGGGATGCCGTTGGCGACGCTCGTCCGTGTCGCGATCTGTTTGGGGCTCGCGTCGAGCGTTTCGTCGACGATTCTCGCCGGACCGCGTGTGTACGCGAAAATGGCCTCCGACGGTATGCTGCCACGGTGGTTTGACTCGGATCGTTCACCACCGACCCGATCCGTGATCTTGCAAGGCGTCGCCATTGCGATCGTGGTGGCGTTTGCCGGTTTGCAAGGGTTGTTATCGTATCTCGGTTTGACCCTGTCGCTGTGTTCGGCCGCGACGGTCGCGATCCTGTTGGGGCGACGAACACCGCGTGTGCCGATGAACTGGGTCGGCGTTATTGCGGCGTGGTTCTACGTGATCGCCACGTCGGTTACGATCGCGTTGGCCGCCTATCATCGTCCGGCGAACCTCATCGCGACACTGGTAACGATCGTGTCCGGTTTGATCGTCTATGCGTTGACCGTGCGTCGGACCACGGCGTCCGATTGATTCGCCTTTTGGTCCTACCGGAAGTCAGTGTCGGCGATGAATAGCCTGCCCGCATGAGGGCACCGCTGTTGGTCTTCTGGCGACATTCCTTCGGTGGCGGTCGTGATCACGATTCGCCATCCCGCATCGGAAGGCATGAGAGCGGGGCAGGTGTTTCGCGGTGATCCCGGTGTCCGCCACACGCCGCGAAGCTGACCGGTGGCGAGGTCATACCAACGGGTTTCCCCGTGCGGGGCAACGTCGGTTCGAAAGATCGAGACGATGATCCCCGCCGCGTCCGGCGTCAGAACCGCTCCGTCAGGGACGCCGGAATCCTCCGTCAGATCGATGAGCGTTTCGGCAGGGCCGATGCAGCCGTTGTCGATGTCGAGGTCGTACTGAACGATCTTCTTCGTCGGTGAATCGATGTCGATCAGTTTGAGACGCGCGTCGCTCGTTGCGCGGATCATCTTTCCGTTGCTGCAAATCTGGTCGTCCCGGAGCCGGATCAGTCGTCGGTCACGGCCGCGATAGAGATACAAACCCGCTTTCTGAGTTGCAAATTCGAGATCTTTGGTTCCAAAGATAAGGTCATCACCGTGGACGATGCCGTCGTTGATGATGGTGTTTTCAACATCCTCGTCGACACCGTCACAGAACGTTTCCCACGTTTGAGTGGTGGCGTCAAAGATCCCGAGCGAACGTTCGACACCTGCCACGAATCGGGTAGGAATGTTCGTGGATGACTCGCCCGCCATGGCGAACGCGAAGCCCGGACGCCCCGGCAATTCAAACGAGTGGTTCGTGTTGGTATTGAGGTCGAGCAAATTGATCGAACCACGCTCGATCGATTCCCCATGTTGGATCGCGACCCAGGACAACCAACCGGGAACCGTCAACGCGGACGGGCCCTCGGGGAGATAGCGTAGCGCCGCGTTACCCTCAAAAGGGATCACCGATGCGGTTCGGACGATCGGCTCGTTCGGATGGTTCATCGCGGCGAATTTCGGAGTTCAGGATTGGAGGTTCGGTGCTGTAGAAAGGACAGAGCGGGTAACGCATTGGACGCGTTTCGGCAGGTCTGATCGTCGTTCGCGGGCAACGTTCGGCCCGTCACGTTGACGCTCAATAGGGCACGTCGATCGCGTCGCACAGAAACCTCATCAACGGTTTTCCATCGCGAATCCGGCTGACAATCTTTGCAACAATATCGGGCTGGGTGAACTCATGCTGCGTCAGAGGAGAGACCGCGATGAAGTCGATGCGTCGCAGGTCCACGATCTCGGGGTGATCTTTCGGATAGTCGCGAGGGGCGGTTTTCAACGATTCGCCAGCGAGTTGGTACGACTGCCGGAACTTTCGTTGGTCGCGTGCCCGGTGCCATGCCTTGGGATCCTCGTCGATCGCACGTCGGATCGCCGCGAGCGTTTCTCGTTGCGGTCGCCAACAGCCCAACGCGACGAAGCACTCATCGTCGGCCAAGTGGATGTAGGCACCCGGCGCGTGAATGTTGCCGTCGGCCTGGTGCCGCAGGGAAATGCCGACGTTGGTTTTGTACGGCGTTTTGTCTTTAGAGAACCGCGTGTCGCGGTAGATCCGCATTAACGATCCGCCGCTGCGTTTGGCGATCGCCTGCAGCATCGGTGCTGAACGGCGCAGCGGCTTTTCGAGCTGCGTGATCAGTTCTAAGACGGGTTCCCGAAGAGCCGTTTCGTAACGATCTTTGTTTTCGGCGAACCATTCTCGGTTGTTGTTGCGAGCGAGGTCATCGAGGAACTCAAACAAGTCTTTCGAGATCGGCGAAGTCTTGCTCATTCACACGAACCTTCTGCCCCGTCGCAGTCGTTCTCCGGTGCAGCGGATGGTTCGCTGGACATGTTGGGGGCGGCGAACTTTTCGGGAACTTCGCGGCCGTCCTGCGGGAAACACCGCAGCACGCTGCGTTGCGGCGATCCGATGCTGCCGTCAACCTGCCAAACTCTCCAAATCACGTCCCCGGGACCTTCCATCGAATCACCGCTCTCGATCGGCTCTTCGCTTTCTTCGAGGAAGCACGTCACCAAGCGGAGGAATTGTTCGACGTCGGCAAAGTCGTAGCTTTCCCCGTGAAAACAGGCTTCGACGTCGAGCAGGTCGAGTTGGCCGTTTCCGACGGTGTCCATCGACGCCCATCCGTCGTCGAGTCGAAAGAGTCGGACGTTGGCCCACAGATCCAGTGGCGGAAAGTCATTTTCTTCGGCGTATTCAAAACTTTCATTGAGCGTCGCCAGGTCACGCAGGACTTCGCCGTTCGGGTTGAAATAGCAAATCGCTTGTGGCAATTCGGTGATCGCAGCGGCGATTTCGGTGACCAACGCGAGCTCGTCGAACGGTTCGTAATCGTCGGGCAGAATCGGCGTGTCGTCGTCTTGGCCGAGAACGTAGGAACTGCGAACGCGAACGAACGCTTTTACTTGGTCACCGACGTCACGACCTTCCTCACAAACCCACGATTGCTCGATGGCCCTTTTCAGTGAACCAGGGGAATTAAGGGGCCCGAAATTAGCCAGCCCGAAGGCATCGTGAATTTTCCGTTCCGTTTCCGATTCGCTGTTCGGATCGCCCATCTCGTCGGGCCAGGGGTGTTCGACGACGTCAACGACAATCTTCCCGCTGCCGTCTTCGTCCATGTTCAGCAACACGGCGGGGCCGAGAAACGTCCAGTCATCGGAGGCCTCGACCGGATCGGATGGGTAGAATTCGTCAATCGTCGCCGCGATGTCTTCGATGCTCACGTTTTCTCGCAGCAGAACCACGATGCCTTGGGTGAAAAGTCCCTTAGCCATAGAAAATCCTCGGTTGTTAGTTCGTCGCGTCGATTCGGACGGACTCAGTTAGTGCGGGCATCGCAACGGTTGTAAACCAAAGGGATAGTTTAGGTGGAGATCACTACGGGAGAAACCGGGCTACGTCCCGCCGAGGTGTCTGGGACGGTCTTCGCGCCGACGAATGTTCGACTACCCTGCCGCATAATTCACGCCGGTTCTCTCGCTTGCGTGACCGGAATAGATGGTCCCGTTTGGGGAAAAGCGAGGTTCCCCGCCATCACACCAAATTGACAGGATATCGAAACGATGAACAACGCGTCGAAGGCCCCCACCGGTCCGGATGTCGCGGGCGATTCGCGGGATGGAGATTCGTCGCCAGGTGAGACGCCGCCGGGCGAGTTTTCGCTTCGTTGGTTGGGTGGCTCAATCGTCTTGGCCGGATTGTTGCCCGCCGGTTTGGTGTTCGCGTGTTATCTCCAACAAGGGTTTGTGCCGGCCGGACGCTGCGCGACTGCGTTGGTCATGCCGATTTCGCTGGTGTGGATCGGGCTCTTGGTGGTGACGATTTGGAACGCGGGTTTGGGACGAATCCGATCGGCGTGCATCGCGTTTGCTCTTTTTGCTGCGTGGTCAATCCTTGGAAACGGGGCGTTCAATCAAGCCTTGATATCATGGGTGGAGGCTCCTTTGGTCGCAGACCCGCATCCTGAATTTGAACGTTGGACAGAACTGCCCGCAGGCTACCCAGGCCGTTTGCCGATCGACGCCGCGGTCACGTTGGGAGGGTCAGCAGGTCTCGTGCTGGAGGATTTCGAGGAAGTCTACAGCGAAGGCGAACGAATCGTCTCAGCGGCGCAGGCATATCATTCCGGGATGACAAAGACGATCATCACCACGGGAACGTCCAGCGATGGGATCGGCAACCCTTCCGAAGTCGGCCGGGAACTGCTCGTT
>JBICHZ010000302.1:0-31971 GCA_043101355.1 Rhodopirellula sp. JB044
ACCTATCCAACGATACGATTCTTGTCGAAGCGGTCCCTTCCACTGTGACCGCAACCATCACCGGAGGTGCCGGTAACGACGATATCCAGGTGGGGTCGGCCGGAGGTTCCCTCGATCCGATCTTGGGCAACGTTGTCGTCGCGGGCGAGCAAAATGATGCCGCGCCGGTGACGAACAGGAACGTTACCGCCAACAGCAACACGGTCACGTTTTCCGAGGCCGATGGCGACCGGTTGTATCTCCAGGATGGTGGCGATGCCGATGCCGCAACCTGGAACATCGATGACGGTTCGGTAATGCGTAGCGGTGCGGGGACAATCACTTATTCCACTATCGAATCTCTTTGGATCGATACCGGCAGCGGTAGTGACGACATCAATGTCCTCGACACCACCGATACGTCGATTACCGACATCCTCGACTTCGGCGGCGACAACGATATCGACGTGACAACGACGGGCGCAGGTTCACTGCTGCTCGTCGCGATGACTGGCGGCAACAACGCGGTCGACATCGCATCGACCGGCGCGGACAGCGTAACGATCGTCTCCGCAGACAGCGGCAGCGACGACCTCACACTGCAATCCAGTGGTGAGGGCTCCGGTGTTGAACTCGATGGTGGTGATGGGAGTGACAACATCGTCATCAATGGTACTGGTGGGAATGGTTCGGTGGTGGATATTCAGGGCAACGACGGCTCTGATGTGATCAATGTCAACGCCACCGCGGCAGACAGTTTCACCGATGTGTTCGGCGGCGCCGATGACGATGCGATCAACATCGATGGTTCGGATCCGAACACGCTCGACGGAATCCTCGGGTCGGTTCGCGTCTTCGGCGACACCGGCGCTGACACGCTAACCATCAACGACGAAGACGACACCGACGACAACAGCTACATCATCGATGCCAACACGGTGACTCGCATCGAAACCGGTGGCGGTTCGCCAGACGTCTCGATCGAGTACGACGAAGTCGAGACACTTAATTTGCTCGCCGGATCGGGCTTGGACAAAGTCATCTTCCACCAAAGCGACGCCGACACGGTTTTCCTCAACGGCAACACTCCAACGAGTGCGGGGGGTGACCCGAACGGAGATCAACTCGTCTTCACGTCGCCCCTTTTGACGACACCTCAACGCAATGCGACGTCCGGTGTCTTTGTCGCCGCGGCGGCCATCCCGTCGCCCCCCGGTCCAACGACTGGCACCTTTGTTGATTTCGAACACGTCGTCTGGCAAGACCGGTACGAGATCAACGACTTGTTCGATCCGGGCAGCGACATTGACCAGTCCTACGCACTCGGCTCCGAAACCGAGATCACCGAATCGGACCTGAGCATTCACAGCGACGAGGATGTCGATGTCTTCCGCTTCACCGCGCATTCGACGGGTTTGGCCGTCATCAACGCAATCTTCAATCACGAACTCGGCGACCTGCAACTGAGCGTGCGAGATAGCGTGGGCAACGTGATCGCGACGCAAGACACCGCGACCGACAACGAACAGATCGTGATCCCGGTGGTCAGCCAAGAAGTCTACTACCTCGAAATCTCCGCAGTCCCGAACGCCGACCCTGCGATCTGCAACGCCAACACTTACTCGCTCGAAATCGAGAACTTCGCCGCACCGGTTCCTGAACTCCCCGACCTGATCGTTGCGAGCGACAGCGGCACGTTGGACAACGACGAAGTCACCAACGACAACACGCCGACGATCCACGTCATCGCCGACCTCAATGACTTCGCCGCCAAAGGCATCGCGATCGACCAAGGCGGCGGAACCGCTGGAGCCGACGTAACGGTCGCGTTCGTCGACGCGGCGGGCACCACCGTCGCAACGATCGACGCTGACCTCGCCGGTGGCAGCACCGCACCGACCACTGGCACCCTGTGGTCGGCAACCGTCCCGGCCGCTCTCGCCGATGGCCAATATCAAGTCACCGCGTGGGTTCGCGTCGAAGACGATGCCGACGCACCCGCGATCGGGCGTGCCGCAGTCAGCACACCTTTGCAGGTCGTCATCGACACCACCGCACCGGCAACGCCCGCCGCACCGGACCTCCTGTCGGTTGCCGACACCGGTATCTTTGACGACGACAACGTCACGCGACTTCAGGCACTCGCCCTTGGCGGTACCGGCGTCGAACCCAACTCCATCGTGCGAGTCTTCTCCGGTGGCGAACTCGTCGGCCAGGGCGTCGCCACGAGCCAAGGCGACTGGGAGATCACAACCGAACCGCTCGATGACGCAACGCACAGCCTGACCGTTGAACTCGAAGACGTTTCCGGCAACGTCAGCGTGAGCAGCGCGGCCCTCGAAGTCGTGATCGACTCGGCCGTTCCCAACACACCGTATCTCGATCTTCTCAACGACGACGGGCACAGTGTCACCGACAACATTACCGGATCGGGCTTGCTCGATTTCGAAATGATCGGCAACGACACGCTTGACGGCCAAGACAACCCGCCGCCGAATGACATTCAGTACCGCTTGTACTGGCGAACGGGCGATCCGGCTGGCCCAGGTTCGGGCACCGGCGAAGTGCTCGTCTACGATTCGTTCGCTGAATTGGCAGGCCTCACCGACCTTGGCCAAATCATTCGCACGGTCAGCCAAGACCTCAACACGCCCGCCGGAACACCGTTCCCCGATGGCGTGCACAACTTCAAACTCGAAGTCGAAGATCGGGCCGGCAACATCAGCCCCGACTTCCTGTTGACGGTTGAGATTGACACGGTCGACCCGGCAACCTCAATCGACATCCTCTCCTCGAGTGACTCCGGGATGTACGACGACGACAACGTCACCAACATCCAAGAGATCGCTTTCCAAGGACGCAGCGATGTGATGAATGACATCACCTTGTTTGCTCAAAAAGTAAACGCTGCGGGAGTTCCCTTCGGTGACCTCCTGATCATCGGCACCGGAGTCGTTGGGTCCGACTACACCGATGTCGAAGCACAGATCGCCGGCGCCACCGACGACGACGGTTTGGGCATGTGGGAAATCACCGCCGAACCGCTCGCCGACGGGGTCTACGACGTTTATGCCTTGACGGAAGACTGGGGTGGCAACGTGGCCACGTCGGACACCATCCGATTGGAAGTCGACACGATCCAACCCAACACCGCGTTCCTCGATTTGGTCGAAGCAAGCGATTCGGGCCGCAATAACGACGACAACGTGACCAACGACAACACGCCGACGGTCACGATGACTTCCCACGATGAGAATGTCGATCTCCACCAAGTCCTGTTCCAAGACAATTTCAAATTCCGCATCTACGATCGGTTGGAGTCCTCGGCGGAGGTGCTTCTGTATGACTCGTCAACCGATGCGGGCGAGGACGCCAACAACTCGCTGCTCGGTTTCGAAGCGATGTTCACCGCCAATACGTTTATCACCGAAACGCTGCCGCTGCTCGCCGATGGCATTCACAATCTGAAACTCGAAGTCGAAGACCGAGCCGGTAACATCAGCGAAGACTTCCTGCTCGACGTTGAAATCGACACCGTCGCCCCGCCCGTGCAAATCCGAAGGGTGGTCGATAACGACAGCGGCGATGCGTTCGTCCCCACGACGCTGAACGATCTGATCACCAACGATACGCGTCCGGTATTTGCCGGTACGGCGGAAGCCAATGCAATCGTTTACCTGTTCGTGGATCCTACCGACAACGACACCATCGATCCGGGCACCGAAACGGTCACGACCGTTGCCGCACCGCTCGACGGAGACGACGCGTACCCGCAAGGAACCTGGCGAAACGAATTCCTCTTCGACCTCAACGACACCACATTCTTCGGCAACGTGGACGGACTGCGAGAAGTCTTCGTTACTGCGGAGGACTTGGCGGGCAACCTGAATTCGATCGCCGATGGCATTGGCGACAACGCGCAGCAAATCGAAATTTTCCTCGACACCCAGGGCCCACGGGTCACCGACGTGACCATCTCCGACGTCGACTATGACCTCTTCACGCTGAAACCCGACAACGTCGATCAAGGGCCGACACCCGCGGTCGATTCCCTGACCATAGCGATCGAAGATTTCGTCCAACGCATTGCGAAATTCCCATATGACGCGTTGTCGAACGTGTTCAACGGATCCACGATTTCGGTCGTCGGTGACCACTCGGGAATTATGCCAATCGCAGGCATTAACTTCAACGCCGACGCAGCAGTTATTGACGGCGAAGCAACCGGAAACATTGTGTTGACCTTTGCCGAAGCTCTCCCGGACGACCGATTCACGCTGACGATCAAAGACACACTGATCGATCCGGCGGGCAACGCACTCGATGGCGAGAGCGATTCGGACCGTCCGCTCGGCGGCCTGAATCTTTCCAGTGGTGACGGTATTCCGGGCGGTGACTTTGTCGCGAGATTCACCGTCGACAGCCGACCGGAAGTCGGCACGTGGAGCCAAGGACTCGTCTACGTCGACATCAACGGCAACCAAGTTTGGGATCCGGAGGGACAGGATAACGACGCGACCAACCGTGACTTCGTTTACCAGTTCGGCCGTATCAGCGACGGGCTGTTTGCCGGCAACTTCGGCGCCGGTGGTGGCGCGGCGGCATCCGGATTCGACAAACTCGGTGCGTACGGTTGGTTCAACGGCGCCTACAGTTTCCTGATCGACACCGATGACGACGGTGTGGGCGACGACGCCTCCGTGAGTGCCTATCAAGTCAACGCGGCACCGGTCGCCGGTAACTTCTTCACCAGCGCAGCGGATCTCGCCGACATCGCCGCCGGGCGACGTCCGAGCGACGAGATCGGTTTGTTCGACGGCGAAAACTGGTACCTCGATACCAACGGTAACAACACCATCGATCTCGGCGAGATCATCCCCGCTAACTACAACGGCATCCCGTTGGTCGGTAACTTCGTTAACGTCGGTCTGGAGGGCACCCCGGGAACGCCCGCGGAAGACGACTTGGCCGTCTACGTCAACGACACCAACACTCTCATCGTCGATTCCAACCGTGACGGCGTCGCCGACATGGAACTCGCGCTGACCGATGACTTCGGACGCTTCGCCGGACTCAGCGGCTTCACCGACAAACCGGTCGCCGGTGACCTCAACCTCGACGGCATCGACGACATCGGTATCTGGGTGAAGGGACGCCAGGGTGTCTTGCCGGACGAGCAAGGCGAATTCTTCTTCTGGGTTTCCGACGCCACCGGCGCGGACATCGACACCAACTTCGCATCGTACAGCCCCGCGCCGTTGGGCAATGATCTGTCGACGCAGTGGGGCGATGAGTTCGCTCTGCCGATCTTCGGCAACTTTGACCCACCGGTCGGTGAAGACGTTGAGATCGAAATCGACACGCTGACCAACGATATCAACGCGTATGATGTCAACGGCGATGGCAATGTCACCTCCCTCGATGCGTTGATCATCATCAATCAACTCAACTCGGGTGTCACCGAAGCCGAAGCGGGATCGCGAGTCCGGATCCAGGCAACGGCGGGTGATTACTTCATCGACGTCAACGGCGATACCAAGCTGACCGCGGTCGATGCGTTGCAGGTGATCAACGAGTTGAATCGACTCGACACCTTCGGGGGTGAAGGCGAGTCAACGGCCGCCGGCACATTGCCGTCCAACGCACCGGCATGGAACGACGCCGTCGATTCATACTTTGCAGACGATGACGATTCGGATGAGGATCTCGACGAGTTCCTCGGGCTGACGTTCTAAGAACCAATCCGAAACGTCTCGATCCGCTCAGCGTTAGCCGCGGTTATTCTCGTAGTAACCGCGGCCGCGCAAAGCCCAAACCCTGTGAGCCGAACGGCCGTTAGGCCTCGAGGTAGAACCGTCGTAGGATGTTGATACCCAACCGGCCCAGAACCCGAGTGCTCACGCACTTCGGCTCACGAGTCTCGAAACAACGGCGTAATCGATTGCCCAGGCCAACGTCCGGAGACTCCTTTTTCAGAATATGACGCGGTGCGATTGACCAACCGGTCGGACTTCTTGTTAACTGGAGTGCGATCGCCGACCCTTGGCGACTCGCTTCTCCTCTCTTCGCTCGCTCATCCGGGTCTCATGACATATCAAATGATCTTTGGCGTGCTTCGCTGCGCGACATTCATTGCCATCGCGTTGTTGGGTTCATTCGCTCACGCGGACAACTGGGCACACTGGCGTGGTCCCGACGGAAACGCAGTCGCCCCGGATGCCGATCCTCCGATCCGATTCAACGACTCCACTAATCTGAAATGGAAGGTCCCGATCGAGGGCCGTGGAGCGGGTTCGCCCGTTGTTTGGGACGACAGCGTGTTCGTGGTCTCCGCGGTTGGCCTGTCCGGTGGTGACCTCGCAAAACATGATTTCGTTTTGCTGTGCATCGATCGCGAGACCGGCAGAGAACGATGGCGACGTGTCGCTACGGAGGCTGCCCCACACGAGGGCACGCACCGGACCAACGGATTCGCCTCCGCATCGCCGGTCACCGACGGTGAGCACGTTTACGCTTCGTTCGGTTCGCGCGGTTTGTATTGTTACACGATGGACGGAATTTTGGTTTGGAAACGAACCGACTTTCCCCCAATGACCACCCGCAACGGTTTCGGCGAAGGCAGTTCACCGGTTCTCGCCGAGGATCGCATCATCCTCCCGTGGGACCACGAAGGCCAATCCAAACTTTACGCGATCGAGAAAGCGTCCGGCGCGACGATCTGGGAAGTCGATCGGGACGAACCGACCAATTGGGGCACCCCGTTGATCGTGGATTTTCGCGGCCGCGCCGAAGTCATCACCACCGGCGAAAACTACGCCCGCGGATACGACCTGGACAGCGGCGCGGAATTGTGGCGGTGTGCGGGCCAGACCCAACGTCCGGCGGCATCCCCGGTTCATCGCGACGGCGTGGTCTACATCGCCAGCGGGCATCGCGGCGCGTTCCTCGGTGCGTTTCGTGTCGGCGGACGCGGTGACATTCAAGGCACCACCAACGTCCTCTGGACGATCCAACGCAACACGCCGGATATCGCCTCTCCGCTGCTATCCGAAGACCGGCTGTATTTTTACAAAGGCAAATCGGGTGTGCTGACCTGCGTTGACGCCCAGACCGGCACGCCTCACTACAACGCCCAACGGGTCCGCGGGCTCGACAACATCTACGCATCGCCGGTTGCTGCCGGCGGACACGTCTATCTCTGCGACCGCGATGGCACCGTGGTTGTGATCAAAGATTCCGAGCAGTTCGAAATCGTCGCAACCAACGAACTTGGCGAAACGATCGACGCCACGCCCGCCCCGGTCGACAACCAATTGATCATTCGCGGCGAAAAACATCTGTTCAACTTTTCCGGCAGCTAGCACCGCTTCACGATCGACAACGCCGGCAGAAACTGCCACACCAGCGAATCCGGGGCCGTCAAAAGCCCTGCGCTGCCATCGCATCAAGCCGTCTCGCCGTATCGAATCAAAATCGTGCGAATCAAAATCGTGCGAATCGCCCCCATGCTCCGACATCAACGTCTTCGAGACCCCTTCAGCACGTCGACTTGCGAGTGACTGTATCGCCACCTACCAAGACCGAGGCGTAGGGACCGCCGCGTTGTCGATACTTTCGGGTTGGATGTTCTCCTGGCGGTTAGCTCCTTGTCGTGAACACTATTTCGTTGTTCGTCTACGAGAAGCTCGAACAGAAAGACTGTGACCGGCGAGCGAACTTATCGAATGACTGAGCCCTCCAATGCCTAACGCCAGCCTTTTGCAAGTTGGGAAATGCCATGAACTCTTCACCGTGCTACGACATCATCGGCGACATCCATGGGCATGCGGAGGAGTTGAAGGCATTGTTGGCTTTGCTGGGGTATCAACGGCATGGGCGGGGGTTTCGGCATTCGGACCGGACGGTTGTTTTTGCCGGTGACTTTGTGGATCGGGGGCCGGCGATCGGGGAGGTGATTGCGATCGCTCGGGCAATGGTCGACGCGGGCGATGCTCTCGCGGTCATGGGCAATCACGAATACAACGCGATCGCGTTTCATACTCGTCGGCCAAGCACACAGGACGACTGGTTTCGAGTTCACTCGGCGAAGAATCTGAAACAGCATCAGGCAACGCTGGATCAACTCTCGCCAAACGAATTAGCGGACGCGATCGCTTGGTTCCGAACGCTTCCGGCCGCCATCGAACTGGAAGGGATCCGGGTCGCTCACGCATCCTGGCAATTCAAACACATCGACTGCATCAATGAGGCAATCAAAATCATGGGGCGGTTCACGCCGGACTTTCTCGCCGTTTCCGAAGACCGTCGCAGCAATCTCTACACCGCGATCGAAAACATTTTGAAGGGGCCGGAACTGAAACTACCGGCCGGCCAGTGCGTGGTCGACAAAGAGGGACACTCACGAACTTCGGTGCGGATCAAGTGGTACGAATCCGGCGAGAGGCGAACGTATCGTGAACATCATCTCGGCAACGATGACGTGCCCGAGATGCCAATCCCTGCGGATGATCTATCGGGCCTGGACGTCTACCCGCACGAAGCCGTACCGGTCTTCGTCGGTCACTACTGGTTGACGGGCCCCCCAACGCCACTGGCTGCAAACGTGGCCTGCACCGACTACAGCGTGGCAAAGGGCGGCAAACTGGTCGCCTATCGTTGGGACGGCGAAACAGAACTGCTGGCCGAGAAGTTTGAATGGGTAGGTAAGGTGTAATGGCGTGTTGGGTGATGGAATGGATTGGGATGAGGGGATGATGCGAGGGTGCTCGTCTCCAACAGACGGGGCAACGTGGGGCTTAGTCGTTGTTGGTTTGGGATAACTCCTCGATCGGCATTAACTCGAGTTTGCGGAACTCAACTTCGGCACCCTCGGCTTGTAATGCGATTTGGCCTTGAGTGGCGGTGCACTGGTCGCCGTCGTTGACCAGATCGCCGTTAACCCAAACACGGACTTTGTCTTCAAGGCATTCAATGATCATCGTGTTCCACTCGCCGAGCGGCTTCTCGCTGCCGTCGGTCAGGTTCAGGATGTGTCGCGACTGCCCTTGTTTGCCGCCCCAGTTCTCTTTCGGGCCCTCCCGGCGACTCTCCATGTCGGGTACCCGAATGTTTTCGTGGATGCACCAAAAGTCACCGGCCGACTGATGTTGCATTTGCACCTCGAGCGACGCGGGAAACATTTTGTAGAGCACACGGGGTCGCTCCCCATCGGTGTGAACCAAGACGCCGCAGTTGCCGGGCTCGCCGGGAAAACGATACTCGACTTCGAGGCGATAGTCCTGGAATGATTTGGTTGTGATCAAATGGCCGCGCGGCACTCCCATGCTAACCAATTTTCCGTCACGGACGATGAAGCTCGGTTGGACCTCGGGGGTGTTGTCGGCGTCGGGGACGTCAGCGTACCAGCCCTCCAAATCGTGACCGTTGAACAGTGCAATGCGTTGTCCGTGGTCATCGGCGGCAACGATGGAGACCATTGGGAAAAACAACAGCACCGCGGCCATCCATTCACCGCGGGTGAATCGTGTCGTGATCATTCGTGAATCCAATTTCTATGCGTTGGGTCGAGGAGGTGACATTGAAACGCCCGCGTTAAACTCGCGAGGCAATCATGTGTCGAGGATAGACTCGAATATTGGGCGTGACTTGTACAGCCCGCGATCTGTCTGCGGTGCTCCGGGAAGGAACCTTCGTCCGGCAGATCGTCGCCGTCAACTGGATCGAGCATATCACCGGGGTGGAGCTTGTAGGCCATCACAAGCAAAACGCTGTTCCGGCAAAAGGGATTGCCTGGTTGCCTGACTTGCGCTGCGTGGCGTCTTGACCGGCCTACTTTGCGACGTCATCGGATAACCCGCCGTGGCGAAAATTGCCAAGAGTTTCGGCTGGGTTGGTGGGGCGGCCGAATGTCTTGGCGACATTCGCTACGGGGATTGATTGGCGTTACTTGCGATGCACAAAAAAACCGCAGAGGCGTTTGCTTCTGCGGGATCGATGGTTTGCGTTTTTTTGGTGAAGCTTTTCACCAGACGGGCAATCTACAGACTGATTCGTCTCTAGATGCCAGCGTCCGTCGCGGGCAGCTCGTGAGCTTTGATTTTGTCGGCGAAGGTGCGGCCGTCTTTGCTCTTCTCTTCGCCAGCCTTTTTGAAGCCTTCGAGAATCTTAGCTTTGGCCTCTTCAGGATTCTTCTTGATGTAGTCCTTCGGGAAGTCTTCGGCGTCGAGGAACTTGCCTACTGCGACGCCGTACTCGTTACGGACTTCGTCTTTGTCTTCGCCTTTGACGTGGCAAATGTAGCAGTTTGCCTTTTTCACGGCCTTTTTGAAGTCATCGGGAGCTTCCGATTCCATGACGTGAGCCTTGAACTGCTTGCCGAATTCGCTAATCGCGAACGAAGGTGTGGCAAAGCAAACAAAAAGGCCGAACACGAGAGCCAAACGTTTCATAAAGTTGTTTCCTGATTGAGTCGGTGGGTTAAGAAGGTGGGCGTCACGGTCAATGGGACTTCAACCGCCACTATTAAAATCACCCCTGGGGGGCAAAGTCAAACGACCGTGGCGATGGAACCGCAAAATTCCACGACCGCATTTTATACGAAACGGTCCCGGCTAGGGGACATCGGTCGTTGTGAAGTCCAATGTTCGCTGCATCGGCATTTTTGGCAAGCTTTTTTCCTGAAAACCTGCGAATAATGAGCCATCTTGGCGAAAATCGGCCGGCACCAATCTGCTCACAGAAACCGAATCGGGCAACGGTTGCGACCAGCGAACCACCCAACGTGGAGTTCTTTCATCGGCCCAATCCGGTTGGTTCACGATCAAATCGTTCAAGGTCGTTGTGGTTTTCTGACCGGCCTGATCGCGAACCACGAACAAGGGATCACTCAACGTTGTGTCGGCTTCGTAGGCGTTCGACGCTCCCCGCAGCCGCAGCCACGATTGCAACTCGTCCTCGCGTGAAATTCCTGTGATCTCGACGTGGGGCACGCCCCGACCGACGACAAAGACACTTTCTTCGGCCTGGCGTTCGATCGCGACGGGATGAATCCCGCCGACACCCAACCGCATCGACAACAACCCGCGTGGGACATAAGCCGTCAACCGCTGCAGCGACAACCGAATGGACCCCGATTTGGGCTGCGGCAATTGCATCGAACCACCCGTTTCGATCATCCGTCGCGATACCGCGAGCAAGCCGTTCTCCCAGAGCAACTGCAGCTCCGCGGCAACATCCATCCGCAACATGGATATCTGTCCCCGAACGATGACGTTGTACAACTCGATCGAAATCAGCGGTAACGGATCTGTCAGCCCGGAGCGAGACGTCGTCGCTCGTACGCTCGTCGCCAAAGGTGATCGCGTGGCTCCCGATTCGATCGCGTCCGGGTCGGTGATGATATTGAACGCGTGAATTTCGTCTCGCCGCGAAGGGTTGTCGATCGTGATCGAACAGTCGGTTAAACGCACCTGACGGTTATCGTTCATCGCCAACATCGAACCGCCATCGGTTTCACTCGCCGGTACGGTCCAGTAAAGATGCAGGTCCACCAAATCGATTCGGTTCGATCCGATCGACAGCATGTCACTGCGTTGCATGTCGACGTCACGATTGGACGTGAACACGATCGCCGTGCCGCCGGGAACCGAGGAGGCAATAACGAGATCATCCTCTTCTACAGTGACCGGACCGCTGGCCAGCATTGGCGTATCAATGTCGATCTGTTCGACACGATGCCTACGGGCCAATTCCAACGCATCGGCGAGCGTCGTTGTCAGCACCACACCGTCATTTTGCGCGTTCTCTCGAATCGCCATGCTTTGTATCGCATCGGCCGAAACGATCCGAACCAAATGCGGAGGGTCGAGGATCGTCGTTCTTTCCGGCGACTCTCCCGACGCTAGCGATCGTTCCAAATCCGAACGACTGATCGCGATCGCAGAAGGATCGTTCGCACCCTCGTCCATGCCGCCAAACGAGGGCACACGCGGCGTCAACGGAACGTCGTCGATGTCATCGACAATCGCCTCGGATCCGATCGGCAGGGGAAAATTCTGCAAACTCGGTGGGTCACTCGGCAATCGGCTCATCCCGGTTCGCCGCGGTTCGTCGCTGCCCATCGCCACGGCACTCGGCGGTGCCCCCGGCGATAGGTCCGGCGTCGTCGTACGGCCGCGAGGATCGAGTCCAGGCAACACGTCGACAATCGCGGGAGACTGGTTGGACATCGAAGGGGTCACTGATGGTTGCATCGGCCCCGCGATCGGCAGTCGAGGGCCCTCACTCGGATCGAGCAAGTCCCGTTCGGATGAACTCATCGCGGCCGGAAGACTCGGGCCGATCATCCTCCCCGAATTCGCCGACGTGTTTCCCGCAGCGTAGTCAGCACCGGGGATCAGGCTGCCGCCTCCGCCACGAGTACCATCGCCTGCACCGGAGCCTCCCGTTCCCTGCGACGGATAGCGTCGATCGGCCGGATTGGACGAACGCGTAAAACTCGGTGGCTTGTTGCCCACGACACCGGACGACGCGTGCCCGGTCGTTTCCCCAGGCAAAGCAAGTCCGTCTGCCGGATTCAACACCGGAACCGACTCCAGTGCATCATCGGGAACCGTCGATGCCACCTGCGAGCTGAACTCGCTTCGTTCCTGCCACGAGAACATCTCGAGCCCGATGGCACTGACCGCCAAAACTGAAGCGGCGACCACCCACGGCAAATGACGTAGCAACCGGTGCAAGATCGCACGATCGTCCTCGACCGCAACGGCATCAACACCACGGCTGCGGCGGAGGTTCTCTCGCAACGCCAACTCACGCAGGTCGGCGATCAAGCTCTGTGAATTTTGATAACGTTGGTCGGGCTGCTTGGCGAGCATCTTCCGCACGATGGCGGCCAAGTCGTCACTGGCATCCTCACGATGCTCGCGAATGTCAGGGATCGCCGCGTTGCCGTGATTGAGCAACTTCTGCAACATCGTCCCGCCGGGGTACGGTGGCGATCCGGTCAACATGTAAAAGAACGTGCAGCCGAGCGAATACAGGTCGCTGCGGATGTCCGCGAGTCTCGGGTCGTGCGCCTGTTCGGGCGAGATGTAATCGAACGTGCCGAGCGTCACGCCGCTGGCGGTCATGTCCTCGCTCGTGTCAAAACTCTCCGACCGGGCCAAACCCATGTCGACGAGTTTGATCGAACTTTCTTCCGTCACCACGACGTTGGACGGTTTGATGTCACGGTGAACGATGCCACGACGTGACGCGTGGCCGATCGCTTCGGCAACCTGACACGTGTAGTAGACCGCATCATCGAGCGACAACGGCCCGCTGCCCGAAACGATGTCCCGGATGTTTCGGCCGTCGATGTATTCGAAGACGATGTAGTACCACGGCCCGTCATTACCGACCTCGAAAACGCGTGCGATCAGCGGGTGATCGAGCTTCGCGGCACTTTGGGCTTCGTTGCGAAACCGCCGCTGCAAATCGGGATCGCCCGCGGCGAAGGGGACCACCTTCACCGCCACGGTTCGTCCCAACCGTTCGTCGAGGGCACGGAAAACGGCCCCCATCCCGCCACCACCGATTTGTTCGAGCAGTTCGAAATGGTTCAGCCGCTGGCCTTGCAGATCACGGGTCAGCGATGCCGGCGTGTGATGAGCCGGCCGAGGCAACGACCCACTGCCGGATCCGCCGGCGCGAGATTGCGATCCGGAACGTGAACCGCTGTCCGAGCCAGCCCCGCCGGAGCCTTCGGGGGACGCCGATCCGTCAACCGAGGCTCCCGAGAGCGACCCACGCGGGTCCTGGCGGATGACCGTCTCGGCCGCCTCGAGTTCCTGTTCGTCGACCGACAACGGTGCGGCCCCGTTTTCAGCGGAATCCCTGTCCTCAGGCAGAGCCTCCCCGGTCGATTCGGCGCGGTGCACCGTCGATGCTTCTGGTCGGATTGCAGAAGAGGGATCCATGCGGCCGTGCATCGAGGAATGAGAGAGGAGAAAAGAAGCGATCCTTCACCACGTGCAGACTAGTCTCGTTGCCACATTCTGGCAAGAAATCAGGGCGTCTGCTTATAGAACGCGTAACCGCGATGACTGTTCAGTGGATTTTTCGGATTGCCCGGCCATTTCACTCAATTTTTGCAAAGCATCGCGTCCAACCTCGCCCAAGTCGGCTGTCCAATCGTTCACATACAAATCGACGTGCTGCATCAATACGGAGTCATCCATCGCCTGAGCGTAACGCCGCATCGCCGGCAGAGCCGTTTCGGGAGCGTCCAGAGACATCGCGAGCGAACGCGAAATCACCTCGCTGACTCGCCGCATGGTCGCCTCCTCGTGTCTCACCCGCATGACCAATCCTCCCAAGGGGAGGGGGCAATCGGTGGACGACTCCCACCGCTCCCCCAGATCGGCGACCCGGTGCAGCCCGGCCTGTTCGTACGTGAATCGCCCCTCATGAATGCAAACGCCGAAATCCGCAGTCCCCTCGCTCAGCCGGGGCATGATGTCGGAAAACACCACGTGCTCGACCGGCGTCGTCCCGGGATAAAACAAATCGAACAGCAATTTCGCCGTCGTGAGTTCTCCCGGACACAGCGTCAATTGCCCGTCGCCCCCCGACGCACTCGGCCGGGGCGACTCGCCCGGATCAGCCGCGAGCAACAAAGGCCCAACACCGAAACCGAGCGCCGAACCGACTGGCAAAACGACCACCTCCTCGGTCATCGTCAATGCCGCGTGAAAGCTGGTCTTGGCGACGTCAAACTTTCCTTCGAGCAGGCCGTGATTGAGTTGGTCGATGTCGAGCAGATCAATCTCAAACTCAAAACCACCGGTGTCGACACGTCCCTCGAGTAACGACGCGAAGGCGAACGTATCGTTCGGGCAGGTCGAAATCGCCAAATGCAGTTTCTCGCCTCCGCCCCTTCCGCTGCCGACGCGTACTCGGTCGCTCATCACTGACCGCCTGCCATCCCGAGCACGTCGAACATGTTGTACATCCCGGCCGGTTTGGGGCCTCCCGCTTCGCCCTGCATCAACCATTTTGCCGCGGCCAGGGCACCGGAGGCGTAACAGTCACGATTGCTCGCCGCAACGTTCAACTCAATTTTCTCGCCCAACATCCCGAACACGATCGTGTGTTCGCCGGGGTTATCGCCGACGCGGATCGCGTGGTATCCGATTTCGTTTCGCGTCCGTTGGCCGGTATGCCCTTCGCGTCCGTGAACATGTTTGACGGGTTCGTCGGCGTCCATCGCGTCCGCGATCAGCTCGCCGAACTTCAGCGCCGTCCCGCTCGGTGCGTCCGCTTTGAAACGATGGTGGCGTTCGAGGATTTCGATATCCACGCCGCCGGCGACGTCACGCAGTGCCGAGGTGATCCGCTCGGCCATCTTCATCGACAGGTTCACTGCCAACGACATGCTCGGCGCCCACACGATCGGGATCGATTTCGCTGCTTCGGCGAGCGATCCTTTTTGCGTCTCGCTGAGCCCCGTGGTCGCGATCACCAACGGTAGATTGTTGGCAACACAGTGTTCGACACACGAATCGAGCGCCTCGGGCAGAGAGAAATCGATCACCACCTGAACGTCGTCAGGCCACTGAGCCGAGATCGGCACATCGATCGGGCTGAGCCCCGCGACCGCGCCGGCATCCTGACCGCTCTTGGGGTGTTCGGCATGGTCAATCGCACCGACCACGGTAAAGCCTGATGCGTCGTCGACAGAGTCCGCGCCGCTCGCCAAAGCAACCACGCGTTGGCCCATTCGTCCGGCGGCCCCGTGGACCGCGAGTTTGATTGTGTTGTTCATCCCCAAAATCTACTCGCACACCGCCATCAAACAAACCGGCAGCAAAAGATTTCCAGCCCCCGCCGTCCCCTCTGCCGATCCCTGCCGAGTACGAAAAAATTCAAACTCAGTGTAAGATACGGCGATGCTCCCCATACTCCAGCAAATATCGGTAACCTGCTTTACCGCGAGTTATCTCGTCGTCCTCGCCATTGAACTGCTCCGGCTGATCGGCCGTCCGCTGCCCGGTCGCGGGTTGGCGGGCCTCGTCATGATGCTCGTTGGCATTTTCACTCATTTTGTATACCTGTCGCTGCGTGCGACGATGGTCGATTCCGGTGCCGCCACCAGCGAGATCGGCCGGCTCGCCACCTGGACGGACTGGTCACTGATGGTCGCTCTCGGCCTCGCGATTGCGTACTTCATCTTGTATCTGCGCCGGCCCGACACGGTCATCGGGTTCTTCTTCCTGCCCGCGATTTTGGCGATGATCGCCTTGGCGATGTCGGTTCGCCACCTTCCCGCGTTCGACCGCACCGAAGCGACTGAATTTTGGAGGAGCGTACACGGGATCTCCATGATGGTGGGATCCGCAGCGGTCCTGTTCGGTTTCCTCGCCGGTGCGATGTACATGGTCCAGTCGTGGAGGCTCAAGCAAAAACGGGCCGGATCGGCTCTGCGTCTGCCCACTCTCGAGACGCTGCAGAACCTCAACCGACGCTGTCTCGTCGTCAGCACCGTGGCGGTCGGGATCGGACTGGTCTCGGGCGTGGTGATGAACCTTAACAAACTCGGTGAAATCCCGTGGACGAACCGCGGGATCATGTTGTCGGCGTTGCTGTTCGTTTGGCTCGCGTCGGCCACCGCGGTCGAGTTTCTCTACGCCCCCGCGAGCCGTGGTCGCAAAGTCGCGTATCTCACCCTGGCCAGCTTTGGCTTCCTCGTTCTCGCCATGTCGGGCCTGCTGACCACGTCCCACGGAGGAGGCACCAAAGTCGAAAACGCAATCGACGCGAGCGATACGGTGCGGATGCAGTGGATACGCGACAATCGGTTTGCCGAAACCGTGCCGCCGTGCCAACGCTTGCTCTCATCGAGCACATCGAACATCTCAAACCCAACGACATCGCGGGGGATCGCATGACCCTGCAAATGATCGGATGTTCGCACCATGATGCCGCCGTTGAAATTCGCGAACAACTTTCCTTCTCTACCGAGCACACCGAACAGGCTCTCTCGAGCTTTGGCGAGCGGTTCGACGGTGCGGAACTGGTCGTCCTGTCGACGTGCAACCGCGTTGAACTCTACGCCGCCGGCGGGCCGTTTGGCAGCGGACTGATCGCCAGCGAACCCGCCTCCGGTTCGTTCTCGTTCGACGAAGTCCGAACAGCACTGATCGAATTTGTCGCCGAATGTTTGGAAAAGCCTGCGGACTTTGTCGCCGAGCACATGGCGGTCCGCCAGGGCCGTGACGCGGTCGAGCACCTGTTCCTCGTCGCCGCGAGTCTCGACAGCATGGTGGTCGGCGAAGCTCAGATTTTGTCGCAGGTCAAACAAGCATACGACCTGTCGAACGTTGCCGGCGCGACCGGTCCGGTGACCCACGCCGCCTTCCAAGCCGCCAACCGCGCGGCCAAACGCGTCCAAACCGAAACCACTATCCATCGACGACGGCTCAGCGTCCCGAGTGTCGCCGTTGGTGAAGTCGTTCCCGAGGTCTTTGAAACGCTCCGCGGAAAACGGGTCGTCCTTTGCGGTGCCGGCGAGATGGCCGAGGAAACACTCCGATATCTCAAAAATGGGGGCAGTGACAATCTTTGCATCATCAATCGAGGCCGCGAACGGGGGGACGCCCTCGCGAATTCTTTCGGGGCGCAGTCCAAACCTCTCGAGGATCTTCATGAGGAAATCGTGTCTGCCGATCTGCTCATCGGGACCACTTCAGCCGAAGAACCACTCGTCGATTCGGCAACCTTCGCTCGTCTGAACTCTCAACGAGGCGGACGCATCATGCTGGTCCTCGACCTCGCCGTCCCGCGCGATTTCGATCCCGTGATCGGTGACGAAACCGGCGTCTACCTTTATCAGATCGATGACCTCCAAGCCGCCTGCAATCGCAACCGCCGCGAACGCGAGAAACAATGGCCCAAAGCAAAACGAATTCTTGATGAAGAAGTCGATCGCTTCATCGCGTCGTTGCAACAACGCGCGACCGGCCCAGTCATACGCAAACTCCGCGAACGGGCCGATCAGGTCAAATCGGCAGAGCTCCAACGCTTGCTTGACAAACTCAACGGCACTACCGACCCTGCCATGACGAAAGAAATTGAAAAGTCGTTCGACCGCCTAACCAACAAACTATTGCACCCCCCCATGGCCTCCATTCGCGATGATGCCGCGGCCGGTCATTCGCGTGGCCTCCTCGAAGCCCTCCGCCATCTGTTCAATCTCGGCGACGACACGTAACCCTCTTCCACACGCCCCCACCTTCGAAACTTCCTTCATTCCGATGCCTGCCCCCTTACTCCGCTACCCAACTTGGGCGATCCTTTTTGCTTTCGCCGCTCCGCTCATCGCCACTCCCGCCCTCGTTCGCGCCGACGACCCGAGCGCCGGGCAGCCCGCAAAAAGTGAATCGGCAAACAGTTCGCTCGCGTCATCAATACGCTCGCTCAAAGGCGGCAACGTCGAGCCACTTTTCGACGGAAAGTCCCTCGACGGTTGGCGCGGCCGCGATGACCTTTGGTCGGTCGAAGACGGATGCATCGTGGGGCGAACCACTGACGAAGCCCCGATCACCCAAAACACATTCCTGATCCTTAACGAAGAAGTCTCCGGCGATTTCGAACTCGCGTTGCAGTTCCAAATCGAAGGGGGCAACTCAGGCATCCAGTACCACAGCCGCGTGCTCGACGAAAAAGAATTTGTTGTCTCGGGGTACCAAGCCGACATTGACTCGGCCAACCGTTTCGCTGGCATTCTCTACGAAGAAAAAGGACGCGGAATCCTCGCCCGTCGTGGCCAAAGCGTCGTCATCGGCCCGTCAGGTAAAAAGCAAATCGAAACCTTCGCCGACGCGCAGGCACTCGGCAACGGAATCCACCCCGGCCAGTGGAACGATTATCGAATCGTCGTCCGAGGCAACCAACTCGAACACTTCATCAACGAAGCCCTCACGATGAAAGTGACCGACAAACAGAGCGACAAAGCCAGCCTATCGGGTGTGATCGCACTACAACTGCACAAAGGCCCGGCAATGAAAATCCGTTTCAAAAAAATCACCTTGCGACAGTGGTAATCGAGCCAACGCCCGTTCGGGATTCACCCAGCAACCCGCAGCGAATGCCGCCAAGACATTCGGCCACCCACCAACCCAGCCGAAACTCTTTGCGGGTTGTTGATTTAATTCCGTTAATGCTCACGATAGTCGCCGATCACTCCGTGATCGGTTCATAATCCAAGCTCCGATCACGGAGTGATCGGCGACACTCTTTAAATCGACAAACCGTTTGCGAATTTCGCTACGCCGGACTTCCCTATCTCCATCGCAGAAATGAAAGACGTCGACTAACGAACGCAACTACTGTTCGGTCACCCGTTCGACGACCTCATACAAATCGTCCCAGAGGTCGCGAAGGTTGCTCACGTCCGACAGATCGACACCTTCGAGATACCGCCGCACTTCCGTACTGACATTTCGCTCGTGCTCGGGCGCCTTCACGGGGTAATCGTGTGCTAAGAGTTCGCTCACGAGTTCTTCGATCAATTCTGCCGACAAACTCGTTTGATACAACGTCTTAAACCCGGCGACGCTCGCGTGGCTCGTCATCAGACAAAACCTGCCGCGACGTTTGATCTGAATCGACAGCCACATGCGATAGACCGCCGGCAACTGCTCGCCCCCGTCAACCACCAACACCCCGCCTGGTTCCGTCTGTCTCGCGAGCCGACGGACGGTCGCGACATTGTCGACCGTTTCACGCAAATGCCATCGCGAACCACCTTCAGGCAGAGTCAACTGAACCCACTGACCGCCGGGCATCTCGTCGGCGAGCGTCGCGGCGAGTTCCCGCAGCAACGTTGACTTCCCCGTCCCGTGATCGCCAACAATCACCCCGCAGCGATGCCGCCGAAGTGAGTCCACGAGCGAGCGAACAAACTCCTCGTTTGATCCATCGCGAATCCCCGGTTTCGATCGAAACGTGAGCGATCCCGGCCGAACGTATCGGCTAGCGAACGGGTTCGAGTGGGGCGACGGTGGTGGATGGTTGGCTGACATCACCGACATGATACCGGTGACACGTCGTGCAGTGATCCCCCGCAGCATTGGCCGTATGGCAATGAGCACACGCGGCTTTGCGAAGCGGCAGAAAGTCCGAATGACCGTGTCGCGCTGTTTCACCCGCGTCGGTATCTCCCGGTGGCAGGTGCGGCGACACATCGGATGCACCATCCGGACGAGCCGACACATGATTGAGCAAACCGATCGTGTCGCACAAAGCGTCACCGGTGAGTGGTGACGGCGGGGCGACTTCGGCGAACGAAGGAGCGTCCGCTTTCCTTTCCAACGAAGGCCGCATCGAGTGACAATGTTCGCAGTTTTGCAGCGCCGTGATATCCATGTGTGGACGGTGAGAGAACTTCGTCAATCGGTTGCGGAGCGAATTCTCGTGCGGCTCTCTCCACGGCAAACTGGTATGGCAGGAAACACACGCCGCGACAGCAGGTTGCTGCATCACCAGTTCACGGATCACCGGATCGCTCGACGATGCCACTTCCACGAGGCTACGCAGCACCGCGTCGGAGTGCCCGGAACCTCGGTAGCGGATCGACATTGTCAAATCGTCGCGATACCAACCGCCGAGCGACTGGGCCCGCGCCGCGTCGAACCGCTTGCCGAGTTCGTCTTCCCAATTCACCGAGCCCCGATCGTTCGCGTCGCCACCGGGCACCAACAAACTCGAATGGCTGTCCCCATTTAATGACACACCACCGAGCGACAAAGGATCATCGCTGGCGGCACCGGACAGCAATAAATCATCGCCGCCCTCGGCTGACCAATCCACCAACAAATCGCCGCCGGAATCTGTTGTCGCCGCGGTCGAATCCGACGCTGCAGACTGCCTCGCCGAGAAACGATCGTTCGCCGAAACGTTCGATCGTCCGAACCATTCCGAGGCCGCGTCCCGCATCACCTGAGTCGGGAACGATCCCGCGAAGGCTTTGGAGGTTTCCAAATCGGCTCCCGCTCTTTGGGCGGCATCCAGCAAGAACGCCTGCCCGTCGATCGACAACGCGATCGCGAATTCCCGCACGGCTTTGCCCAATCGAACCGCGAGTTCCTGGTTGCGTCTGGACCGCCAATCGACCAACGCCAAATTCGCTAGCGGTGCGAAGTCAACCGACGGATCCTGATCATGCAGCAACAACAACATCCACGCCGATAGTTTTCCATCAGGTGGTCCGATCGCGTTCTCGGGCCACGACTCGATCTGCTCAGCAACCTCTCGCGGCAGAATCGGCAGTTCAATCAATGCCGGACCGCTCGCGATTTGCACCCCGAGCGACTCGTCGTGGCAGGCGGCACAGGTCGCCTCAAACGGCAACGTTCCGACGATCGAATCATTCAACGAAGCATCCCGGGTGTCGCTCTGAATCGCCGGATCGATCATGTGACACGACCGGCAATCGAACTGCGAGGCGAGCATTTGATTCGGCCCTTCGGCTTCCGCCGTTTTGGGAAAATGCAGGTTCGCGTGACGCGAGTGATCGAACGCGATCGCATGTTCGCTCGACGTCGGCCAATTGGTAAATTCCGGATGCGAATCGGCAAACGACCCAAACCGATTGGAGTGACACGTTTGGCAGCGCGAGTCCGTAATCGCTTTCAAATCCGCGTCCGCCCCGTGATGCTCGCGGTGACAAACGCTGCACGCAACGTCGTCTTGCGAAACGGCCGGCGGAGGCCACCACTTCGAAACGTCCGCCCCCGACACCGTGCGGACACGCGACGAATCGGTCGCCGCGGCGAGCATAATTTCACGTCGTTGTTCGCCGATCGCGAGACGGGTTTCCGCGTTCAGGTTGTGTGCCGACGTCGCCAGGTCCACGGGGATTCGGTCGTGGTGACACGCGACACACCGATCGGTCATCGTCAGAGATTCTTCGGCTCCCACATGCCCGGCCTCTTTCATCGCCATCCAAGTTTCTGCGGACACGTTGCCGTGACATACCGTGCAGCCACCGGCCGTCAGATCACCCGTGAGGATTTGGGCGTGTGACGTCGAAAGATTTCCCGGACGCACAAATTCGGGCGCAAACGACGTGCCAAATACTCCCACGAGGGCAAACGCGAACAGCAACAGAACCCCGGCCGTCCATCGTCGTCGGCGTCCCGCCCATGTCGGAACCGGCCGACACGGTGAAAAGTCGTTTGCCCCCTTTTTCCCGGCTGTCTTTTTCTTGCCCGATCCGGGCGTGGAATCGTCATGACATCGTCCGGCGAACGGACACTCTCCTGCAATGGTCGGTCCTTCGGCGCACGGCGTGGCGTTCTGCGTGTCGCCCGCGGAATGGTTGCCGTGCTGGCCGCGTCCACACAAAAACGGTCGGCCTGGACGCTGAATCCGGGGCGGATCAGGCAGATCGACTTCGTCGCGTCGGGAAGATCGACTCATGATTCAACGAACCGCATCGCAAGAATTCCGTGAATGATCGCCATCACCAACAAGGCAACCGACGCGGCACTGTGCAGCATCACCCAAACCCGCAATCGCAACTGCAGGGCGTACTGGTAGTCCAAATCATCGCGTCGACGCACCAACGCGGCGATACGCCCGCAGACGCGGCAATCTTCCTCGTCGAGGTATCGATTCAATTCGACGAGCCCCGCGAGCACCCGCCGTCGTCGAACCGAAGTCGGGTAAATCAGATACAACCACGACGGCTTGCCCGAGAGATAACGACTGAGATAGCGACGGTGAAATTCACCGATCACTGAAATCGCGGCCGGATTGGTCAGCGACTGAACCTCGTCCGAAACGCTGCGCGAAATCTGCTCTCGGTACCACGCAATCTGATCCAAACGGACTTGTTCGCCCACGTTTGTTAGACGCCATGGGATGCGACGACTCGCGATCAGCCCGTACACGCCCGACGCACTCACAAACCAAAACAAACCGCTGAGCGTTCCCTCCAGATACCCGGTCGCGATCAACCGCCCGTGCAAAATCGCGGGAACGTGCAGCAAGAAGACTCCGACGGCAAACAGCCCGGTGTAGATGTGAACCTGGGTCCAAACACTCATTGTCCCGAGCGGCAAGACCGGAATACGACGTCGCACACCGATCAACACCAAAAGGAACAGGCAACCAATTAACATCCATCCTGTCATCACACCGGAATGCAGGAGCGCCGCGTGCATCCCGGAAGCGAGCAACGCGGCCAACGCCAACGATACCGCCACGACTCCGCACGCGACCACTCGCCGACGCCGAAACGAGTACGCGCGTCCCGCACCGGTCACTCGGCCGACGATTCCAGACGCTGCGGTCTTGCATCGCTGGGTGATCGAGACCGCCCCGCTGTGCCTTCGTTCAACGACACTCATGTGCGCCTCCGTAGCCAGTCTTCCAGCGGCGGCGATTCGCTCAAATCAATCCGCACCAACGCGTCATGAGGACACGCGGCGGCACACGCCGGTCCGCTCGGCAGACCGCTGCACATGTCGCACTTGGTTGCCTTCGTGATCGGTTGTTTGCTTTTCATATCGAGGTACGGCCGTCCCGACGGATCCGAGATCGCCACCATCTCGATGTTGTCGTACGGGCACCCTTTCGCGCAGACACCACAACCGATGCAAATGTTTTCGGAAATGTTGACCAGGCCTGTCGACTCGTCACGATGCAAGGCTCCCGTCGGACAACCGATCATGCAAACCGGGTCGGTGCAGTGCATGCAGGCCTCGACGAACTGCAACCGTTCGTGATGGTTTCCGATGCGGGCGAAACGTGGGTTTCCATCATGGACGCTGGCACATGCTTTCACGCAATCATCGCATCGCGTGCAGCGGTGCAGGTCGATGATCATCGCCTGGCGACCGTTGTTGTATCGATTCTGAACGATGAACTCCAACAACCCGGTCGGCTCGAACGACGTTCCGGTCGAACTCGGCAGATCATCCCATGTCTTCGCCGTGGTCGACACACTCGCGGTATCGGTCTGCTGAGTCGTCGACGGTGCATCGTCACGACGCGATTCCTTACGCGCGACGCTGCGTCGTTCTCGTTTGGTCGGTCCCTGTGGCCGATGCAACATCGCCTCGGCGGCGTTCGGCGGCAGTTCGGACCGGCGGATGTGCGGCAGGACTTCTCGAGCAAAACACTCCACCGGTATGTGCAGCGTATCGAGAAAACCGACCGCCCGCAGCGAATGCTGCAAAGGCATGGGTGACCCGCTTCCACCGGTCACGCTGAGCGTGATCTCCTCGAGCCCGAACACATGGCCTTTGCCAAGGTACGCCGTCGTTCGCTGCGCCGAGCCGTAGTTTTGACATACGCGACCGAACCCGCTGCGGACGACAATCAGGTCGGTCACGTGATGCCCTTCCTGAGCAACCACCGGTTCCGACTCGATCTGTTCGGCCGGCGAGAGTTTGCGTGTTTTGGAATAGTCCGCATTCCATTGCAGACGACCGAACGATCTCAACTGCGTGTGCTCGACAACGTTGCGAAGGTTGGACTCGGGAACGAACCTCAACAGCGGAATTTCTTTGAGATGGATCGCGAGCCAATGTTGCCGGTAATGCTCCTCCATCCGCTCGGCGAACGCCGTATCCCGCTGCAGCATCTTCAGGCCCTGCAACCGGATTTCCAGCAGCGTTGCGTTCTCACCGGCAACGACCGTTGCACCGTGAGGTCCGCGGAGCATCGTGGCGACTTCGCCGAACAACTCTCCCGCGACGAGTCTCGCCGTTTGTCCGGCCCGAACCAGACCACCAAAATCCTGCAGATACAACGTCGGCTGAACGTTAGCATCGCCGGCGTCCGGCGACGTGCTCTCGTTTCCCGACGCCCGGTGTTCGGTCCCCGGACGATCATGCAATTCAACATCGGGTGTGACATTTTCCGGACGCCGAGCCTCACGCACGCCGCTCGGCCGCAAGAACTGCCAAAGCGCCTCCGACCCACTGCGTTTTTCCACCTCGCGACGCCCGAGCACGTCCGGAGGCAGGGGACGCGTGATCAATTCGGCGTTCCCCTCGAGCACTAAAAACGCGCTGTTGGCGTAATCCCCCTCACGCACGATCACCTGACCGGGCGCGAACCGATGCAACCGACAGTCGTTCTTCAAAACGCCATCGAGCGGAATCGATTTCGGAAACTGACTCGCGTCCAACGCGGCAAATGGCATCCGCGTGAGCAACCAATCGACGTCCGCATCGGTCATATGCGGGTCCATTGGCTCATCCCAACGTCGGGGACGAGGCACGGCGATGCTATCAGCAGACGACATGAAACGAGAGAACCGAATGAAGCGAGAGAACCGAGGCGGTTTGGGCAAAGTTCAAAGCACCCGTCACGGGCGCGTTTTTCAGATTCACCCCGGTGAGTACCCCGTAGATCACCGCCACGTCAAGTCGGTTCGAAAAGTCGCATTTCCGCAACGTTTCCGATCGTCCGAAACACTTAACGCCTGTACGCCATCAGCGGTTCTGGAACATGCTAACGTCCCAAACCAAATTACCATTCCTCAACCGGACTCGTGGCGGAGTGATCGCCAACACCTCGACCTCGCCGACTGTATCACCGACGACAACGAAGCGACTCTGATCATCGATCTTGAGGATCGCCTGCTGTTCTTTCAGCTTGGCAAAGCCTACCACGCTGATATTGCTCGCGGTGATTTTCTTGTTCTGAGGAGCCGCGCCTGCTCGAACGATTTGAAACGGATCTTGACGATCGGGAAACGGAACGACAAACCCCTCGCCGGACGTCCGCGTCACGTCCAACTCCGGCGGTTGATCCATTGATGCAAACGCGGACGACTTCTGCATCGACATCTGTTCGATGCGCGAAATCGTCTCGGGCTCGATCCCGCATCCTCCGGCGAACATCAACCCCAACAAAACGCCCAATGGGCAAACCACTCGACTGCGGCGGTGAAACACATTCATCGAAGGTCTCACTGATTCATAGGAATAGGGGCAGGAATGCTTTCATAGGGAGCCACATTGACCGGCGGATGCCCCGACAACACCGACGGATGATTGCGTGTCCCCGACGAATCCGAATACCCGTCCCCGATCGACGTACCACCGTCGTAGGAAGCCTCGTTCTTTGCGGCCGGATAGTAGGGTTGGTTCTCGTCGATCGAATACGAAAACGGGGTCATCCCGACACCGCCGAGCATCTGCAACTCCGAACTACCGCCATTGATCCGAGCCCGCGGATGGTGGTTCGGGCAATTCAAATCGTTGCAGTAAGGTGTCTGCGGGCAGAGGCTCGCGTAAGGAATCTGGTCGAGTTGGCACATCGAGATCCGTGCCGCCTGTCGTTCGCGAGCCAATCCGGGATGACACGGGCTAACGATCTCAGGTTTTAAGAACACGATCAATTCGCTTTCCACGATCGACGTCTTATGGCTCTGGAAGAGCTTACCGACGTACTTCATCTCCTGCAGGTACGGAATCCCGTAGACGTTTTCGACAATCTTCTTCTGACGCAAACCACCCATCACGAAAGTTTGCCCGTTGGCGACCCGCACGGTCGTCTCCGCCTCGCGTTCATCAATAATCGGCAGGAAGTTGACCGTGCCGGTTTGCGTGCTGTGTTTCGGCTTGACGACCATCTCGATGATGCCATCGTTGCTGATCCGTGGACGAACAACGAGCGTGATCCCGGCCTCCTTAAATTCAACAGTTGGAATTTGTTGTGTGATCACCGAAGTCCCTTCGTCGCTAGTGGACTGCTCCGGTGTTTCCGCGGTCCGGTACGGGATCTGCGTCACAATTTTGATCGTCGCATCCCGTCGATCTCCCACCGTGATCGACGGGTTGGCGAGCAGTTTGGCTTCCGCGGTGCTGTCGAGGGCTTCCACGATCAACGATGCGTTGAAGTCTTTTGCGATCGACCCCATCGTTAACGTCGACGCACCCGCTTCCGCGATCGCTCCGGTAGGCACGAGGCTGGCAAACTCGAGTGTCTTTGCGGTGGCCTGTCCACCCAACGTCCCGCGTCCCCACTGGATCCCGAGGCTTTCGAGCTCTTCCAGGTTCACGTCATAGATCAACGCCGAGATTCGCACCTGAGCCCGCGGCACATCGAGTTGCTGGAAGGCTTCGGCAGCGAGAGTCAGTTGCTCCGGTGTGCCGCGTACCATGATGCGGTTTTCTTCTTCGTAGACCGCAACGATCGGTGCGTCGGAATTGGCCGCCGCGGCCGGTGAGGAGGCATCTGGGGTCGATGCGACCACGCCGCTGCCGAGGGCCTCGCTGAGCGACACGCCCATCTCCGCCGCCTCGGTGTACTGCGGGGTGAAGTACGCGATGCGAGTGCGGGCCCAACCCACGTTCCCCGGCACGTTCCCACCGATCGAAGACGTCGCCGTCCCCGACTGTCCGGCGGAGGATCCGGTTCCCGCCGAGAGCTCGTTGAACATTCTTTCAACGCCGGCGATACGTTCGGGCGAATCAATCACCAACACCCGTCCGTTGCCGAACGCTTGAATTTTCCCTCGATCACTGAGCAACATTTTTGCCGCTTCGATCATCGAACTCTGCTGTTGGGAATTTGCGACCGGCAGCGCGATCGTGCGTGAACGGAACTCGGGACTGCTCGTACCGACTTCATCAATCGGAAGCACCACCAAACTGCTGCCCGCCGAGGTGTAACCGTATCCCGACGAAGTCAAAACCGCCGCGAGCACGTCACGCAGCGGCGCGTCATTAAAAACGCCCGACACTTCGCCGGTGACCTTCTCTCCGGCAACGATGTTGATTTGCCACAACTCCGAAAGTGAGAACACGACTTCCTGCAACGGCATCTTGCGAAACGTGATGCTGCCGCGGCGGTTGAGCGCCTCTTCGATGGTCGCTTGAGCCGGAGTCTGATAGCTACTCGATGAGGACGAAGCCGCTGCGTTGTCGTTCGCAACGTTCGCCGCATGAACATGACTAGCGTCTGTCGAACCCGACGCGTTGAGTGAAAACGAATGAGTCGCGTTCGGGTTCACCGGCGTGGTGGCGTGCTGCGCCGGAGCGGGAAGTGTTTGCGCGGACGCTTCCTGCGATGACACACCGAGTGGTGCAACCGTCAGAGATCCGCCGGGCTCAGCGGACTGGATCGTCGGTAGTGGGGCGGTCACAAACGCGGCAATCAGGCAACCGCACAATCGCAGCTTCCAATGCCAGTTCGTTTGTTCCGCCATACCTTCCGTGGCCATAAGCGTTCAGTTCATCATAAGGACAAGTTCTAGGACGGACGGGGCAGTCCGTCACCGTCAGATTCAGTCGATCATCGCAAACGCGTCTTCGATCCCCGCAGGGGCATGCATGAGACCAAAGAGCGTCATGTTCATCTCTAAGCTGAGTACCGAGTCACCTCCAGCGACCGGCTCCAAAGTCAACGCGTTGATGTTCAACAACCAGTGATGGTCATCAACAACACGAACGATTTCCAATACCGCCTCGAGCGATCCGACGACCGACAAGGACACTTCATGTGAGTGGAGATTGAATTCCGATTCCGTACCGAAGTCGGGCGATCGGCGGCTGCGTGGGTCATCATCTTCGGTGCCCCACGATCGCTTCTGCTCGTCTTCGATATCCAACGCACGCAAACTGCCGCCGCAGTCGCGAATCATCGTGATCAGTTCGTCTCGCACCATCGGAATGCGTGTTTGGGTCACACATTGTTTTACGAGTTGCAGTTTTTGTTCTTGCAACTTCGATTCGATTCGCTGCAGACGCACGTCACGCGATTGTGATTGCTCGAAATCCTTCTCGAGCTTCGAGAGAGCACGATGGTCCTCGCGAAGCCTAAGACCTTCATCGACTAGTGGATACCCGATCACGATTAAGGCGACAAAACTACCACACGCAACAATCGCTCTGATTACCCGATCGTTCTGCTTATTCATCTTACAACTCCTGCACCGGTTCGGTGTCCGCACGATCGGTACGATTTGATTCAACGGCCTCGTCGGCAACCCACGACAGTCGCATTTCGAACTGCGACTCGTTCGCTACCACACCGCTCGTCGTCGCCAGCAATGCGACCTGTTCGATCCCCGGGATCCGGCGAAGGTATCCGACGATCTCATAGATTTCCGCCTCGTTGGAGGTGCGACCGGTCAACATGATGTTGTGCTCAGCGTCATAACGCACCGCCGTCAGAGCGGCCTGCGGAGGCAGACACTGCGTGATTTGACGGGTCAAATCGACAAGCGGCGGCGACTCGGTTTTCTTCTGTATCTGAACGAGGTGCTGAACCCAGGAACGGTCCAGTTGCAACGAAGCCATTCGAGCCCGTGTGGCACGCATTTGGTCTTCAACGAATTGACGTTGTCGGTGTTTCTGTTCCGCTTCCCTCCGCAACGAACCGACCCACAAAGACGTCGCCAGCAGCAAAACCGCCGCAACCGCGAGAGGCCACAAAGCCAACACGGCACGAATCGCTTTGGATTGCCCACGATCACGGCGGATCGTTTGCAAAAGGTCCGGCGGGCTCTGCATCACCGTCGGTTGGATCAATGGCAACACCGAAGCAAACGCGGCCACCCCGTCGGACTCAATTTCCACGGGAACGTTCATGTTCACGCAGGACGAGGGCAAATGAAACTCTTTGGCATCGAGTTTGGTTTTCTGCCCGAAATGCGCCAGCACCTGGTCGACTTTATCCGGCGGACCGCCCACGTAGAGATCACTCAATTCGCTCTGCGTCATCCCTCGGTGACGCTGGCAAAAACGACGCAACCTCGCGAGGTGCTGATCGACCGCGATCGCGAACGCCTGCGCATCGTGGGCCGCCGCCGGTCGGTAATCCAACAACAGTCGACCTTGGTGGGTGATGCCGACTTCCCACGATTGGCCAAACGAGTCCGCAATCAAAATAGGCTTCTCGTCGTCAATCCCGAGCATCCCAACCATTCGCGCCATGCTGACCAACGAAGGCTCGATCCAGGCCACGTCGAGATGACAACTCACGAAGGCTTCATAAAGAGCATTCAGCCGCGTGAGATTGCCGACCGCCGTCAACGCGTGATCGATACCGGGGCTCAACGTTTCGCGAATCTGACCGATCAGTTTTCCACCGGGACCGAGCTGCAGGTAACGCGGAATCCGTCCGGCGAGCGCCCCGAGTTCATCTTCCACGTCATCGACGTTTCCCGTTGAGATGCGGGTCACACAGAAGTCACCGGTCAGCGAAACCGCAACGCTCTCGCCACCGATTTTGTGCCGCGTCGCGAGCGTATCGATCGCGTCTCGTAACCGTTGCCAACCGTCACCGTGTATCCAATCGAATGCGGTACGTGTCGGTTGTGAACCTGACGACGTTCGACGCTGGTCGTCGGTTGCGATCCGCTCTTCGGCGATGTCGCCTTCGTATTCGCCCGGGACTTCACCGACGGACGAGTCGAACGCCCGCGTCAAACGGATGTAGTCCACGTCGACATCGACCGGCCCGCCTTCGCGACGCGTCGCTATCACCAAGATGACCCGATCGCACTCGATCCGAAATGCAAAACGGCGCGAGACACCGGGATCCGGTTCTGTATCGCGTTGTCGCAATGATGAAAAGGACGAGAGCATCGGCGCGGGTTTAAAAAGGCGTAGCGAGAGCAATATTAGGAAATCCCCTCGAACGATTTGTCGTCGTCCGATTCGCCCGCATCAAAACGGGGCAGGGAACCTGATACACTGTCGCTTACCTATCTCCTCCACTTCCCTGCGGATTCCTTCATTATGTTTCGACATCCTTTGCGTCTCGTGCGACTCCTCTCGCCGGACGCTCGGTTTTGCCGACAAATCGGAATGGTCGCTCTGTTTGGCTTTTCGAGTTTGTACGCGTCAGCCGCCATGGCACAGAACGGTTCATTCTTAGAAAGCCTGTTCCGATCGATTGCAGAAAAGCAAATGCAGGAGGCCCGAAATCGAGCCGGCGGAGCCCCCACGCCTGATCCCGGCCCTCGCGATCGCCCGACCAACACGCCCGGCGGTTTCCCTGGAGGACCTCTCGGCCCCGCCGCTGGTCCCACTCGAAAGACACCCCCATCCTCCAATACAACTCCACCCCGAGAACCGACACGTCCGTCACAACCCGGCGACAGCCGCGACCGCTCGCGGGGTGACGACCTTCGAAACGATCGTAATTCCGATCCTCGTTACCGCCGGCGGCCGCCTTCCCACGATGACCGACACCGGCGTGACCTGCATGAGTTCGACGTTGCGTTGAATCAGTTTCAAGATGAGTTGAGCCAGCTCATGCGAACCGTTCAATCCGAAGCTCGTTCGAACCGAGAGTACCGCGCTCAGTTGCCCTCGGTCTATCAACTGCGAGCTCAGGTCGATGCCCTGCGAGCGCAAACGCAATCGTCCTCATCGTTGTCGCGTTTGATCCCCGCCTATCAAGAAATCGATCAACGTTACCGAGAGGTGTCCTTCCGTTTGCGTTCGGTAGCCGACCGCAGCCGAACGATGCGTTCCCAAATCGCACAATGCGATTCGACATGCCGATCCCTGGCAAAGATCTGCGACATCGCCCCGCAGTTTGACCGTCGAGGATTACACGACCAAATGATCATCGCCGCGACATACATCCAAGCGTTGATCGATGATCTTCCCGATGCACGGATGCCGAGCGATCGTTCACGAGAATTGATCCACGAGGCACGATTGCTCCGCCAAGCCATCATGGAGGAAGCCGATCATTTACCGTCGATGTCCTACGACGAAATTGTCGCGAACTTCACCAACTTCGTCGCCCGTTGGCGGCCCTTCGCCGAATCGGTGGCTCAACATCGCGATCTGGTACTCGAGCGACGTCTGGCCCGCGTAACGCAGTGCGGTGATGAAACCTACGCGCTGTTGTGGATGGCACCTCCGCCGAGCAATCTGCCCATGCCGGGGATTCCACAAATCGACCGCGAAAAATGGATGTCCGAAGCGGCCGCGTTGGAAGGAACCGCAGAATACTTCTACGCCGACCTCA
>JBICHZ010000303.1:0-5086 GCA_043101355.1 Rhodopirellula sp. JB044
TGGGCGCCCGCGTCATCAAAGTCGAACGTCCTGGCAGCGGTGACGCGTGTCGGCAACTGGCGACGAAGAACATCTACGTCGACGGTGATAGCCTCGTCTTTCACAGTATTAATCGAAACAAAGAGTCGTTCGCAGCCAACCTGAAGGATCCTGACGACCTGGAGAAGGTGTTCCGCCTGATCGATGTCGCTGACGTGATGACCCACAATTTTCGTCCGGGCGTGATGGAGAAGATCGGTTTGGATTTCGACTCAGTCGCGAAACTCAATCCGCGAATTATCTACGGTGAAGTGACTGGTTACGGGAGGGGCGGACCGTGGAAGGACAAACCCGGGCAGGATCTGCTCGCCCAGGCGCTCTCGGGCTTGACGCATTTGACCGGCAACGCTGACCAAACGCCGATCCCGTTCGGCTTGGCGACCGGTGACATGGTCTGCGGGACCCATCTCGCGCAAGGCATCCTGGCCGCGCTGATCGGACGAGGGAAAACGGGACGCGGTTGTCGGGTCGAGGTCAGCTTGCTCGAATCGCTGATCGATTTGCAATTCGAAGTGCTAACGACTTTCCTGAACGATGGCGGTCAGCCACCGCAGCGTGCCGAACATCGCAACGCGCACGCCTATCTCGGCGCACCGTATGGTATCTACGAAACGCGAGACGGTTACATTGCGATTTCCATGGGGTCGCTCGATGAGCTGGGTAAACTGATCGAGTGTCGGGAGTTGGCGGCCTACGCACAGGAACCGGGCGATGCTTTTCGCAAACGAAAAGAGATCAAACGCATCATCGCGTCGGCATTGAAACGCCGGACGACGGATGAGTGGCTGTTGATCTTGGAACCCGCCGACTTTTGGTGCTCGGACGTCTACAACTACGGACAATTGATGCGTCACGCCGGTTACGAAGCGGTCGACATGGAACAGGTAGTTCACCGCTCTGCCGAAGTCTCGGTACGTACGACACGTTGTCCGATTCGCATTGACGGTCGAAAGATATTCTCCGATAGGGCGGCTCCGTTGCTCGGGGAAGCCAACGAGCGTTTGGCCAAAGAGGTGTTCCATGGTTAAGCACGACGAACAACCACTAGCTGGGATCACTGTTCTCGATTTCAGCCAGTTTCTTTCTGGCCCGTCGGCTACGTTGCGGCTCGCCGATCTGGGAGCGCGGGTGATCAAGATCGAACGTCCTGATTGCGGCGACATCTGTAGGAGGCACTATGTTTCCAACACGCAAATCGACGGCGAGTCGACTCTTTTTCATGCGATCAACCGCAACAAAGAGAGCTTCTGCGCTGACCTCAAAAATGACAACGATTTGCAGAGCGTTCGGAAGTTGATTGCTAGAGCCGACGTTGTGGTGCAGAATTTCCGACCCGGCGTCATGCAGCGGATCGGATTGGACTATGACAGTGTCAAAGCGATCAAACCCGACATCGTCTACGCCGCGATTACCGGGTACGGCGATTCCGGACCGTGGGTGAACAAAGCAGGGCAGGATTTGCTCGTGCAGGCGCTGAGCGGTTTAACATTTCTCAGTGGGAACGCAGCAGACGGGCCGGTACCGATGGGACTGGCGATTGCAGATATCTTTGCGGGTTCGCATTTGACCCAGGGCATCCTGGCCTGCCTTGTCCGCAAAGGGATTACCGGTGAAGGTGGCTTGGTCGAGGTAAGCATGCTTGAATCGATTCTCGACTTCCAGTTCGAACCTCTCACGGTCTACTTTCAAGACGGCGGTTGCGAGGCCGAGCGAACGGCGAGCAATAACGCTCATGCGTTTCTCGGTGCACCGTATGGCATCTACGCGACGGCCGATGGATTTATCGCGTTGGCGATGGCTTCCATACCCCAACTCGGTCGATTACTCGGTCTTGAGACACTCTCGAAATTTGAGACCCCAGACAGTTGGTTTCATCGACGTGACGAAATCAAATCACAGCTCGCCGAGCACCTGCAGCGTGGGCCGACGTCGCATTGGTTGAGTTTGCTCGAACCGGCCGATGTGTGGTGTGCCGACGTTCTCGATTGGCATCGTCTGCGTGAGCAGGAAGGCTATCGCGTGCTCGGTATGGAGCAGTCGGTGCAACGCGACAGCGGTTTAAGCTACGCGACGACCCGGTGTCCGATTCGTCTTAATGGCGAGCGACTCTATTACGAAAAAGGATCACCCACCGTAGGACAGCACAATCAAGCAATTATGAAGGAATTCTCGTTATGAACGATCGGCAAGAAGACTCACCGGTTCGGTTTCGTAGCGTTGATGGCGTCGGCGAGATTTTGTTCGACCGGCCTCCTGCTAACGCGTACGAAATGATTTTCCACGAATGCTTCCACACCGCGATCGACGAGGCGACGCGGGATCCGTCGACGCGTGTGACCCTGATCCGCAGCAATCTGCCTCGTTTTTTTTGTGCGGGGGCTGATATCAAGGTGTTCGCAACGAAAACAACAGTGGAAAACAAGGCGATGGTTGCCGCCGCTCAGGCCGCGTTGGCAAAAATCGAAGCGTGCCCGAAACCGTTTATCGCGTGCATCGAAGGGCACGCTCTCGGCGGTGGTTTGGAGATTGCCTTGGCCTGTGACGCTCGTATCGGCTCGGTTGGTGAGTATCAATTGGGGCTGCCGGAAGCACGACTCGGTTTGTTGCCTGGCAACGGTGGTTCGCAGCGATTACCACGGGTAGTCGGTGCCAGTCAGGCATTCTGTTTGCTCGCCAGTGGCGAAAGTATTCGACCCGAGGAAGCCCAGCGGATCGGCTTGCTCGATCGACTCTACCCACGGGAAACCTTTGCGAAGGATGTCAGGCAATTCGCCCTGGCGATCGCGAAGTCAGCACCGCTCGCGGTAGAAGCGACCAAACGTGCGATCGCTGAGGGTGGGGCGTTGCCGCTCGGCGAGGCTCTCGCGGTCGAGTCGCGTTTGCTCGAAAATCTTTACGATACCGCGGACGCCAAGGAGGGGTTCAACGCTTTTGTCGAGAAACGCCCCCCCGTTTACATTGGCAGGTAGGAAACCTTCTCGATCACGTTGTCGCGGATCGCTACCAACCGAATCAACAACCCATTGCCGGTAATTCCTCTATTTGACCCGAGTCTCCTCATGAATGAATTTGCTAACGATATCAGCCATTACCCGTGCTTCATCAACGGCCAATTCGTGGAGGCCGAACACGGGCAGACCATTTCGGTCGAGTTTCCGGGGGACAACGTCACGTTCGCCACGGTACCTGCATGCAGTACTTCGCAGGCGATGGAGGCACTCGACGCCGCAGAGAGATCACAACCGGCCTGGCAAGCGTTACCTCCGATCGAGAGAGCCGGGTATCTCTGTAAGATTGCCGACGGTTTGCGTGAACAGCGAGACCACTTTGCACGTCTGCTCGTTCTCGAACAAGGAAAGACGCTCGCGGAAGCCCTCGGCGAAGTCGACGACACGATTCGCTACATGACATACTCTGCCGAAGCGGCGCGGCGAATCGCGGGTGAGATCTTTCCGGCCGATGCACCGAACGAACAGCTTTTGATCCACCGAGTGCCGCACGGCGTCACGGTTGGACTGTGTGCGTTTAATTATCCGCTCGCATTGATCGGTCGCAAAATTGGTCCGGCGTTGGTTACCGGGAACACGATGGTGCTCAAGCCACATGATCTCACGCCGGTCACGGCATGCGAGTTCGCTAAACTGATCGACGCCTCGGGACTGCCCGCGGGTGTGTTGAGTATCGTGACGGGGACGACGGGTGAGGTAGGGATACCGTTGGTTGAGGATCCGCGTACACGGTTGATCACGATGACGGGAAGTATCGCCGCCGGGCAAGCGATCTATGCAAGTGCCGCCAAAAATATGACTGTTTTGTCTCTCGAGTTGGGAGGCAAGGCTCCGTTTATCGTTTTGGAAGATGCCAACGTTGACAAAGCGGTCGAGGCCGCAGTCGTGGCCCGCTTCGCCAACTGCGGGCAAGTCTGTATTTGCAACGAGTCCGTTTTGGTGCACGAGAAAATTGCAGGTGAGTTCACCGAAAAGCTCATCAAACGGGTCGCTGAAATAAAAGTGGGTGACCCCATGAAGAACATCGGCATGGGACCAAGCACGAGCCCTGCGGGGCTTCAACGGGTCAACGACACTGTAGAGAAGACTGTCGCCGAAGGGGCTCGTCTCGCTTGTGGTGGACGCCGGCCCGACGGTGCGGAGTTTGAGAACGGCAATTGGATGGAACCGACGGTGTTGGTCGACGCGACCGCCGACATGACGGCGTTCCAGCAAGAGATTTTTGGTCCGGTCCTTCCGATCGCTAAAATCTCCGGTTTCGAGGAGGCGCTCGCGATCAGCAACGCACGTAACGACGGATTGTCTGCGTATCTCTGGACGCAGGATTACAACCGGATGATGCACGCGATCCAAAGTCTGCAAACCGGCACGATATTTATCAACAAGGGAATTTGCGGCTATATCCAAGGTTACCACAACGGTCACAAACTCAGTGGTCTTGGTGGCGAAGACGGAATCCACGGGATCGAGGGGTATCTGCAAAAACGAACCGTCTACATGGCGTGGGATTGCTGATCGGGCCATCGGTATTACTCCGTGACGATTGCGGCGCGTTTTGCTCTCGCCGCGACGGGCGTTCTGTAATCCTTGTCGATAGCCGCGTCAGTCTCTCGCATCAATGTCTGGAGCGGTTTATCGAGGCATAGCCGTGTCTGCTCGGACCGAGCGAGTGATTGGATCAACGCGATACCTCAACCGATCCGCTAAAACGGCTCGAACGCTCGCCATTCCCCATCGCCATCGACAGCCGAACATGTCCATTGGGGTTAGCCGAGACATCGCTCAAGCGACTCGTGCCGCTTGTCAACGCTCCTGTGAGGAAAGGGGTGTCGAGTCGTGGGAGAGTCGCCGGGTGATGCCGCGGGAGTAATGGTGGGTGATTTTTCTGCCACGAAATACACGAATGACACGAAAGTCCAGAGCGGATTGCTTTCGCCTGGTTTCTGATTCGTCAAACCAAATTTCAGGGTAGCGAAACTCGCCAAAAGCTTCATCGAGACTCGCCCCCGGTGAAAAAGGTGTCGGACACCTTTTCGGGG
>JBICHZ010000304.1:0-7193 GCA_043101355.1 Rhodopirellula sp. JB044
GTCGCCGCCGCGTTTCCTCTGCATCGCCGCATCGAAATCATCCGAGACACCTGCCAGACGCTTCTGTTTGCCCACGCGTCTGGGGTCATTCACCGCGACGTGAAACCGGAAAACATCTGGGTCGGTAACTTCGGCGAAGTCACTTTGCTCGACTGGGGATCGGCCAAAGTGTGGGGTGAATCCACGATCGAAAACGGTCACCATCGTCCAGGTCGCATCCGCAAGAACGCCCCGGATGACGAGCCCCAGAAAGTCGAGCACGAAGAAACCAACTACGATCTCCCTCCGCTGACACCTGCGAACCTGTTGATCGGCACCCCTACCTACATGTCACCCGAACAGATTTCGGATCGCAATATCGATGAACGCAGCGACGTTTTTTCAGCGGGAGTTTGTCTGTATGAGGCGATGGCGGTCGCCGAACCTTTCCGAGGCAGAGACCGAAACGAAACGTTCGATAACATTTGCATGCGTCAGCCCACGCCCCCGAGCGAACGCTCCCCTCAGCGGAACATCCCCGAGGAAGCGGACCGGATTGTCTCCAAAGCAATCGCGAAGCAAACAGCGAGTCGGTATCAAACGATGCGTGAGATGATCACGGACCTGGATGAACTGCTGTTGATCGTCCGTCAGCGAGACGGTGTCGACTGAAGCCCGGCATGCGAACGGAGCTCAGGTTGTCGAACTTCTAACGGCGAAAAGCCCTTCACTCTTTGACGTCGAGTATTGATCTCAATTTTGGATTCCTCTCCCTCCGATGATCGCAGCGTCGACGTTAAGATGCCCTGAGCGTTGATAGTGGTCGCGATCTCATGTTCTCGGTATCGATCACTCAAACCCGTCAACTCGTTCATGAGTGCACCGAACCGCTCGTGAAAACCCGCCGACCGGTCCCAGACGTCCGTGTCATAGTTGTAGAACGACAGCGTTTCAGCACCGCTCAACATGGCTTGGTAGGCCATGACTCGCAGTTCGTCGATCTCAGGCAACTCGTTTTTGGGCGGATGAACCCAGGTTTGCAAGATAACGACGAGCGGAAGTTCGCGACCGGCGATCCGCATCACCTTTCTGCTCCGCTGCATGATGAAATAGACGTCATCGAGCGGCGCTTCGTGGATGTCAGGATACGGCATGATGCGCATCGCATCTGCGGCTCGGTAGAGCAATGAGTAGTAGCGTAGCTGCGCGTTGGTCAGCGACGCCATCGGCCCCCAATGTGAAATCTCGATGCGGGTATTGGGATGCTCGCGCCGAAAGTGCGGCAGCAGACGCTCATACAAATCGACATAAAATTGGAAGTGCGTCGTCGGAGCGTTGCGTTCAGGTTCGTCCTGGATGCTAAAGCCGATCAACGAAGCAGGCTCCACCGCACGCGCCCACCGCAGCCCCCGATCGATCTCCTCAGGATCCGTATCCTTCGACCACCAATTGCCGAGAACGACCTTCAACCCGATCTTGGTTGCCTCTGAGTGAAGCTCGACGCGGTCGAGGATCACCTGCGTGAATCCCATCGCTTTCAACCGACGCAGATCCTCCTCCGAACGCGGGCAGTACATTTCGAATCGTTGCGTGATGCGACTGTTGACTTTCGGACCAATGAACTCGGCGATGTCCTTTTCATGGACCTCGGTGGGATCTTTCGATGAAAGAGGCAAGCCCACGCTAGGCGATGTCACCGCGTCTGTAGTCTCCTGAGCGGAGGCAAGTGCCCCCATTCCGCAAACGATTGAGAGGCAAAGACAACGAAAATGTTTGAAAGCGAAACGCATCACTCGACCACATCCACAATGACTCGGTGATAACGTGTGAGCCTTGGCGATCCGTGGTCGGTCACCGCCACGATCACGTGCATGGTTCCAGTGCCGGGCGGCATTACGCCGTGAATCGGCACACGGAAGCTTGCTTTGGGTTGATCGAACGCATCAATGGAAACGGGTTGACCGGTCGTACTGCGGGCACACAAGAACGTTCCCGCTTCCGCGTAATAAAACCACTCAAACGACAACGCGTTGCCGTCGGGATCGGTGGACGATGATGCATCCAATTCGATCAGATCCCCCTTTTTCGCGGTGATGCGATCGGAGTGTGTCAGCTTCACGACCGGCGGATGGTTGGCCTCTTCGACCGAACGAATCGTCCAGTCCATTCGTGCGGCAAAATCGTTCTGATAGGCTTCCCGCCATCGCCAAATGGTCGCGTGATTGGAGTCATGCCAACGTCCGTCGACGCCCACGACTTCGTCTTCCGCGTCTGTCCAAAACGGTCGCGTCTCTTCCTGCAGAAACCACCTGCGATACCGCGGTTGGTAGAACTCATAGCGACCGCCCCATCCGCCCCAATCGGGATGCTCTGGATCACTCAGTCCGTTGCGAATGAGGTTCAAATACGATGGTGTGTCACCTTCCATCAGGTATTCCCAATGCGGGTACTGCTTGCCCAGCGGCCCTTTGCGGCGAACGTTTCTATCCAACCATTCATTGGTCACCAACGAGAAGTCGGCCCCGTCGCATCTCGCGTGAAAATAATCTCCGCTGATACCGCTCCAGGTTGCATGGTGATAAGCCCCGCCGGAATGGAAGCCAGGACTAACAACGTAGAACAGAGCCGGAAAATTCGCTCGCATCCACGGTCCCGAATCGTCTTGGTCCGAAATCGCGTAGACACGAAGCTTCGAAACAAACTCGTCGAGCTCTTCCTTCGATCGCGATTCGCGAACTTTCCAAAGCGACTGAGCCAGCACGCTCGGCCCGCCCCAAGCGGTGACCCAAATCGGTCGCGGGTCGTCACTGTCGACGGCATCGATCAGTGCGTCCGATGCGGGTGAGTCGTTGCCTTCGCCGACACCCTGCATCCCGTAGACCGGCAACCCTTCGGTCACGCAATCCAGCAAAGCCTGAGCGGTCGGGTACCCGGTTTCGTGCTTTTCCAAATTGTCGCGAACCTCACCGTAGGCTTTCACGATCGTGCGAATGCGATCCGGGGCCACTCGGCGTTGCTGGTGCACCGAAGTCGTCGCGGCCAAACCCTCGATGTCGATCTGGTTGGCGTACACCAACAATCGCACCATCGACATCGCGTCGTCCGGTTCGTTCTCGATGTCGGTCAACACAAACAATCGCGGATTCTCGGCCGATGCTTGCGGGCAAATCGCCCAGCCGATCACAAGGAGCAGAAACAAACGAGTCATTCCATTCATGATGACCATGCTTTCTCAGTGTATTTCAAGATGCGTTCAACCAGTGACCAAAGCGTTCGATGGTCTTCGAGGTGAGTGTACCCGTTTCCGATTGGATGCTGGGTGCCATCGACCGGATCCAACGCGGGGACGGTTGATGGCGCGTCCGTTGCGATTGATGCAATGTGAGGCGAACCACAAAGAAATATTGGGAAGGCGAAACTCCTGATCTGCATTATTCTGCCAACCATTGTTGGACTTCTTGTTGAGTCGGAAACGAGGTTTGTGTTCCCATGCGAGTGACTGAGATCGCGGCCACGATCGATGCTTTTCGAGCGGCTTCGACCAAGCTCAAACCCTCGCTCAGCGACACCGCCAGGGCTCCCGTGAACGAGTCTCCCGCACCGGTCGTGTCCACCGCGTCGACCTTGTGGGAAGCAACGTGTTGCATCCCCGAGTCATCCAGCACCAACACTCCGTCGCCGCCCAAGGTCAATGCGACTTGTTTGACGCCGCGTTTGCGAAGTGACTCCGCTGCGGACGACGCGTCTGCATCGGACTGCACCGATTGACCAACCATCTCCGCGATCTCGGTTCGGTTGGGCACACACACATCGCATAGTGACAACAGCTCATCCGTCACCAATTTCGCGGGTGCCGGAGTCAAAACGGTTCGCACCCCGGCCGCGCGAGCGATTCGAAACGCTTCGATGGCAGCCTCGACGGGTGTTTCCAATTGGCAAAGCACCGCGTCGGATTGCTCGATCGCCGCGCGTGCCGACTGAACGTCGCGGGCGGTCAATTTCGCATTGGCCCCCGCCACAACGATGATGCAGTTTTCCGCGTTATCATCGACCATGATCGCGGCCGTGCCCGTCGGGCAGTCTGATTCGCGCTGGACGAACGACACATCGATCCCGTCGGCGGTGTAAGCGTCCAAGGCTTGCTGGCCAAACCCGTCGTCGCCGACCTTGGCAATGAATGACACGTCCGCACCGAGCCTTGCTGCCACGACGGCTTGGTTGGCTCCTTTGCCACCCATGCCCTGATGCAGCGATTGCCCCGCCAGCGTTTCGCCCGGCAACGGCAAACGTGACGTCCGAAATGTCAAATCCACATTCGCGGATCCCACGACGGTGATGCGGCTACGATTCAAGCGATGTGTCCTTTGTTTGGCAATTTTGATTGAGGATTTGTTTGCTGAGCTGTTTTATATCGACTGGCCCCGCTGACTCATCCGATCGATCGCCACCGCAGCGAGGATGACAAACCCTTTGACAACTTGTTGCCAAAACGGCGAGACATTCAACAAGAATAGTCCGTTGTTGAGAACGCCGATGATCAAACAACCAACCACCGTTCCCATCACGCTACCGCGTCCGCCCGACAACGATGTGCCGCCGATGACCACTGCGGCGATCGAGTCCAGCTCGTATCCTAAGCCCGCATTGGGTTGGGCCGAATCCAAACGCGCCGTGACGATCAACCCCGCTACGCCCGATAACAAACCGCCCAAGGTGTAGACAGCAATCTTGATTCGATCGACTGGCAAACCGGTCAGCAACGCGGCTCGTTCGTTCCCACCAACGGCGTACAAATGTCGGCCGAAACGCATGCGTTTGGTCAGTACGAAAAACACCAACACAAGGGCCGCGGTGATCCATACGGGCACCGGCACACCCAACACCATTCCTGTGCCGATGGCTCCGAACGTTTCTCCCAAACCAGTCACGGGAAACCCTCCGGTCCACAACATGGTCAACCCTCGAGCAATACTGAACATACCCAGCGTGGCGACAAACGGCGGCAACTTGAACCAAGTGATCGCCACACCGTTGAACATGCCACAAGCCGATCCCACCAACAGACCGGCAACAATGGCCCCAAAAACCGTGAACTCCAATTGCACGCCCAGGCCGTCCAACCGCAATCCATTTTTCAACACCCCGGCCGCGATCGCGCCGGAGAACGCCAGGATGGCACCGACGGACAGATCAATCCCGCCCGTCAGAATGATCAACGTCATACCAATCGAAAGGCACAGATTGACCGAGATTTGCCGCAGGATATTCAACCCGTTTTCAGGAGTCAGGAAGCTGTCGGACAGTATGCTCATCGCGATCAGCATCACCACCAACGCAGCGATCGATTGAAACTTCGCTAGGTGTTCACGATTCCACGTCATGAGGCTGCCCTCCGAGGAAGTGCGGCGTGCAAGACGTCCTCGTCGGTGACACTTTGACGTTCAAATTCTGCGGTCGCGCGGCCTTCCGAGAGCACCAATACTCGATCCGAGACCGCCATCACCTCGGGCAACTCCGATGACACCATCACGACCGCCAATCCCTCGGCCGTCAGTTCGTTGATCAATTCGTAAATTTCATTTTTGGCCTGCACATCGATTCCCCGCGTCGGCTCGTCCAGCATCAACACGCTTGGATCGGTTGCCAACCACTTCGCCAAAATCACCTTCTGTTGGTTCCCACCACTTAGGTTCAAGATCTTCTCTCGCAACGACGGCGTCTTGACGCGAAAACGATCGACGAAACGCCGAACATGGTTTTCTTCCCTGGATGAGTTCAGCCATCCCCAATGCGAGACCCGTTCCAAACTGGCCAAACTTGCGTTTTCCTGAACCGTCATGGAAAGTACCAAACCATCTTGCTTGCGATCCTCCGGAACCAACGCCAACCCGCTACGAATCGCGTCTTGAGGCGACCTCATCGTCACCTCATTTCCGCCGACGATCACTCTCCCTTCGCTGCTGCCGTGATGCAGCCCAAAGATGCACTCGAGCAACTCCGTTCGGCCCGCCCCCATCAATCCAAAGATGCCCAAAACCTCGCCGCGATGGACCTGAAAGCTGACTTGGTCAACCACTTTGTCGGCCAGTCGGGTTGGGTGCGGCAAACTGATGTTTTCCACCCGCAATGCTTCCTGATCCATCACGGATGCTGACCGCACGGAAGTCTGGACCTCGCGTCCCGCCATCATTCGAACCAACTCGTCTTGCGAGTGAACGCCGTGATCCGCTGTGCCGATCATTCGACCATCTCGCATCACCGCGACGTCGTCCGCAATGTGCGACAGCTCTTCCAAACGATGAGTGATGTAAACAATCGCGACGTTCTGCTTTTTCAAATCCGCGATACAGCGAAACAGCACCTCCGTTTCGTGTTCCGTGATCGCCGACGTGGGTTTGTCCATGATCAGAACGCGAACGTCACCAGCGAGCGCTCGCGCGATTTCGACCAATTGTTGTTGACCGACACGCAATTTGCCGACAGGCGCGGTTGGAGAGACGTTCAGTTCCAATCGTTCCAGTAAGATCGCCGCCCGCTGATTCATCTCTCGGTAGTGGATTAGGGTGTCGAATCGGACCGGTTCGCGACCGAGAAACAAATTTTCTGCCAAACTTAAATGCGGTACCAAACACAGTTCTTGGTGGATCATCGCAATGCCATGATCCAAAGCCTCTTTGGGGTTCGCCAACCCGATCGATTCGCCATGCAACTTCAACTCACCTTCATCGGGCGGCTGAACCCCGGCCAAGATCTTCATCAACGTTGATTTCCCGGCTCCGTTTTCGCCCAACAAAGCCGTCAAACGCCCCGATCGCAAAGTCAGATCCACCGCGTCCAAGGCTTTGACACCGGGAAACGATTTGGAAATCGAACGGGCTTCCAACACAGAATCGTTTGGCGTCATTTCCGTGTCTCCACGTCAAACGGAATGACACGCATTGGTGCCAAATCCGTTTCCTCGCCGGAGATCCGGGCGCAACCAACAAACAGGATCCACGCTCCCGGCGCCGCGTACGACTTCAACTCCGGCAGCACTTCGGATTCCACCCGACGGTTGATCTCCCCCGATACCTCGTTGAAATCTCGCGAGTTGGCGAAATCGTTGACGTCGAGCAAACCAGTTCCATCGCGAATCACGTTGCCGAACACTGGCCCGGTTTCCAAAACGATTTGTGCCGCATCACTCTCCGCATCGATCGCGATTCCGATCGAGT
>JBICHZ010000305.1:0-6273 GCA_043101355.1 Rhodopirellula sp. JB044
GGCTGTTTGGTTTGGACCGTTTTTCTGGGGTTGTCGATTTTTATTTTTGTGGTTAGTTTTGTTGTTGGTTGGGTTTGGGTGTGGTGATTTGTGTAACAAAGAACTGCCCGGGTGGGGGGGGGGGACGCTTTGCCATTGTTCTATCCACTGGGCTATTGGAGTGATTTGAGTGCGCCGCTGCGTCACGTCGCCGACGATGCGAGATTGGGAGGCGATGCCGATTCTCCGGTGAATGGTGATGAAAACCGCGACGGCGAAGCGGTGCGCGGCGGACGAGTGATGGTAATGTTTTCCGACGGGCGAGATTCAGCCGGCGTGGCGGATGCGGCGGAGATCGCGACGCGTTTGGCGGATGCGGGATGGCAGGTTCACACGGTGGGAGTGGGCAGTGTCGAGGAGTCGCCTGATTTAGGTGTCGTTGACGTCGATGTGCCCGAACGAGTCGCCGACGACGGACGTTTGGCGGGATTGATTTGGGTGAAGCACTACGGGTACGACGGAGGGAAGGCACGCGTGCAGATTCGAAGTGGCGATGAAGTCGTTTGGAGCGACGTGGTCGATCTGCGCGGAGATGGAAAAACGTCGGTCCAGTTTGACTTTGCGGTCGAGTCGTTGATGCGGCGGGCCATGGAATCGGACGTGAGGGGAGTCGATCGTGACAGCGTTGCGTTGTCGCTGACGGCGAGCGTGTCGTCCGTCGCCGGACCGGTAGGAGCTGATTCCTCGCCCCGCGATTCGTCTCAATCGACGTCTTCGTTTCGCGGGAACGGTTCGGATCGTTCCAATGATTCGATGTCGTTTCGTGTCGCAGCGGCGTCGCGTCACCGTCGGTTGTTAATTTTGGATGGATCATCGCGGTGGGAAATCCGCTATCTGAGAAATCTGTTTTCACGTGACCCGTCATGGGATGTGAACACGGTACTGTTCGGCCTCGGGACGGACTCGCCGAAGGTGCGACGGGGTGACGAGGAAGGACGCCTTCCGGATTCGCAGCGTGCGTGGGCTGGGTATGACGTGGTGATCTTTGGCGAGGTGCCACCGGATCAGTGGACGCGGCAAGACGCGATGCGTTTGACTCAGTTTGTCGCCGGCGGCGGTGGGATGATCGTGCTCGACGGTCGCTACGGACGCGTTGCTGAGTTGGTGGGCAGCGAGGACGGTGTGACCCACGAGGGAACGGACCAACCGTCGTCATCTCCCGTTCGATCGACGTCGGATGACGTCAGCGAGTCGATGGCGACGTTGATTCCTGTTCGGTTCCAACGAGATGTGAATCGACGGCCTCGGGTGCAACGGATCGAGCCGACGGTCACGGGCAAGTCTCAACCGGTGATGATGCTCGGGTTGTCCGACTCGGGGATCGAGCCAGCGGCGGGCCGCATCGACACTGAGGATGCGTTTTGGGAACATTTGCCTGCGCCGAGTTCGGTCAGCCGTGTTGTCGCTCAGCCTGACGCAGAGATTTGGGCGGAGGCGGAGTTCGTCGCAGACGCGGAGTTGGTATCGGATTCTGTGGGCGATCGTTCGGTCAATCGCACGCCGTGGTTGGTGACGAGAGTGTTCGGGGCGGGGCGGGTGTTTTACCTCGCGTCGGATGAAACTTGGCGTTGGCGATACAAACTCGAGAGTCGACTGCACGGGCGGTTTTGGAACCAACTGATGACCGCGGCGATGTCGCCTCCCTATGCGGCGAGCGATGACTTTGTCGCGATCGGAACGGACCGGATTGACTATCGCACCGGGCAGTCGGCGACGATTCGTGCCCGTTTGTTGCCGACGTCTTCGATTCTCGGCGATTCGGTGACGCTGCCGACGGTGGATGCGTTGTTGTTGAAAGACGAGCAGGTGGTTGCAACGGTTCCGATGCGTTTGGAAAATGCGGAGCGACGTACGTATGTCGGTGCAACGGATGGTTTACCCGAGGGAGCCTACCGGGTGCGGGTGCGGGCGAGCGGGTTTGATGCGGCGGCGTTGAAGGCGTCGACGCCGATCTGGGTTACACCGCCGCGGACTCGCGAGCGGGATCGACTATCATTGGATGAGACGACGCTGCAACGGATCGCGGTCGCCGGGGGCGGGATTTACGTTCATGAGTCGTCGGCCGAGGAACTTTTGTCGCTGATCGAACCGCTCTCGGGCGGGCAAATTATCGAATCGGACACGCCGCTGTGGCAATCTTGGTGGGGCTTTGCGGTGATCGTCGTGTTGCTGGCGACGGAGTGGTGGATGCGGAAAAAGGTGGGTTTGATATGAGTGGTGCGGATTGGTCCAACGACGCGCGGTCCACGATGCTGCTCGGCAGTCCCCGCGACGTCGGTCACGGGCAGCAACCTCCGGCACGCAGCGAGATGTTGCCGCAGACGAAGTCCGCGATCGAGCGGTTTGCGGATCGGCGTGCGCGGTTGCAACTTTGCCGTGGCGTTATGCTCGGCGTGGCCGCCTTGGTCGTGGGCCTGTTGTTGGTGGTGTTGTTGGAATATGGGTTCCGGATGGGAACCATGATTCGATGTGCACTGGCGATCTTGGTGGATGTGGTTGCCGTGTCGGTCGCGTGGTTTGGCGGAGTGAGGGCGTCGCGTCGACGCGATTGGCGCGAGGTCGCCTTGAGCATGGAAGCGGTCACTCCGGTACTGCGTGAACGATTGTTGTCGGCGGTCGAGTTGGAGGATCCACGGGTGGCCAACGGTTCGGTCGAATTTCGCGGCAAGTTGCAAACAGGCGTGGCGTCTGAACTGTCGAAAGTCGAGATTAGACGGATGTTGCCGTGGTCGTTGATTCGTCGTTCGTTATTTTTTGCGACCGGGGTGCTCGGTTTGGTTGCGGGAGTGTCCGCGATTCCGAGTCTGCAGATGCCACGCCGGATGGCCCGCGCGTTGGTGCCGTTTGTTCCTATCGAACGCGCGTCGTTTACAAAAATCGAGATTGTCGAACCGTCACCCGCATCGGCAATCGTCGCCGAAGGTGATCTCGTGTCTGTTGCCGCGACGTTGCAGCATCTAGGTGATCGTGTTGTGGAACTGCAGTGGCGCGATGAAAATGGTCGGCGGGGGAATCAGATCATGGCCGCTCGTGACTACGCGGTCGCGACGGTGTTATCAGATGAAACGTTTGATGAGATTCAGCAACATGGGGAGCGCGAGCGTCGCTCGTTCGCCGCGAATATTCAGGTTGATAACGTCACGGTGCACTACCGCGTGGTCGCGGCGGATGCGGAGACGTTGTGGCATACGTTGACTCCGATGCCGAGACCGAGGGCGTTGGAGTTCGAAAAGCGATACAAGTTTCCTTCCTATGCGAAACTGCCTGACCAAGTCGTGGTCGATCAACATGGTGATTTGGAAGCGATCGTGGGGACCCGCGCCGAGGTCTCGGTTCGATTCGATCAACCGGTCCGGGCAGCAGAGGTTTCGTTTGGCGATGCTGATTCCGACGTGAAGGTTCCGATGAATTCGGTTGACGGTGACGCGACACGATTTCAATACCGTGTCGCGGTGACGACTCCGGGAGGATACAGGATCAATGCGGTGAGTTCGCAAAGCGGTTTTGACAACCCGTTCTTACCGCGATGGGCGATCGATCCGGTGACGGATCAAAACCCCGTGGCGGCATGGGCGTCGGATGTTGACCGGCGACAGATTTGTTCTCCCGCGGCGGTGCTGCGGCTTCGCGGCCGCGTGGAAGATGATTTGCCGATGGACCGATTTATTTTTCAATACGCCCGCGATGATGATTCCGTCCGCGAACGCAGCCTGCCGATCAACCCGGCGGAGGACAACCATGCGTTCGCCTTCGATTGGGACATGGAAGACTTGGCCGCGACCGGAACGGCGCGGGAAGTCTTGCCGGCCGGGACGCGGTTGAAGGCGAGGTTGATCGCGTTGGACCGAGCCGGACATCGCGGGGCGTCCGAGTGGCTGCACGTTTTTATCGACGGCGCGGACTTCGATGCGAAACGACACGATGACTTGTACGAGATGCACGCCTTCACCCGAGCCGTCAATCAGTGGTGGGGCGATCTCGATCGATGGATTCGACAGAGTGTTGAGAGTCTGCAACGCGAGGCGGATGGGAACGAAGTTACCGCTACCCCTTCGCAGGTGATGCCAATGGAGGAGCTCAACGCGTTGGCGGAACGATGGCAACGTATTGCTGGGACGGCATCAGCGAACGGTGAAGTGCGCGATGTTGACGGGAAGTTGTCGCTACGAGAGCTGGTGGCGCGAACGAACGATCCGGTCGCGGCGGATCGGTGGGTGATGCTCGACCGTGCGGTCTCAACGCAGATCAGTCGACTCTTGGGTGTCGCTAACGCTCGCGAGGGCGTTTCCGTGGAACCGATGAGAGAGTCGCTCTCGCAGACTCAGTCGTTTGCCGGCGAGGTTCGAGATTTGGTTGCGCAAACGCTGGCGATCGAGTTGGCAGTCGCGGCTTATTCTGACTTTCGATCAATTCGGACGGCGACGTTACGGCTCGGTGACGAGAATGCGAATATTCCGATCGAACGTTTGTCGGGACAGGCTGAATTGTTGGTCGAACATCTTCGGCAAAACGATGCGATGATCGCGGAGTTGCAGGATGAGTTGCCCAACGACACGGTGCGACATCTGCAGAGCTTTCGACAATTCCTTGATGAAACCGCGGTGCGAATCGAGGAAGCGGGGGAAACCTTACGGCTCGATCGCAACCCGGATGTCGAAAGCAATTTCCGAGACGCGATGCATCGGCACGGAGAGGCGATGTCTGGTCGGCATTTTGGTTTTCTCGTTCACTCGAGCACGTTCGATCGGATCGCGGGAGCGGTGCGTCAACTCGCCAGTCCTCGTTGGCAACCCAATTCGGAGTTCGTTCGGTTGGGCGAGCGTGCGAATGAACGGGATGAGCGGTTTGCATTGGCAGGCGATCGGTTGTTGCGGGCTTATGACGAGGCGACCGAGTGGGAAAAGGTGCGGCGCGATTCGATCGTTGAGGTCGCCGCCGACGAGAGGCTCGTCCAAAGGGTGGTTGAGCATTTGACGCAGGAGGAGTTTTTGGGGCAGGGACCGTCCGACAACGATGAATTGTTCGCTCGAATCAGAGAAGCGACCGAAATGTTGTATTCGGGCGGACGCGCGATTCGGTTGATGCGGCAACTGCAAGACATGATCGACCGCGAACGCCACGGCACCGACGACGCCGATTTGCAGGTGCAGCAGACGATTCGTTTGTCTCACTACCAAATGGCGGGCGAGGCACCACTGCAGTACCTTCTCGATCGGCATCGGGGCGATGATCGGTTTGAGAAGTTGCGAGCGACGCGATGGGCGGATGACTACACGATCGCACGTCAACGCATCACACGTCGGCTTCATCACGTCGACGCGATCGTTTCGGCGGCGGCTCCGGTGCAACGAATGGTGGACGTTTATGGGGATGCCATGACGGTGATCGAGACGTCCATGCACGAGGCCCGCGAGATGTTGAGGTCGTTGCTGCCTAGCGTCGTGGAGTTGGCCCGCAAGGCTGCCGCGGACGCCCGTCGTGACAACGCGGAGGATCGTTTGGATCAGTTGCAGGACGACGTGCAGCGTGTCGCTGAGAGTCTCGTCGATCGGGCGGACCGTGCGGATTTGACGGACGATGCTGAACGCGAGTTGGCTGTGGATGCGGACGCGGCGTTGCGAGAAATCCAGCGGCGGATGGAGGCGGTGTCTATCGCGGAGGAAGAGCGTGGTGAGGAAGAGCGTGGTTCCGAAAACCCGAATGATGTGTCGGAGGCTCTCGATGCGCTCGCGGACACGCTCGAACGAACCGCGGACCACTTCGCAGCGTCCGACGCCGGTGAAGATGTCACGCAGACCCGTGACGCATTGCGGGAGAACGCAGGTGACGATAGTGGACGTGATCGAGAGGCGGAGACAACTCCTGAGGCGATTGATGATGCGAGAGACGAAGCCGAATCGGCCGAGCAACTCGCTCGATCTGATCCGCAGGAGCTGCTACGGCGACTCGAAGAACGGTTGCAACGTGACCCGCCGATGCAGGCGAGTCTCGGGGAGATCGGTGAGCGTACGGTAGTGGATGTGGAGAATGCGGTTCGGGCGGTTGCCGAACAAGAATCCGATTTGCAGAGGCAACTCGAACGATCGGATTCCGAATTTGTTGAGCGCAAACGGGCGGTTCGTGATCGAGTCGATTCCATCGTGAGTCAGGCTCGGTCGGTCGAGAGGCAATGGCTCGCTACGGCCGAGAAGGCGAGTTTTCGGGCGAGGGACCAACGTCTCCTTGATCGCGTTC
>JBICHZ010000306.1:0-18715 GCA_043101355.1 Rhodopirellula sp. JB044
ATCGCGCCCAACCCGAGGGCCCGGGGTGCATGGGTTTCTGTTGTGGCGTGTGACGACCTGGGTTACCTAGCCAAAAGTCATCCACCAGGGCCAAAGGCCCGTCCGTTTGGATCACACGCAAACTCTCTCCGGCAACCCGCCCTCCCCTTCCCCATCAAAAATCACGGCGAACGCCGTTGGGCTGATGAGGTCCCGGATCGCTACTCGAAACCCTTCTTCGGGCCAACGGCCCATCCGTTTGTCTTGCCCAGGGCAACGCCCTGGGTAACCTCGCCAAACGTCATCACCAAGGGCCAAAGGCCCGACCGTTTGCTCACACGCAATCTCTTCCTGGCACCCCGCCCTCCACTTCCCCATCGAAAACCCCAGCGAACGCCGTTGGGTTGATGGACGGCTGTTTCACATTGTTTCACGCGAACCATCCACTGGGGGATTCAGAATGCGCTGGATGCACCCATTACGCGCATCTCTCCGCCTTCGACGCCTTCTCCAGTTCTGCGATTGGTAGGCAATCCGTCGTTCATCCTCGTTAGGCAGGCGTGGCAATCGATTCTGATTTGTACATGCCCACACCGACGATACCTGCCTTGACGGCGAGTGAAACCTGACGGGGCACGTCGTCTTTCGGGATCACGGTGGCTGTGCTGCACCAAGCAACAGCGACTCAAGTTTCGGAATAACCATGTTGGCACTTTCGCGGCAACGATTGCTTGCGGACCGACATGGAGCCCCGACCTCCTCCTCCCCCTGATTGCAATGGATGCTCCTACGGGCATTGGTACGATGAACAAGGACGTTAAACGAGCACTTTTCCTGTGGCCGGCGATCTGCGCGACCGCGATCACCGCCGCCACCACTCTCCCACTTTGTTGGGACGCTCAATCGCATTCCTATCGATCACGCGGCATCACGATCGACTCGTCGACTCTCGCCCGAGTCGTACGCATCGCCCATCACATGATGGTGCCCGGTGAAGACTCGACAACACCCGCTCGGCACATTGAGTCGGTGACCGATGAGATCACCGGCAGCATGATGGCAAAATCATTGCAAGACGCGTTGCAAGACATCGCCCCCTCCCATCGCCCCGACCGAGGCAAACGAGGGCTCGCGATTCCGCAGCGTTTCGCAGAAAACCTGGCAGGCGAAAAAAGTGCCACCCAGGCGATTCGTGTGGACGAGAAGGATCACTCGCCAAACCCGGCGGACCTGGACGCGAGCAACCAGGTGATCGCTCGGACGTTGTTGGCACCGGTATTGGACCCGGTGGCGGAGCTCGCAGGATACTCGGGACCGGAGACCGCCCCCACGGTCGTTCCGCAGCCCCCGTCCGATCCCGGCCCAGGAACGGATGATCCGTTTGCCGCCACCGGCATGACCGAGAACGCGTGGCTCGAACTCGTTTATGGTTCCGACGCGGACCAAACCGAACTCGACGCGATCGCGGCTAGCGAAACGTTCTTTGCCGATTCCGTGAAGACATCCGAATCCGTCGCAAAGTCCTCAACCGACCATCCGTCGGATCTTCCGGGATCGCTGCTGCCGAGAAACGTCGAGGTGCTCGCCAAACCGAGACGCCAACCCGTGCGTGTCGAGGCCCGTCGTGAAACCGGCCTCAAGACCGCCACCATCGCCTTGACGCCCTCGGTATCGGCGGGCAGCCCGATCACATGGCCACGGCCCAAACAACTCTGCCAAGATCTCTCGTTGATTGTCGCCGACGCAAACATCAACCGCGTACTCAGCCGCAACAACGGCATCGCCACACTCACGTCGATCGACAAACCGTCGAACGATACGATGCGGGACCTGATCGCCGAGGGGAACCTCCGCGTCAATTCCGACCGAACCGCTACCGCGCTGCAGCGTCAAGCGACCGCCGTCGTGATGGGACGATGGGCAAACAAAGTCGAATCGACGCTCGATGAACTGCGAGCCCTGCCGCGAATCGGCGACGACCGCAGCGGACAACTGATTCGCAAACTCGCATCGCTCGCCGAAGCCGGTCTGCAATTGGCCGAACGCGTTCCCGCACGCGACCAACAGGTTCGTTGGCTGCGAGCCTCCCACGCTCTGTCCCGACGGGCCGCTGTCTGGGGACCGATCTGGAAACTCGCACAACAAGACGACCTTCCCCAAACGCCGTCCGACTCGGCCGATCCAGATGGAAACCTAACCGACGACGTATCCGCATCCGTCCCGGGAGCACGCCTGTTCGGCAACCCCAACGGATACTCGCTCGTACGTTTCAGCGAAGCCACCCCCGCGATCGGCGATCACGTCACCACGACGATCGAGCGACTCCGCACCGAACTCGCTCAAACCGGCGACCTGGATGGTTGGAACACATTCCTATTGCTCGACGAGATTGAGTCCGCAGTCGACAGCGACGATGCCGACGCACGATCGCTGCTCGCACAACGTTTCCTGTCCCGGCTCGATCATCACATGCTCGACGGAGTTCACCGGGAATGGTTGCAGCGAGACACCATCCGCGTTCTCGCATCGGCCATGCAGACGTGGACGGCACAACCGATCGACTACGCCCGACTGCTGTCGGACATCGAACGCGGCGAAACAAATTCGATCGATCTCGCCGCGATCAAAGTCAGTGAAGCGTTTCAGGCGCTGCGGTTCTCCAACGACATCGACGCCGCTCGCGTTGCCAAAGCGATCGACGTGACCTATCGCAATGCCAACGTGCGAACCGCGATCTCGGTCGACTTGATTGACCGGCTGATGCCACCGGTGGAACCTCGATCCGAACCGATCCGCACCAACGTGCTCGGCAACCTTGTCCGAGGGACCAGCACCGTGAGCACCGACCTCAGCCTGCGACTCACACCGTCGCCGAACTCGTGGAACCTCGCGATCGCCACCAACGGAACCGTCAACACGCACAGCCGCAGCGGACAATCCGGCGTCTCCGTTCTCAGCAACGGACACAACGTGTTCAACGCAACAACGCCACTGATCATCCGCCCCAACGGCTACGACATCGGCCACACCCACGTCAGTGTTTCGGGTTCCCAACGTCTCAGTGCCATCCGCAGCCAATACGACGGATGGCCGCTGATCGGATCACTGGTCCGCGGAATCGCCCAGAGCCGTTTCCAAGAAGTCCAACCGGTGGCCCAGCAAATCAGCGAAAATCAAATTCGCGATCAAGTCACCTCGGAGATGCAAAAACAACTCGAAGCCAAATCGCAAATTGCCGAACACCGACTCGATGAATTCGTCTTCGGACCGCTCGGCCGTTTGGATCTCGATCCCAAAGTCATCGACTTGAAAACGACGCCCAAACGTTTGGTCGCACGTTACCGACTCGCGGGCGATTGGCAACTCGCATCCAATACGCCACGTCCGCGTGCCTGGAGCGACAGTTGGATGAGTTTGCAGGTGCATCAATCGGCGATCAACAACACGATGGAACGATTGATGCCGACCGGCCAAGCCAAAACGATCGAACAGTTCTACACGCAAACGATGGAACTGTTCGGCCGCGAAGCACCCGAGTTGCCTGAGGACGTTCCCGCCGATGCGATGATTGAATTCGCCAAAACACGACCGGTGACGATCGAAGTCGAAAACGGCAAACTGTGGCTCACGCTTCGCGTCGTCAGCTTGTCTCAATCGAACGGTCCGGCCCTGCGACGTTTCATCGTCCGGGCAGCCTACCGGCCACAGATCGCCGGACTCGATGCACGGTTGGTCCGCGACGGCCACCTCAGCATCAGCGGACCGGGAATGTCGATGCGGCAACGGATTCCGATCCGTGCGGTGTTCAACAAAATCCTCGCCGAGGGACGCCACATTCCGTTGACCACACCGAAACTCATCGAACACCCGGCAACGCAAGGGCTCGCGATCAGCCAACTCGAGATGCGTGACGGATGGTTGGCACTCGCGATCAGCCCCGAAACATCATCGCGTGTCGCCGTCGGCGTTCGATCGGCGGTGACCCGATGATCTTGTTCCTGCTGATCCTCTGCATCAAATGCATGTTGCATCTCGTCAAAGGTGCAACATGAAACAGACTGCAGCCCGAATCTCACGTAGTGGATCTGGTTAAAGATCCTCACGCTGTAGGATCCTGAACAAGATCCACTCCCACCTACCCCACCACGCCCACCTACCCCACCACGATCAGGTACCCGCCCGCGATACCGACCTTGGAATCGATCACTCGCGATCCGTCTAGCGACAGGTTCCACCATCGCTTGACGTTCCATCCGGTCGCCGCAAAATCAGCCATCAGTTCACGTCTGGAGAACTGATGCAGAAACATGTCCGGCAGACCTCGATACGCGTAGACCGCGTCGCCGTATTCCCAGTCCGACCGGGTCCACGACCGCACCGCCGTCGACACTAACTGCTTCACTCCGGGCAAATTCGTCAGCGCGGCGTAGCGATGATGCACATGCAGGTAAAACCGACCGCCTCTGCGAACGATCCTGCGAACGTGAGCCAGGAAGCGTCGCCGGTTCTGCCGACCTTGAATCATCCCCAGCGTGCTGAACAAACACACCGCACCTTCGGCAACGTGATCCGCGATCCCATCGAGCTGAACCAAGTTCGCTTGGATCGTTGCCACCGATTCCAAATCGCGTTTGCGAACCTCACGCAGCATCGGCAACGACAAATCAACCGCGGCGACCCGATATCCGTTGGACGCCAACACGGCGGAGGCTCGCCCGGTCCCGCACCCGAGGTCGAAAACCCATTTTTTTTCCCCGCCGCCGGATGACCTGACCGCCCCGCCCTGCCCCGGTGTCTCTGCACCTTCGGCGGCCGTTTCACCGGCAGATTCGACGGCTGACATCTTTGGAAACACGTCAGAGAGGATCTCGAGATCGATCCCGCAAAGCGGCGTGGTCGCCACAAATTCGTCATAGCGGGCCGCGATCGCCCCTTCATGCACATATCGCCAGGTGCCAGGCGCGACGCCTTCCGGTCGACGCCACGTTGAATTCTCTGGCCTGCGGGCTCGCCGCGGCACCGCAGCAGATGGACTTTCTGGGGTATCTCGCGGTGGTACGGTCATCGGTCCAGACGGCTTGTTGTCGCAGGGAGTGTTCGGGGGCTGTTTCAATTCTTGCGAACGTTCCTATAATTCGCGCCACAGTCCTATCTGAACTTCAACTAACAGGGAATCTGAGCAAAGTGGCTATCAAAGTAGGTATTAACGGATTTGGCCGTATCGGACGGATGGTTTTTCGCGCATCGGTGACACGCGATGACATTGATGTGGTCGCAATCAACGACTTGTTGGACGTCGACTACCTAGCATACATGCTCAAGTACGATTCCGTTCACGGCCGCTTCGAAGGCGACGTGGAAGTCAAAGACGGCAACTTGGTCGTCAACGGTAAACCAGTTCGCATCACCGCCGAAACCGATCCTTCCAAACTCGCATGGGGCGATGTCGGAGCCGACGTGGTCGTCGAATCGACCGGTATCTTCCTGACCGCCGAGAAAGCACAAGGCCACGTCGACGCCGGTGCCAAGAAGGTCGTCATGTCGGCACCTTCCAAAGACGACACTCCGATGTTCGTCATGGGCGTGAACGACAGCAGCTACAACGGCGAAACCTTCGTCTCCAACGCATCGTGCACAACCAACTGCTTGGCACCAATCGCCAAGGTCCTCAATGACAAGTTCGGCATCAAACGTGGCCTGATGACCACCGTTCACGCCGCAACCGCGACTCAAAAGACCGTCGATGGTCCTTCGATGAAGGATTGGCGTGGCGGACGCGGTATCCTCGAAAACATCATCCCTTCGAGCACCGGTGCTGCCAAAGCTGTCGGTAAAGTCATTCCAGAACTCAACGGCAAGTTGACCGGGATGGCTTTCCGCGTGCCAACCTCCGACGTTTCGGTCGTCGACTTGACTGTCGAACTGGACAAGTCCGCAACCTACGAAGAAATCTGTGCCGCCATGAAAGCGGAATCCGAAGGCGCCATGAAAGGTGTCCTCGGTTACACCGAAGACAACGTGGTCTCGACCGACTTCCGTGACGAATCCCGCACTTCGGTCTTCGATGCCAACGCCGGCATCCAACTCGACGGAACCTTCGTCAAAGTGGTGTCGTGGTACGACAACGAATGGGGTTACTCCTGCAAGGTCCTCGACCTGGTCGCTCGTATCTCGTCTTAAGATCGAAACCCTGATTCACAGGGTCCGGACACCGACGCCGTACGACGTTCATTGTGGTACGGTGTAGAAAACATGAGGACACGGTGATATTTTCATCGTGTCCTTTTTTTGTTGAGAACCACGCCGAAAACAACGCCTCGAACCAAATCGCACGGCATCGCAGTTTTCGAAGACGTTCGTATTCAACGATTACACCCATTCACCCCGACGAGCCATCCCGCCGACAAACCGCCGGCGTCCCGCTCAACCTCCCCCACCACAAACTCATGTTCATTGATCGCGTCGAAGTCGAATTCTCCGCTGGAAAAGGCGGCGACGGCTGCATGAGTTTTCGCCGAGAAAAGTATGTGCCACGTGGCGGTCCCGACGGCGGCGACGGCGGCACCGGAGCGAGCATCGTTCTCGAAGCCCGAGTCGGTGTGAACTCGCTCGCCCAATACGCCAACCGGCGATTCTTCCGCGCCGAACGTGGCAAACACGGCGAAGGCAGTCTTCGACACGGACGCAAGGGCCTAGAAATGCGTCTATACGTCCCGTGCGGAACCAGCGTCATCGACGCCGCCGACGGTTTTGTCATCAAAGACCTCACGCACCCCGGCGAAGAGTTCGTGATCTGCCGCGGTGGACGTGGCGGACTCGGCAACGCCCGGTTCAAATCGGCCACCAACCAAACCCCGCGCCAACGAACTCTCGGTGCCGACGGCGAAACACGGCACGTGATCCTCGAACTGAAATCGATCGCCGACGTCGGACTGATCGGCAAACCCAACGCCGGCAAGAGCACACTGCTGTCGCGGATTTCCAGCGCCCGCCCCGAAATCGCCGACTACCCGTTCACGACCAAATTCCCCAATCTCGGCATCGTCGACGTCGACCGCGAACGCTCCTTCGTCACCGCCGACATCCCCGGTCTGATCGAAGGTGCCAGCGAAGGACACGGACTCGGCCACGAGTTCCTCCGTCACATCGAACGCGCCGGACTGCTCGTCCACCTCGTTGAACCGACACCGATCGATGGCACCGATCCGGTCGAAAACTACGCCGCCATCCGCGAAGAACTCAAACAGTACGACACCAAACTCAGCGATCGTGACGAACTCGTCGTCATGACTAAATGCGAACTCGATCCCGACCGCGAAGTCTTCTCCCGAATGCAGCAGCACTTCGACGACAATCCGGTCGACCACAAACGTGACCTGTACGCAATTAGCGCCGCGTCCGAAATCGGACTCAGCGACCTCGTTGAAGAAATCATGCAGCGGGTCACCGCTCGCCAACAAGAAATGATCAACGCCGGCGAAGAACTCACACCGATTCGCGAAGTCGACGTGCCGACCGAAGCCAAACCGAAACGCCGACTGCCACCCCACAAAGCCGGTCCGACCTCGTCGCTGTCCAACGACAAACAGGCTCGCGACGTTCCCACCATTTGGGGCAAACAATCCCCGACGGGGCGAACCGACATCTCGCCGAAAACAAGTGAGACCCCCGATAACTCCGGCGACACGGACTCGGATCCGTGATCGCAGGAATCGACGTTGGAAACACAGCGATCAAAATTGCCGCCGGCACCGAAGCCGACGTGGACATGCTGCGTGTCGCCGAAGCTGAAACGCTCCAAAAGGCAGCGGGAAAACTCGCCGACTTGGCACGCCGTCACGATTCAATCGAAGCCCGTGTGGCGAGCGTCAACCGAACCGCCGCCGCTCGCCTCATCGAAGCAACCCAGACGCTCGAACCCGACCGCGTGCGTTTTCGCCAAATCACCCGCGACGATCTTCCCATTTCGGTCGCTACTGATCATCCCAACCGCGTCGGCATCGACCGGCTCGTCGGTGCCTTCGGCGCATCGTCTGGTTACGAAACACCTCTCGTGATTGTTGACGCAGGCACGACCGTCACGGTCGACCTGGTGGACGCGGACGGAACTTACCGAGGCGGCGCGATCATCCCCGGTCTCGAAATGCAAACCGCAGCGCTCGCGTCGGGGACCGATGCCCTGCCCCACCTCGATTGGCAGAGCAACAGCCAAGACTTCATGACCCGTCCGGCGACCAACACTGCGTCCGCGATCCGACTGGGAATTCTATCCAGCGTCACGGGAGGCATCGAACGACTCGTTCGCCTCTACGGTCAACCACAGCGAGTGGTCGTCACCGGCGGCGATAGCGAACTCATCGCCGCCACTCTCCAAGAATCCCCGGCGGCAGACTACGAGATCCATCATCACCCGCATCTCGTCTGCCGCACCCTCGCCGCCCTCAGCTTGTAAAGCCGCCCGGGCCTAACTCCCCCGCGAACGGGAGAGCTAGCGAGCTTCACCTCGACCGTTCGCTCACCCGTTCGGGCGTTTCCCCTTCCAAATCTGAATATCGTCTACATCGTTTTGCACCGGAGAACCCTCGGTGCTGCGACCACGTTCAACATCCGCCTCGAGCAGACCGAGCAACTGCTCAACCACCTCGGGATGTGCAGCGTAGAGATTATTCGTCTCCCCCGGATCGGCTTCCATATCGTAGAGCTGAGCCGGTGGGCTGCCCGCAGGCATTTGCCTCTCATTCGGCGAACTCCATCCACCCGACGCTTTCGACAGCAACAGTTTCCACTTACCTTGGCGGTACGCAAAGTAGCCTCCGATCGAATGATGAATCACTCCGGCCCGTGTCGATTCGATCGGCTCGCCGTGCAACGCCGGCTTGAAACTAACACTGTCCTCCCCTGCCCCGTCGGGAACGTCGGCACCGAGAATATCGGCACACGTCGCCATCAGATCCGTTTGGCAAACCACCTCATCGCATCGCGTCCCCGCGTCCACCTCCGCAGGCCAACGAACCAGGAACGGCACCCGATGTCCGCCGTCCCACAGGTCCGCCTTCGAACCTCGCAAATGAGCACTCGGGTAGTGCCCCTTCTCCACCATCGAACCGATTCCCGCCGCCCTGGAACATCCGTTGTCACTCGTCACGATCAACAGCGTGTTCTCGCCAAAGCCGGCCTCGTCGATCGCGTCGGCGATGTCACCAATCACAGCGTCGGTCTGCATCACGAAATCGCCATACTTACCCAACTCGCTGCGGCCCTGCCATTGCTTTGCCGGCAAGATCGGCGTGTGTGGCGAGTTCAGCGCCACGTACGCGAAGAACGGCTGCGACTCCGATTGCGAGCCGATGTACTCGACAGTCTTCTTGCCGATCATCGGCAGCACATCGACGGCCTCAAAGTCAGGTTCCGCTGGGCCTTTGCGGTTGAACGCTTTCGTCGCCGTGCCTTCCCCGACAAACCGGTCGTGTTCGATGTACACGTAAGGCGGCATGTCGAGCGAAGCTGAAATGCCAAAGAAGTAGTCGAACCCGCGGTCAACCGGACCGTTGTCGATTCGCTGTTTCCAATCCACATTCTTGGCATTGTGCCCACGAAACGGCTTGCCATCCGTCGTCGGCAGATCCAGGCCCAAGTGCCACTTTCCGATTGCAGCGGTGGCGTATCCGTTCTGTTTCAAAAAGCCAGCAACGGTTAAACGATCGCTCGCGATCAACGGTTTATCGAACCCGTACAAAACCGACTTCTGCAAACGCGTTCGCCAGTTGTACCGGCCGGTCAGGAGAGCATATCGGGTCGGCGTACAAACCGATGAAGCCGAGTGCGCGTCGGTAAAGATCATCCCCTCGGCCGCCAACGCGTCCATCTCGGGAGTCGCGATCTTACCGCGGTCAGGATTCAGGCACTGAACATCGCCATAGCCAAGATCATCCGCCAAGATCACAACAATGTTCGGCTTGGCATTGTCCGCGACCGCAACGCCCCCGAAGAGACCACACACCAACAAAAACAAAGGGAACACCCAAAACCGCCGCATAAGACTTTCCACCGAGTTGTCGAGACGAAGACAATTTCCCCGCGGGACCTGTGCAGTCCACCTACCTTCGGAGAAGCAAACATCATCCTCGGAAGGAATCACCGAACCAACGGTCAATTGCGACACCACAGTTCACTTTTGCGTCACGATCCACGCCGTTAAAGCCGGCGTTTCGCTACCCAGACGCATGTTCATCAGCCTGAAGTCGGCTGCGTTTCTTATCCAAACGCTCTAGACCAAATCCGACAACCCACCGGTGCGACCGGCGAAGCTCTCGGTCTCCAGCCCCAACTGCTGCAACATCGTCACGAAAACCTTCGTCAACGGCTGGTCTTCTTTCTCTGGTTCCTTCATCCACGGTTCGGGTTTCCCATCCCAGGAACCACCCACTGCACCGGAACCGGCATAGTTGACGTACTGACCGTGCTTGAACCCCATCGCTTTGCCGCCGGCGAGGATCACCGGGTAATTCTGAGACAGGTGAAACGCACTCGAAGCCGATCCGAACAATAACAACGTGTTATCGAGCATGGTGCCCTGCCCTGCCGGTTCCGGTGTCTCTTGCAACCGAGTCATGAAGCGACAGAATTCGCGATTTAGAAAACCGCAATAGGTCGAGAACCTCTCCCATCCGCCGGGTTGTTTGGTCTCATGCGACAACGCATGTGCCAAATTAAAACCAACCGCACGGGCCAATCGGTCGCTGATCCCGAACGCGTTCTCTCGGCCGATTTGGTACGTGGCGACCCGCGTTGAATCGGTACGGAACGCCAAGTAGATCAACTCAAACATCGTCTGGACGTACCGCTGCGGATCCTCCGGCGAAACTTCCAAATCGAGATCATTGACCTCCACCTTCGGCAACGGCGTGTTCACCCACAGCTTCGCTTTCTCGACCCGTTTCTCTGCCTGACGCACCGAATCGAGATACTCGTCCAAGCGCTCCCGGTCGTCGCCCCCCAAATCGTTCCGCAAACGCTTGGCATCGGCGAGCAATTCGTCGAGCGCACTCTTGCTCAACGCCAACCGGCGAGCCGCATCCGCATCCTCTTTGACAAACAGCATGTCAAACACACGTTTCGGCCGGTGCTCGGCAGGGATCGCACGTCCCGTTCGAGTGAACGACATCGTGTGCGTCCCGCGAGGCGTTCCGGTCCCACCGTCGGTCGACAACACCAACGAAGAAAACCGCGTTTGGTCACCCACGTGATTGGCGTAAACCTGATCGAGCGAAATCGAATTCTTGTACGGTCCATCCGATCCCGTCGCCGCCGCCGTCAAAAATTGATCCGCGTTGGAGTGCCCATGAACTTGACGCACGTCCGGATGCGAAAACCCCGACAACACGGTGATCTGATCCCGCAACGGCTCGAACACCTCCATGCACTTCGTATAACGAAAGTCAGATCCGTTTCCGTGCGGGAACCATGACCAATCCTGATACGCGGGATCCTCCGCGAGCGGCATCGGCACACCATCGGGGAAGTAAAAACAGCCCAACCGCTTCACCTTCCGCGATGCGTTCGCATCCAAGCCCGCTGCCTCAGCAACCTGCGACACCGCCCCAGCATCCAACTTCGCAGCCGAGCCAAAAACAGGCAACGCGAGCGCCACACCTGCGCCACGCAAAAAACGTCGACGGTCGAGCGAATCCAGGTTCAATTTCATCATGTCATTCCTACAAGAGGCGGGCGATCGCAAGCAAGCGTGCGATTCGTGAAGTCAGGAAGGTATATTCGCGAAGCAAAGGTATATTGGCGAAAGAAACGTTCAGTTGATTCTTCAATCAGGAGACGACATCACGGCCCCATAAACAGGTCGCTCGTTACCAAACTCTGCACCAGAGTTTTCAATCCGTCGCCGTTGCGTCGAACCGTGCGAGTCACTTCATCGACCGCCGCACTGTCGCTAAACGCCAACGGACGACCGAGAGCAAAAATCGCGAGTTTCTCAACCATCGCGTGAACGAATTGGTCCTGCCGATCATCGAGCAGATACCGCTTCAGCCCATCGATTCCGTCGAGCACGTGATCGTTGTACAGCGCCGAACTGGCGTCGACCGGCTGACCTTGGATCTCATCTCTCCAATGTCCGATCGCGTCATAATTCTCGAACGCGATTCCCCATGGATCGATCTTCTTATGACACGACATGCAGGCCGCTTGGTTGCGGTGATCTTCGATACGTTGCTTCAGCGTCAACTTCGCAATTTCCGGATCCGCCAAATCGATTTCCGGTACCGCCGCTGGCGGTGGAGGTGGCGGGTCGTTGAGCAAACATTTCAGCACCCAAACGCCACGCTTGAGCGGGTGAGAATGCTCGCCGTCGGAATTCATCGCCAGCAATCCCGCTTGTGTCAAAACGCCTCCGCGTGACGCGGCGTCCTCCAACGGGACACGTCGAAACTCATTGCCCGCCACGCCGTCGATTCCATAATGAACCGCCAAACGCTCGTTCACGGTCGCGTAGTCAGCGTGAATCACATCCAAAACACTCGCATCGGTTCTCAGCATCTCCGCGAAGAAAGCACGAGGCTCTTGCTGCATCGCTTCCTTCAACGCGGGATCGAATTCGGCAAAACTCTTGTCCACCGCGAGATAGTCGAGCGACCGCAGGTCGAGCCATTGTCCCACGAAGTGTTCGACAAACCGTTCGTGCCGCGGATCGGCCAACATGCGATCGATCTCCGCACGCAGCACATCAGGACGATGCAATTCGTTCGACTCCGCCAAACTCAACAATCGCTCATCCGGCACGCTGCACCACAGAAAGAGCGACAACCGAACCGCGAGATCTGAGCCAGACAAACGACGGGGAACATTCACCGATGCGGTTTGAGACGCCACGGGAGCGAAGTACAAAAAACGAGGCGAGGTCAAAACCGTCGCCATCACTTCCAACATCGCATCCTGGAAATCATCACTGCCATCGCGTATGGCTTCGAACAACGCGACCTTGCTCTCAACCGCCGACGAAGCGACCGGACCTCGCCAAGCCCGCGGCAGGAACGTCGACAAAATCTCCCGAGCATATTCCAGCTCTTCTGCGTCGGTCATCGAAGCATCGACCGTGCCGCGCGGAAACAATCGCACATGCGACTCAGGCGGCCATTGAGCGTAGATCGGTGCATCGACCTCTACCGACTCGATCACAATGTCAGCCGGTCCCGCCTCCGCGTTGGGCACCGAACTGTTCACAAAACGAATGTATTCCGAAGGGCTCGGAAAACGGCCCATTGTGGAGGTCTTACGTTCTGCGTTTCGTGGATCAATCTCGCCCAGCGGGATCAACCATTCATAAACCTGTGGCTCCTCCGCGTCTGCGGTCACGGGCGTGTCGCGTTTGCTGACTCGCACATCAGCCCGCCCCTCGTTCGTCGCACGCCAACCGAACACCAACTGCATACTCGGCACCCGATCCTGCTTCGCCGGACGCGAGGCGCGAACCCGGACTCGCAGGAAACCTTCGTCAGGAACCTGATTGCCCAACTCGACCGTCAACTGCGACCGTTTCCCCGCTGGCAAAACAGCGACGAACTTCGACAGCGAGCCGGTCTTTTCCGTGTTCCCATCCGACGCGTCAATCGAGATCGATTCATCATCCGCCTCCGACGTCTCATCCGCGTTCGTCTCATCCGCGTTCGCCTCTTCCGCGGTCGCCTCTTCCGCGTCGTCCGAAACATCGTCACGCTTTTGACCAACCGGTTCGATTGCGTACTTCGCACCGTTGTATTCCCACTTCGCTCGAATCTTTTCGCCCGTCGCGACATCGAGATAGTACGGACCGCTCGTGGGATTGTGGTGGATCCTCGTCACGGTCTCGATTTGCTTCTTGCGTTTCTCCTCGTCATCTTTGAAACGCTTTTCCAATCGCTTGACCTTCTCCCGATGCAACCGCTGTTCGATCGCAGCCGCATCTGTCATCGAATGCCGCCATCGCACAATCTCAGGACGTTCCCCACGCACCGCGACTCGATCCAACGCCCGACGAGCGAGTTGCCGATAGGTTTCGAACTGCGACACGGATAGGTGCAGCGAATCAGAACTGTTCTCGAACCCGTCCTCCGACACCGACTCCGGTGGCAGATCTTTCGCGAAGTCCCACGGTTCGCCGAGCAAATCCTGCAGGGCGTAGTTGTATTCATATTTCGTCAAACGGCGAAACGACGTATTCGACTCGCGAGCCCGACGTGCGATCGACGCGTAGTGAATCTCATTGCTCAGCCAATCCACCACCGCGGCACGATCCTCGTCATCCATTTCGGCTTCGTCCGGTGGCGGCATCTCACCATTGCTCACCGAGGCGAGCACCTCTTGCCACCATTCGGCGTCGCCACCCTCGACCATATCAGGATCAATCGCGGTGATGTCGAAACCCGCTTCCGCGCCGTAAGGTCCATGGCAGTCAACACAAGTCGATTCCAAGATCGGTTTGATCGTCTCGGCGAACATCGACTCGTCGCGTGCAACAACCTGGTCGACAGCTGGCGTTGACGCGTCGAGATAAGCAGACTCGTTCGCACCGATCGTTTTCAGTTCGCTCAACGATGGCTGACGCGCGTTCGACTCAAACGCCAACTCCGCTGCAACGACGCTACCCTGCGACAGACAGCACTGCGTCCGAAAGACCTGCCCTCGAAAGCCCCCCACAGAAACGACGCTGACCAGGGAAATCCCCAACAGCACCCACGGCAATTGATATCGCAAACGGCATGATCGTGAAGGGCAATACTGCAACCGCATAAAATACGAACCTCATGTGATGCCGCCTCACCTGCCAACGTGCCCGTAACGTTCGGGCACCGCGGGGGTAGGCTGACCAGAATCTATACGGCAATTTCACAACCATTTTAAGGGCTATGCACGCCGTATAAAAACCAAAAACCGCCTACGGATGACAGACTTTCGCAACGCAGCCCTTTTGAGCAAAAAGCGACCGTACGTGGACGCAAAAAAAACACTCAAAATGGGGACACACCAACGTTTTTCCCATGCAAATCAACGTCGCGAAGCGATCCCGTCGAACCTCACCCTAGTTGCTCGACGCGGCATCGCAAAGTCCATCTCGAAGAATTGTTGGCTGCAGTGCGCAGCACGTTTTCGGCTCGCTATTTACGGCACAAATTCAATCCGCTGGCCCGGTTCGGTTGACTCTCGCACGACCTGAACCTGCCCCGCATACTCGACCACCAACGGCCCGCTCCCAGACGAAATGAACTCGGCCCGAACCAATTCTTCGTCCTCCCAACGCATACTAACCTCAAACCCACCGCGAGCCTTCAAACCCGATACCGATCCCGTCTTCCACGCGGACGGCAAAGCGGGTAACAGTTCAACAATGAAGGCACCATCGTCGCTGCGCCGGTGCGATTGCAACAACGCCTCGGAGATCCCCGCCGTCAATCCAAAGTTCCCGTCAATTTGAAACGGCGGGTGAGCGTCAAACAGATTGTTATAGAACCCAGCCTGCCGCTTCACGCTCGAGTTCTGAAAGAATCCCGTCAGCACTTTGTTCATGTGCTCACCGTCACGCAGCCGCGCCCAGAAGTTAACTTTCCAACCTCGCGACCATCCCGTGGCGCCGTCACCGCGAAACTGCAACGTTCGCTTGCACGCCTCGAACAATTCTGGCGTCTGCGGTGTGATCTCCGATCCCGGATGCAATCCCCACAAATGCGAAACATGCCGGTGCGTCGTCTTGGGATCCTCTTTGTACAGCCATTCTTTGAGTTGCCCCTCACCGCCGACTTGATTCGGCGCGATTCGGTCCGCCGTGTTACGCAATCTCGCGGCAAACTCAGCGTCTCGCCCGAGCGTGTCCGCCGCATCCGCAGTCGCGTTCAACAGGCTTCGAATTATTTGGTGATCCATCGTCGGCGCCATCACCAATCCGCCACGCTCGGGAGAATTGCTAGGACCGCTCACCAGCCAACCATTCGATTGCACCGGATCTTCAATGAGGTAGTCGAGAAAAAACTCCGAGGCGCCCTTCATCAGCGGATAGCCACGTTCGCCGAGAAACTCTTCGTCGCCGGTAAACAAGTAGTGCTCCCACAAGTGCGTCGCCAACCAAGCTCCACCGGTCGGCCAGATTCCGTGATTGGAGTGGTTGATCGGCGCCGCCCCTCGCCATCCGTCGGTGTTATGGTGCACCACCCAACCGCTGGCACCATAGAAGTCGCTCGCAACCTCGCTTCCCGTGACCGACAAATCTTCCAACATGTCAAACAACGGTTCATGACACTCGGATAGATTCGTGACCTCCGCGGGCCAGTAGTTCATCTCCGTGTTGATGTTGATCGTGTATTTGGAATCCCACGCCGGTGTCTTGCTTTCGTTCCAAAGCCCCTGCAGGTTCGCCGGTTGCCCTCCCGGACGAGACGACGCGATCAACAGGTACCGGCCGTATTGATACAACAAACAAACGAACGCCGGATCAGGATTCGCCTGATAGTCATTGAGCCGCTCGATCGTCGTTCGCTGATCGCCCTGCCCTGCCCCGCGTTCTCCCAGTTCAATCGACACGCGGCGGAACAACTCACGGTGGTCCGATTGATGGTCGGACAGAACATCGTCGTAGGACTTACCCACGATTCCCTTCAGCACCGCATCGCATTGTTCATCCGCCTTCGCATCGAGCGACGCGTAATTCTGATAGTTCGTCGCCCCTACCAAATACAACGTCGCCGCGTCGGCGTTTCTGACACTGATTTCACCATCCGATACCTCCGCTGTACCGCCCTCGGTCGCGACGCGAACACGAGCTTCCATCGCGACCTGACCTTCAAACAGGAAGCCGCGGCTTTCCAGATCATCCACTTTTGCAAACATCTTCAACGTTTGCCCGTCCACTTTCGCGGTACCAAACAAAGATTCATGGGGACTCGAGAACGACGCGGCGAAATTCACCTTTCCGGGCTGATCGGCAACAATTCGAACCACAATCGCGTCATCGGGATGACTCGCAAAAACCGTCCGGCGGTAGGTCACACCCTGCGAGGAAAACTCAGTGGTTGCCGTTGCCGCATCGAGATCGAGCGTTCGCCGGTACCCCGTCGGCTCTTCAACAGAGCCGAAATCAAGATGAAGGTCGCCGAACGGTTGATACGCGGCTTGCCCGAGCGGCACGGACATGAACTCCTTCATCGCCAACGATTCGGCTTCCTTTTGCTTGCCCTCAAAGAGCAATTGTCGGATTCGCGACAAATACTCCGACGCCCCTTCACGAGAATACGATCGCGGCCCGCCCGACCATACCGTGTCATGGTTGAACTGGATCTGCTCCTTTTCGATTCCACCGTATACCATCGCTCCCATCGAACCGTTTCCCACCGGCAATGCGTCCGTCCACGCCCGCGCCGGCTCGTCATATCGCATCAGGAGATCGGCGGCGTTACCTTCAGACGTCGATACCATTGCAGAGAACACCGTCGCCGAAACGAGGGCAAGAAACACCATGACACGGTTCATCGAAGCTACCATTCAAACGGGGAGAGAGGTTTGGCACAGAAGCCACTCTCCAATCACGTGCATCGACGACATCGATAAACAAAAGCCGTGGCAAGGCTTTGATTCCGAGCGATGCGCACGTGTCGTATCGGGTGAGAGCGGCAAATACCAATGGGTGAGTCGATGTTGTTACGAATACAATGAACCCATCGCATCGCACGACTCGCGTGGAGCACTCTGTCTGGCAACAGGACTCTCCGCGATCTCAACATCGCCCTCTCATCATACCTGCTCGAGAAAGCAGTGAACACACGCCGCCGGCGGTACCGCCTGCGGGGTTCTACCCGACGGGTACCTAATCAATATCGATAGCCGATACCCACATTCGAGAAGAAGTTCGGAGAGTTGTCGTTGAGCCCCCAGCCCACCCGGCATCCGACTTCGAAATCAGACGTGACCAAGTAGTGAGCCCCCGGCGAAAAGAAGTACTGCGCCGTTTCTTCTTCGCGTCCGTCTGTGTAAACCCCAAAGTACTCCGCGTGCGCCTTCCAGCGTTCGCCGATCGCAACCTTCACAACCGTCGACGGTGACCACACGTTGAACTGATCTTCGTCGCGGTTGCTGGTGCTGTAGCGGACCGCCGAATCCCAAATCACGCCCTCTTTCAGTTCCCACCCAAAGATGTACGTGGCCGACAACGTGGTCTGAGTTTCTTCGCCACTCGTCGGCGTGAACCCTTGCAATAACACCGAGGCCTCCGGCAAGAAATCGGCTTGTTCCATCAGGAACACTTTTCCGCCGTAGAAGATCCGCGACTCGCGTTCGATCTCGGCTTCCTCTTTCAAGTCGCTCGGCACGTTTCCCGAAACCGGACTGCCCGCCCCGCCGACTTCGTAATTCCAACCGAGTCGCAACTCCAACCAATCGTTCACACCATGCCGAACGAGCAACTCGGGATAGCTATGCGTTTCCGGCACGTCACGATTGTCGATGAACGAATAAGCAGCCTCCACAATCCATCGCCCTTCCCCGGCAATCGTCGTCGCAGGAGTGAACGAATCGCGATCGGTTTCAATCTCATCCTCGGATGACTCCCGTTCGCTTCTCAAGAAGGTGAAATCTTGAGAGTAAGCGTGGCCCGTCGTTACAACTAGCACGAGCAATGTCATCCCGATCGATCGATAGCAGCACATTTTTGTCATACACCCCAAGAGAACGCGTTTGCCTCTCACATCGACACGAACACCGCCCC
>JBICHZ010000307.1:0-10561 GCA_043101355.1 Rhodopirellula sp. JB044
ACCGCAACGCCGGGCGACACGATGACTGCAAGACAAAGCAGCCCGGAAAATGCCAAACGACTGGTCAATCGAATACTCCGGTAATTCTTCACAGATCGATTTTCTTCAAACACATACACGGTTTTGACTATTCGAAACCGATCACACGCAAATCTCGTGCACGACGCGACTCGGATCGACTCCCGTCAGCTTCTGTTCGAGTCCTTGGAAGGGGAACGTCAATCGTTGATGATCTATCCCAAGTAAGTGCAACATTGTTGCGTGAAAATCTCGAACATGAACGGATCCGTCCACAACGTTGTAACTGAAGTCGTCTGTCGTTCCGTATTCGAAGCCGCCTTTCACCCCGCCACCTGCCATCCAAGCGGTAAAGCATCGCGGGTGGTGATCGCGTCCGTAGTTATTGGGCGTCAGGTTTCCCTGGCTATAAACGGTGCGTCCAAACTCGCCCGCAAAAACGACGAGCGTGTCTTTGAGCAACCCACGTTGCTTCAAATCCATCAACAAAGCCGAGGTCGGTTGATCCACGTCTCGACACTGCGCCGTTAGGTTCTCAGGCAAACGCGAGTGATGATCCCATCCGCGATGAAACAACTGAACAAACCGGACGTCACGTTCAATCATCCGTCTCGCCAAGAGACAGTTTCTTGCGTACGAACCGGGCTTGTCGACGTCCGGGCCATACATCTCCATCGTCTCACGGGTTTCTTCCGAAAGGTCAGTCAGCTCGGGAACGGATGACTGCATTCGGAACGCCATCTCTTGTTGCGCGATGGTTGTTTCAATTTCCGGATCGCCAATCTCGCTGAAGTGCTTCTGGTTCAGCTCGCCGAGCGAGTCCAGCATGCGTCGGCGCACGGATCGGTCGATTCCCTTCGGGTTGGAAAGAAACAAGACCGGATCACCAGCCGCCTGGAAACTCGTTCCTTGATGTTTTGAAGGCAGAAAACCGCTGCCCCACAAACGTGAATAGAGTGCCTGCACATTCACCTTGCCGCCCCAAAACGCCGACGGCAAAACGACGTAGTCGGGCAGATCTTTGTTGAGTGTCCCCAATCCGTAACTCAACCAAGCCCCCATGCTCGGTTTGCCAGGGATCTCCGATCCGGTGCAAAACGATGTCTTGCCCGGGTCATGATTGATTGCGTTGGTATTGAGAGAGCGGATGATGCACAGGTCATCGACACGTTTGGACAGGTGAGGTAGCAACTCACTTAGCCAGATACCGTTCTCGCCATGCTGAGCGAATTTGAATTTGGAAGGTGCGATTAGTTGAGCCTTGCCTCTCGTCATCGCCGTCACCCGTTGCCCCTGGCTGACCGATGCGGGAAGCTCGCTCCTGAACAGTCGTTGCAATTCCGGTTTATAGTCGAACAGGTCGATCTGGCTGGGGGCACCAGCCATGAACAGGAAGATGACCCGTTTGGCTTTCGCGGGGAAATGCAATCCGGGCTCGCCGTCGGGATGGGGCCGAGTATTGGACGGATTCGCCGAGGACATGTTCGAGAGCATGTTGGCAAGCGCCGAGACACCGAGGCCCATGCCGGCGTTGGTTAAGAATCGGCGTCGATGCTGACGAAGCTCCACGGCCTGTGAAAAATCCATGCCTACTCCTTCGTCTTGGTGATATCGAGGTTGAACATCAAATTGCCGAGCACCGTCCACACCGCCAATTCGACGGCATCTACCGTCTCGGCCAAACCAGCGGTCTCGGCGGACTCCGTCGTCACGCCTGCCATCTGCAGCGCTAGATTTGGGGCCGATGCGTACTTATCCGCGAGGTCGTGCAACAGATCAGTACACACGTCAACCTCCTCGGCGTCGGGCAAACGCGATGTCACGGTTTCCCACAAAAAAGCGATTCGCTGCGACTCGGGCTGCTTCATCGCTTGCTTCGCCAACGAACGAGCGGCGTTGAGATACTCGGGCTCATTGAGCAGCAACAACGCCTGCGTCGGCGTGTTGGTACGTTCGCGACGGGCGATGCAGGAATCTCGCAGTGGCGCGTTGAGGATCGTCATCTGCGGTGGCGGCATCGATCGTTTCCAGAACGTGTAAACGCTCCGGCGACGGATCGCTTCGCCCGAATCAGGTTGGTAAACTTCGCCGATCATCGAGACTGCCTGCCATAACCCGTCCGGTTGCGGCGGCTTCACACTAGGCCCGTACATTCGGTCGGACAGCAAACCGCTCGTCGCCAAGATCTGATCACGAATCATTTCGGCATCCAGGCGATAGCGAGGTCCGCGGGCGAGCAAGCGATTTTCAGGATCCACGTTGAACTGCTCAGGTGTTGTCACCGACGACTGTCGATAAGTCTTCGACAACACGATCTCTCGCATGACCGCTTTGACGTCCCATCCGGACTGCATGAACGTTACCGCAAGATAATCGAGAAGCTCGGGATGAGACGGCACCTCGCCTTGGCTGCCCAAATCCTCGGACGTTTTTACTAAACCGACCCCGAAAAACTGTTGCCAAAAACGATTCACCGCGACGCGAGCGGTCAACGGATGATCGGGCGAAACAAACCATCTCGCCAAATCCATTCTTGACGCGACATCGCCTGATCGATCCAGAGGCGGCAGGAACCCAGGAGTGTCTCGGGTTACCTCTTCACCCGGAGCGTCATACTGGCCGCGTTCAAGAATGTAGGTTGGCCGGATTTTCGACCGCTCCTTCATCACCATCGCCTTCGGGATAGCGTGGTCGAACTTGTCACGCTCCTGTTTGACCCGATCGACGAAAGTATCAAACGCTTCTTTGACGCCGATCTTTTTGACCGACGGCGTCATGCCGTTTAGGCGATCGAGCGTTTGATCAAACTCACGAAGAACGCCCGTTTGTTCGTCCGTGGCGAGCGAGATGAATGGAGGCTGAAGGCCTCCCTCGGGGCCGTCCCGCGAAACCGTTTCAGGTGCGGCGTCGATGTTGTTGAAGAACGCCGAAAGGGAGTAGAAATCTTTCTGCGAAATAGGATCAAACTTGTGGTCGTGACACTGAGCGCAGTGAATCGTCAGACCGAGAAATGCGGTCCCAACCGAGGTCACCCGGTCGATCACGTTCTTTGAAAAGCTCTCTTCGGGCAGCGCGGTACCACGATCAATGATCAGGTGCAAACGATGAAACCCGGACGCAATCAGTTGATCTCGCGTCGGATCGGGATAAAGATCGCCGGCGAGTTGATAGGTAAGAAAATCGTCGTAGCGGAGATTCTCGTTGAACGCCCGGATCACCCAGTCACGATAGGCGTAGTGGTTACGGTAGAAATCTTTGTGCATGCCGTTGGAGTCAGCGTACCGAACGAGGTCCAACCAATAGCGACCAACGTGCTCGCCGTACTGAGGACGGCTCAGCAGATTGTCCACCAACGCGTGCCACGCCTCCTCCGGCGACTCGCGATATCGGTGCAAGAACGCCGCAATCTCTTCTCGCGTTGGAGGCAAACCCGTCAGGTCAAAGGTGACCCGACGAATCAACGTCCGCGGATCGGCAGTCGCCGAAGGCTCCAAACCTTCCGACTGCAGCTTGTCGAACACGAACCGATCGATCGGTTGTTCACCCCACGCGGCCTGATCGGCAAGAGGCAGTTCCGGCATTTGAGGGGGCGCGAACGCCCAGAAACCTTCATACTCTGCACCCGATTCAATCCACCGGCGAATCAACTGCAGTTCTTCATCCTTGAATGGCTCTAAATGCGAATCGGTTGGCGGCATCAACTCGGATTCGTCGTCCGTTGTGATCCGGCGCCACAATTCACTGTCGTCGATCGATCCGGGCTCGATCACAAATCCGATCGGGCCGTCATCATCATCGTCTACATCGAGTCGCAGCCCCGATTCTCGTGATTCCGGATCGGGGCCGTGACATGCAAAACACCGACTCGAGAGCAGCGGACGGATGTCGCGGTTGAAAGAAACCGGGTTGTCCGCGTGGGACGGAACTCCGAAGAACACGAGCACCGCAGCGGCACCAATTTTCGTTCGAAGTGAGCTAGTATTTCTGATGTTCGTCACATGACTCCTCGCAACCCAGTTCAATGTCAGACCTGGTCATCGATCGTAGTAGATTGACTTGCCAGGTTCCATTATCGAGTGTTCCTTTGCGGCATTTCTGTAGCGAGGTGCGGCAAAACGAAACATTCCATCCGCCTGAGTCAACGAAAGGCCGTTAAACCAGCTCACATTGTCGCGCTGCTCAACCAATCTGCGCACCCTCTGTGTTCAGTGTTGCCACAACTGGAATAGCGATCAAACCAAACATCCGACCGAGTTAAACGTGGATCGTCGATTCACGCCTAAACTCGGGCGGCAATGTTTGCAGTTCGCGGCATGCTGCGGGTGCTCACTCGACACCGGCATCATCAGCCATGCGGAAATCATCATCGGTGACCAACGGAACAGGGTGCTCTTCAACATGCTTGTCGAGTTCACTTTGATCAAAAGGAACCTCGGACTGACCGCCTCCACAGCCAACCATCATTCCCGCAACCAGCAAAACCAACGTTACGTATATTCGACTCATCTGACCGACCTTCAATTAAACGGAAGTAAAGTAAGAGGGCCGCCTGAACAACCAGGCGGCCCATGAATTTGACAGATCATCGTGACCTGCTGTCGACGCGGAAATCCCAACGTCTCACTAGAACTCTTCGCTGATCGTTTCCTTCATCGCACGCGTGCCGAGGCTACCCCACAGACCAAAGGGACTCTGCGTACCGTTCTTCAACGCAGGACCACGCCATCCGACATGGAAGCTGTTTTGATCACCGGCTTCGATCGAGTCGGTGATGAACTTCACCGCACCGTCTCCCATCAAAACATGCACACCGCCTTGGTGACGACTGCTAGCGGATGCGACCGCGTCGCTGATCCCAAGGGTACCGCCACAGTATGGCTTGTTCGGTGGAACCGTGGTGTTGAACCCGGAGAACAAGATACGTCCGAACGCCCACTTGTAACCGCGGCGAACCTCAAGGTCAGGTCCAATGCTCGGGTTGAATGTGATTGGCGTGAATCCCGTAGCCCAGAATTGAGGCCGTTCCGTGTCTACTTGACCGCTACAGGCGTTGTTCGTCCCCTGTGCCCCTGTCCAACTGTGCGACATCAGACCTGAGTCGTGAACGGCAGGACGTGTCCGGGCGTCATTGTCACCGAGGTCCGTCGCGATTTCGCCACCCATGATCGTGTTGGACAAACCGTCCAAGATGTCACGGAACTTCGATTTGCGGCGATAGCCGAAAACACCTCGGTCGGAGTGACGTTGACGTTCGGCGTTAGTCGAACTTGCAACACCTGTCACGCCATCCACCCCACCGTGGACGTACAACGCAGAATCGCCAAAGCAAGCCGCATAGTTCGTACGACCGAACGCGGGCAATCCACGACCGGGGTCGCTCGGGCACCGAAACCCAACCACTTCCGTTACCCACGGATCGTAAGGCTGGCCAGAGTGATCCTGCAGACGCCGACGCGGGGTTGGACCCATCGCTTGGAAGATATCGCCCGTTGTCGCCGAATTTCCATCGGAGTCATATGGATTTGAGATCTGCTCCCACAACGCTTGCTGCTCGATAAACGGAAGCAGCCCAACCAACCAACTGTTTTCCAACGCGTTAGTCGCACGAGGAATGTCACCGGCCGTTTGCGCCAAACCGGTTGCCGAACTGCCGTTTGTCCCACCGCCTTGTGTAGGCAGTTGGCTGTAGGCGGAATGGTAATTGTGAACCGCCAAACCGATTTGCTTGAAGTTGTTACTGCAACTCATGCGGCGAGCCGCTTCACGTGCGGCTTGCACAGCCGGCAACAACAAACCAACCAAAACGCCGATGATGGCGATCACCACCAACAGCTCCACAAGTGTAAACCCCAATCGATTACGTTTCATTTGAAACACCTACCTAGAAAAGAAAAGAAACCAGAACACGCTGGCAGAACACAAGACACCGAGTTGAGTTGCCAGACGCAGCATTACCAGTACGCTCGAAAAAGCCCCCGCCAAGAGACATGTCGCCGACTGAATCTTTTGCCACGACTGCCAAACCCAACCACCGCTTCGCCGCAATCGGGAATGCCTCGATGCGTTGATATGGAAGCGTTCGGTCCCCTATGACCTGCCAACGAAATAGATTTTACCATTGCCGCCCAACTTGACGATGAGCCATTACCCCTTGTTTTGTGACTACTTTGTGAGAAATGTTAACCATCCCACGCACCGGAGCGAAGAAACACATCACGCGATCGATTCATTCATCATGCATTTCCACTCAACTCGCGTTACTGCGTTCACTTCGATGTTCCGCCATGTTTTTCTGCCATCGCGGCGGCTCGGTATTGAGATGGAGATACTTTTTCGGTCCGGTTGAACGTGACCCGCATTCGCTCTTCACTCGGAAAGCCCGCGATATACGCCACCTCTTTGATTCCCAAATCGGTTTCTTTGAGCAGACGTTTCGCCCGGCTCAATCGACAGGCGATCATCTCTTGAAGAACGCTATGTCCGACCGCAGCATGGAAGCGTCGTTGAAGAACACGCTTGCTCACACACAAACGATCCGCGAACGACTTCACCGTGAAAGCACGGTCACTGTGTGTCCAAATCAAATTCAGCGTATCGGCAACCAAAGGGTCACCAATCGTGTTCTCGCGAACGGTTCGATCTCCGCCGGGAAACTGCCCCGGATCGACCATGGACTCGATGATGTTCCCGATCAGCGACAGCACCTGCATCGAAAGCATGACGGAGTTCTGGTTCGGTGATGATCGCACACGACTGAGCAGTCGATCAAAACCCTCGATCAACTGATCAAAGTCTCGGGCAAGGTGTACCGCGCGAGACGGATCGATGACCTCGAGTTCTTGAAGCCGGTGGGTCATCACGCCGTTGAAGGAAATCCAACGCTCACACCAACCGGCATCCGCGTCTGGACGATAGCGATGCCAAACGCCGGGAAACAAAATGAACGCATACCCCGGGCCAACCGAAACCGTACCCGTCTCCTTGCTTTCGAAAATTCCGCGACCTTCGGAAATTAGGAGGATCTGAAATTCGGGCAGCACTCTTCCCCGCGACCAACTGTGGTCATACAGGCCCGGGTGCCCTTTCGGCGGATACTCCTGGTCCGGTCCGGTACACGCGCGGCCCACGCCCGTCAGATAAGCGCCCCAGGATATCGCGGCATCGTTGACCGGAAGGTAGTGATAGAAATCTTGTTGTTCGTTGTCGCCCATCGACCTCGTCGCCGGAGTCCCTGAGACCGCACCTCCACCCGGGTACCGCGCGAGCGGACTGGGGTGAAAACGGAAATCAGCAGGTACTTCTGTGTTGCTCACGGGGAATGTAATTGAAGGCATCGGACCAATGAATCTCGCCAGCGTGCGTTAACCAGCCCTTAGGTGCGACCTTTTGCGCTGAAACGCGAAATTTTTCGTGGCATTGTGCATTTGCTGAAATTTCCTTCCGATTTGCAGCAGAAACATTGCAAAAATCACTCGGAAACATGGGTAACTAGCGACTCTCCTCCCGTGCTCAAAAAACGCGGCGTTCGAGGGTGGATGAAACAGCGGACAAAGGCTGTAAGCCGGCGGCAGTTTCCCGTGCTGTCCCGTGCTGTCCCGTGCTGTTGCGTGCTTCGGAGCGAACGGTTCCGCGGCAACTCATTCCGGGCAGACGAATCCGGGGCAGGCGATCCAAGAGAAAACGATCCCCGGGCAGACGATGTGCAGTGATTCGGCATGCTGTCCGATACCGGCGATCTCTCGCGAACGATCCACCGTGACTGACACCGAACTTTTCCACGCCTCCACATGAAGCAACCGAGTTGCGATAAATTTTTTCGAATCACGTTCACAAGAGGCGTCCCGCCGATAGCTTCCATCCCATCCTGTTTCGAGGTTGACGATTAACTCCCCATCATCGCAGGACGAATTTGTTCGATTGTTGGCGACTCACTCGAGTCGGCTGATGTCGTTCATTCGCATCATCACCATGAACCGACACAACGACGCGGAAGACGTCTACCAGCGTACCTGCATTGTCCTGTGGCAAAAATTTTCGGACTTCGATGGGGAGAACTTCTTTGCGTGGGCATGCGGGATCGCACGCTACGAGATGCTGAAACTGCGAGACTCGCAGAAACGCGTCAAGGTCTTCGATGACGAAACGATCGAATACCTGTCCTCCGATGCGTACTTAGTGGCACAGGACGTCTGCGATCGCCGCACCGCGTTGAGCAGTTGTTTGAACAAGCTGCCGATTGCCGATCGTGAAATGATCCGCCGGCGATACTACGACGAGTTAAGCGTTAAAGAAATCGCAGAACATGTGGGACGTTCCACCTATGCAATTTACCGAGAATTGAGCCGGATCCACGGATCGCTGTCTCGATGCATCGAAAGAACTTTGGCTGAGGAAGTCTAGTGACACCTGATAACCCGAACCTTTCCGAACTGCGTGATTTAATTCTGAAGTCGCAACAAGAGTTGCTGACGAAAGACGACATCCGGCGAGTCAATGAACTCGCGCGAACGGAAGCCGGATCACGAGAAGCGGTCGCGTTGATCGACCAGTTCTGTGCGTTGAGTGATCACAATTCGCTGGAGTCACCCGCGATTGTGAAGGAGGTGTTTGAGGCTTTACGGGGACAACCGGAATCGACCGCCGCAGGTGCAGCGACGGCCCCGGCGCCCCACGTTGAAGTCGCACGGAAAGAGCGACCGACATCGCATCGACCGACAACGCGAAACTCGGGTGAAAGTCGACAATACGCATGGTTCCTCGCACTCGTCGCGAGCAACATCCTTGTCGCGAGTTTTGCCTGGTCGCTGGCGAAAAACCAGTCGGGTATCGATCGTGCTGCGTCCTCAGATCCGCTGCGAACCAACAGCCTCGATCGCGATACAGACGCCACGCCCCAAGCCGTCGTGCCGCAACTCGTATCGATGACTGCATGCGTTTGGCGATCAACCGCCGACACCACTCCAACGATCGGCGACCCGATCGATTCGGGCGAAGTCCTGCATCTCGTCGAAGGAATCGCGGAACTGCGACTCGGCGAAAACACCGGTCGCGACGCCTTGGTTCGCATCGAAGGCCCCGCGAGCGTTCACAACCAAAGAAATGGTGAACTCGGTCTGCTACGTGGCTCGATGACTCTCACAGGAACCGGCGCGAATAGTGAGGAAAACTCCGTTTCGATCGCTGCCGGCCGGGTGACAATCGGCCCGCAGAGTTTCGTGGGTTTGGTTTCCGATGATACTTCGAGCGAACTGCATGTCTTTCGCGGCAACGCTGTACTCACGCCCTACGATTTGAGCGATGAACGACAGGAAATTCGTTTGGAAGACGGTGAAGCAGTTCGCGTGTTTCAGCAAACCGACGAAGGGGTCCAGCTCGTGCGTTTTGATGCGAGCGTCGCCGACTTCGTCTCGGCACGGTCGCCCAGTTTTGACCCGCTGAACCTCGATGACGAGTACGCCAAAACAATCAAGCAGTCCGCGCCAAATGTGTACTGGCGTTTTGAGCAGCTCAAAGGTGACTTCCCGTTCTACGTCGAGAACGAGGGCACCGCAGAGGGCATGAACGCGTTGATCATCGGCAACCCGACTTGGCGTCAATATGGTGAAAACCGCGTTGCCGAAATCGGAACGCCTAGTGCCGCTGCATTTCACGCCGAAGAGCAATGGCCACCGTCCGCGTTGGATGAATACAGCATCGAACTATGGGTCAAGCCACAGTTGTATCATCACGGCGAAGTGCTGTGTCTACACGATCCGTTGGTGCTCAAAGACGGAAGGTATCAACACACCATGATGCTCGAGGTCACGGCGAAACATTACTTCACGCACCGTCTGAGCGAATCCGAACCCAACCGCATCCGATTTGTCCATCGTGCACTCGGGGCGACACAACCAATAAGTGCCACCAATATTTTTTCAGAAACCACCTACGAGGCGCGGATGTGGCAGCATGTGGTGGCGCAGAAGAAGGGCGACAGTCAAAGATTGTGGCATAACGGACGAATCGTGGCGGAACGTGAAAACCCGGTACCGCTCAATGCCAACGTCCAGTTTCTCGTTGGACGCGTCTATCCCGATTCGGAGTATCGACGTTTTGTAGGTCAGATCGATGAGGTCGCCGTCTACGACCGAGCCATCACGAAAGATGAAATTCGACGGCATATCGAAGCCGCCGGACGTTCCGTCGCGAATGCTCCCGAATCGGTGTCGGACGATCAAACGTCCGAGAGTGCACCAGCAACGTAGCCGGAGCCGCCAAGGCTTCGGTTGGGGGTGAGGCGTGTGGAGTCTGAACTCTGGCGAGTCCAGCTACGCGAGCAATCGTAGCCGGAGCCGCCAAGGCTTCGGACGGGGTTGAGGCGTGTAGAGTCTGAACTCTGGCGAGTCCAGCTACGCGGGCAATCGTAGCCGGAGCCGCCAAGGCTTCGGTCGGGAGTTGGGGCGTGTGGAGTCTGGACTCTGGCGAGTCCAGCTACGCGGGCAACGTTCACGCCGCCAGATTCTTTGACGAAACGCTTTATTCAGCCACCGTTTGACTCGCCAGT
>JBICHZ010000308.1:0-6415 GCA_043101355.1 Rhodopirellula sp. JB044
GCAGCAGAATCCCGATAAGAACCTTTTTTTGTTTCATAATACCTCCTGAAGCTCAACTGTAAGGGTGAGCTGTCTATATTGCATACAGGTAGACCTGTATCTTCTGATAAATTCTTCGATACCGTGAGTAAACTGATGCAGGTCTTTTAGTTGAATTCAGAAAGTATTAACGGATGTAAAACTGTTGTATTAATAATACTCCCTCAATAATTATTCCACAACATAAATGTCATAGAATGTGCCATAAAATAGAAATAATCGTGAATTCTGATTTCATATTTCCTTCAGGTATGATATTCGTTCAATCATTTTCCGATCGGTATTTGAACTGCAGGTAAGATTAAAATAATATGAAAAAAAACATATTAAAATCGGAAAATATAGGTAAATATAGAATAAATAAGAAAATAGATTTGCAATATGGGAAAAATCACCTTACTCTGTAATAGATCTACCTTAAAAAGCACAACAACCTTATCGGGTTCTACTGGAAGGAATAGCATCAGATAGATCCTCGAGAAGAAAGAAACGACGTCAATTCAACACGCGATAGGTGAATGTGATGTCGCAGCGGTGATGTCGTCCCGGTATTTTTGAATGCGTGCAGGAACTCCCACCATGACCGCGCCGGCCGGAACGTCACGCGTGACGACAGCCCCGGCCCCGACAATAGCATCGTCGCCAATGGTGAGTTTTGTGTTTGACCGCGGCATGATGACGGAGTTGACACCGAGTGTTACGCGATTGCCAATGCGGACCCCATTGGGACCATCGAGCGCAGTCTCGCCGGCAATGGTCACGTGGTGATAAATCCGGCAGTCGTCACCAATGGTGACATTGGGATGTATAACAATGCCCAAAGCGTAATGTTCGAGAATCAAATTTTCGCCGACCGTCGCTTCGCACGGTAAAAGCGCGCGATGAAGGAAGTAGTTGGCAATCTTCACGAGCCAAGCGGTGCGGCGCATGCCACGGCTGTGCAGCCGTCGACTCAAACGCCAAAAAAATTCAGGAGAGCGAATTCGCATATTGCTGCGGCGAGATTGGCGAACCAAATTGGGAAAGGTCAAACTGGTCGTGTTCCAGATCGGATTCTGCCTCGTCGCCGGCCATTTCTTCCTCCAGTGCCAAGTCATAGAGTCCTAAACAATGGCCTGCCAGCACCCAAAAGAAAGTCGCCGTGAACATCCAGTTTCCGGAGAAGAGGGCTACCATTCCGGAGATAAACCAGGCGCGAAATAACAGCACGTTGGAATCGTCCAATTCACTCCTGACGAGGTCGCTCGATCTTCTCCATAATTTGAACAGGAGCGTGACAATCATCACAAATCCGATCCAACCGAATGTACGTAGAATTTCAACGTACCCGGTTGTGTCTCCTTCGCCTGCGCGGCTCGCTTTTCCAACACGTGCAGCTAGGCCATGCGATCCGATTCCCAGCCCAAGCGGTTCGACGACGGAGTGACGCAACGCCATCTTGAGGAGGCGAATGCGTCCCTTGAACGAGCCATCTTCCTGAATCGCGCCAATCGTCGATACCCGATTGGCAACGGACTCCGCACCAGGTAACCGATTCATCAGCGAAGGTCCGACTGCGGCCGCTAGCAATGCGATCGCAGCAATCGGAATGATACCCGTGCCCCGATTGATGAGTGGGTAGAGTATAAGCGCCAACCCTGCCCAGATAATCGTTGTGCGCGAGTATGTCAGTAGCATCGCGGTCAAGACAAGAACCGCCATCGGCCAACGAAAAATTCCGAACGTCCCCGGTCGAAGGACTAATAGAATCAGTCCTCCGCAAAGATACGCGGCGGCGGGGCCTCGCTCGGCCATCGTCGAATAGAGTGTCATTTTTGTTGGCTCGAGAGTTCCTAGATAGCCCTCGAAGCCAACTGAGCGAACCCAAAATGCATCCCACGGTGGGATCGTGTAGAACTGGTAGATGCCATATGCCGCGACGATCGCGACCGAGACGGCGATACTTCGGCACCAACGGTCGAGAATCGATGGCGAGTCCGCATACAACGCTGCGAAACCGATCAAACCGATCGGCGCGATGTACTCTCCAAGGGCATACACGGCTCCGAAACGAACATTAATGAATCCGATCGCGAACGCTCCCGCGACGGCAATGCCGTACAAGTAAAGGAGGTTGGTTGTGGTGCGTCCCAAACGCTGTTTGCCGTTGAGTTGAAGCAGTACGACGAGAGTCGCGAGTCCACCAACAATGATCGGAGTTAGGCTGATGAGAGAATATTTATCAAAATAGCCGTTCTGGTAATCGATCATCCGTCTTACGCCACGATTCAGTGCCACGACGAAAAACAGATAATCGACTAGCCAACTGGATCCGCGTATCGCAAGAACGATTGCAGGAACACAAACGGCGGTCGCGACCATGAGTGTTAGGGGGCTAGACATATAGTAAACAGCAGCATGTAAGTTTGGCTGAAGGAAGGCGTGCCGTGTTAGGATTGAGAAATCTGGGAATTGGAGCCACACCGAAGGCAACGAGAGCGTGGCGATCCCCAGGGCAGATCACATTTACTCTGCGAGAGACGCTGCACCAGCATGTTCATGCAGGAAGTTGACAACTTCCGTAGAAAATGTCTCGTTTGAGAACCTGCGTGCGATGGTTTGATTGGATGACGCCGCTTCTTCCCGTTCGATGTTTTTGCAGATCGCGTCGGAAAGCTGTTTTGAATCTTCAAACGGGACCAAGGTGCCGACAGCTTCGGAACCAAAGATCTGAGATGGACCACCGGGGGCACAAGCGATAACCGGCTTCCCCAAGGCCAACGCCTCCACGACGACAATACCGAATGGTTCCCGAAAAGAGGCATGGACGAACACGTCCATCGCCTGCATCCATACCGGGACGTTGTTCCGAGCCCCCGCAAACGTTACATGTTGGGTGATGCCCAGTCGTTCTGCCCGATCAAACAGTTCCGATTGATATTGAGGCTCTGCTGGATACGGTCCCCCAACGACGACACAGTGTGTCGTTGGATGGTTCGAAAGAACGTCAGGCATCGCGTCCAGTACGACATGCATTCCTTTCCATCGTTGAAGACGTCCGACGATTCCAACAATCGGACCGTCTACGGGGAGATTTAGTTGTTCGCGCGCCGTACGCGGGGAGGGAAGTAGCTCCGGGCTGAAACGTTTCAGGTCAACGCCTAAAGGAATGGAAGCAACGTTGGCTCCGGGTTGGGCCTTTCGTTGTTCTTCAGCAACAAACTCACTGCACGCGAGGATGGCGGAAGCAGGAATTTGCCGAGATGCTCTTTCCAAAAATCCATAATCAGGAAGGCCCATTTGGTACCAGACCGCAGGGATCCCTAGCCGCCAAGCTGCCAGTCCTCCGTACACGTGGCCTTTCGTCATCCAGCTTAACATGAGGTCGGTGTCGAAAGCCTGGGTGCGTGCAACGATTTGGTCAACCGCATACCACCATTTCCAAACTTCGCGGGTTCGCCCAGATGGTATCACGGTGGCGAACTCAACCCACTCGGCCACTCTCTCTAATAATGGTCCGGGTTCGAGAAACATCGCTTGCCACGATATTGCCTTGGCAGCGTCTGACTTCAAGAGTTGGCAAAACGCTTCTTCGGCTCCTCCGGTCGGAGAAGCCGAAGGCATGACAATACTCACTCTCATTTGTCTGCTTGCAGTGTACATGTAGGTCCGTGAATCATTCTCGAACGCTAGAAAATGCGGGTTGAGGCAGCTGCGATCACACTTGCATGCCTCTCGTTTGAAACGTAATCCCTACGCTATTGCCGGTTCTTCGGTTGGGTGAGTCCGAACCTTCGCGTCGTTTTCGGCAAGCGTTTCTCGAATCAAGTTTTCGAGTGAGTGGGCTTTCGCTTTCCAACTCATATCAGAGACATCGCGAATCGATCTGGGGGCATCGAATGCTCTAAGCATTGCCTCGCAGAAAGAATCGGAGTTGTCGTCGGATATTTGGACGTTTGGCCATCCCGACAGGAAGGCTTCGACCGGACTGGAAATGACTTGGCAGCCCGCTGCGGTGTATTCGACAATCTTGAGTGGATGGGCTTCACGGTAGTAGGGTGTGTTGTCCCCCGGGTAGAGACCGATGTCGGTGGCATTGAAGTAGTCTGCAACGGAGTCGTAAGGTACTGGTCCGATTGCGCGAATGTCGCCGTCAACGCGTTTGAGTTCCTCGGTGAATTGGCAGTCTCCAACGAGCAGTAAGACGGCGTTGGGAACTCGCCTGGCGAATTTTTCGAAAGCTTCGAGGAAGTAAAGTCGGCTGCTGCAGGTCAGCCCAATCAGGCTCACGACCGTTCGATCTTGTAGCCCAAGACGTGCCTTTGCATCCTCGCGAGATTCTGCCGAATATCGTTCGACGTCAACACCGTTCTCGATGATCTCGACGCGTGGACAATGCCCGACTGCGTTTTGGTAGAGCGTCGGAGAAACAGTGGCAATAGCATCTGAACGATTGAAGTACTTCTTCGCTACCCACGAAGGCATCTCATCCACGTGATCTAAAACAACCGGGATGCCTTGAGGCAGCGGTACGTGACCGGTCGCATAATGGCTCGACGAAACCAGAATCGCATCCGGATTCGTCTGCCGCACAATACGTTTTACCTGGTTTCCTAGGATTCGTTCATTCAGCCACGGATCGAGACGTCTGGGGTTGTCTCGATTCCACATCGCCCAATAGCGTGGAAGGATACGAGGCTGATGGACGTGAACTCCGGAATGAAACTGGGGAATGCTCGGACCGGCACCGATTCGGTCCCATGCGACCAGATGAATTTCGTGATCACGGAGTTGCCGCAGCAAATGAAAGTGTCGCGAACCTTCCCATGCGTTGCTGCTACGTGGGATGAACGGGATCCACAAAATTCGCACTTTGCTTACCTTCGTGTTGTACTGATGTGGGAATGCCGACGCGGTCGCGTCACCTGAATGACGATGAGACGGTGACCTGTTCGGCCGATGTTGTTGCGTGATCTTCAGATTCAGTTGCATCGCTTTGAAGAGTACCGGCCGAAGGGTTGGTCTGACTCGCACGCAGGAGAATCTGCTCCAGTTTCGGCAGAATGGATTCGAGTGAGAAACATCTCTCTGCGAACGAGCGGGAGATATGACGTTGCGTTTGCCCGTCTCTTGTCGATCTGCGCTGCAACAGTGTTGTGAGCGCATCGGCGAGGCACTCGGATGTGTCGGCGGTAAGGTGAATATCTCGATCGGATAGATAGGCAAAATTTCCGTTGGTTCTGCCGACGATCGTGGGGACGCCGCAGGCTTGTGCCTCTGCAACCGACGACCCGAAGTCTTCTTCCTCGCTGGGCTGGGCCAATACGTCGTGCTGTCGAATAAGGTCAGGTACTTCTGCACGCGGGACAGATCGTATCCAGGTGATTCGATCAGGGTAAGGAAAACGATCGATCATTCGTTCGTATCCAGGAATGAACCCAACGTTTCCCACAATGGTCGCCGTAACGTTCTCTCCGTTGCGGATTGTTGTCTCGACTCCCTTTAGAAATAGATCGAGTCGCTTTCTAGGGATGATTCGTCCCAGCCACAAAACCCGGAAAACGTCACGTTTCTGTGTTGATTGCACTTCTGGATGGAAGAGATCGAGATCAATTGGGTAGGGCAGTGCGGATGTGATAGTCCTTGGGAGACCGAAGAGGTTGTGAAGTGTCGATCGTGACTGCTCGCTGCCAACGATGATCCTGTCGGAGTTGCGGAAGTTAGGCAGTCCCAAAGGTGACAGTCTTAGTTGTGCCAACGTTCTCCACTTCAGCGCGTTGAGACGACCGGCGAGTTGGCACACTTCATTGAATCGCGAAATCACTGATCGAGCGTCCGTTCCGGGTGGTCCCTGAGCAAAACTCACCATCGGCACGCCCGGCACGCGTTTCGGAGCGTACGTTCCCATCCAGAAAACGACATCATATCTGCGTGTTGTTTTCTCTTTTATTATCTGTTGGAAAATAATGCGGATGTATCGAGCACAATCGACTCGGCATGCCGCAAACCCTAGTAGCGGTACGCGTTCCAGCGTGGCACGTAACGCATCGGTAACAGCGTTGTCGGCTTCGATAAATCGGAAGCCACCGCGATTTCCGACGGATGGTCGCGGGTCCACGAAGGATGATTTTGAGAAAAAGTCGACCTCGTGCCCCGCATCGAGTAGCCCTCGCAGAAGGGCCGCGTTGGCAGACGCAACGCTGCCACCGGCATCAGAAACAAACCCGCTCGCTGCAATTCTCATGATGTTGTCATGCAATGACGTTGCGATGATCGTTGATGAATCGGTTTGGCGGGGACGCCCGCCCACTTTTCGCCAGCGGGGATTGATTTGGTCACAACGGACCCGGCCCCGACGACGCTACCGCGTCCGATATGCACGCCTTTGAGTATCACG
>JBICHZ010000309.1:0-9454 GCA_043101355.1 Rhodopirellula sp. JB044
TACTTGGGGCGAGGATGGTCCTCCGCTCAAATGGATGGCCGAGGGTCTTGGGTCTGGGTATGCCAGTGTGAGTGTCGCCGATGGAGTGATCTACACAACCGGCGATTTTGAAGACAATCAAGCCGCAGTTGCGCTCCGTGAAGAAAGCGGCGAAATTCTGTGGACGCAGCCGATCACGGATCAGCAACCCAAGCACGGTTACGAAGGCAGTCGTACCACTCCAACTGTAGATGGCGATCGTCTTTACATGGTCAGCAGTGACGGCAAAATCGTCTGCCTCAGTCGGAGCGATGGTGAGTTGGTATGGGCTCGCGATTTCAAGGATTGGGGAGGGAAAATGATGAGCGGGTGGGGATTCAGTGAGTCGCCGCTCGTCGATGGAGACCGTGTTGTCTGCACTCCCGGAGGGGCGGACGCCATGGTCGTCGCGTTGAACAAGGAAACCGGAGAACAGATCTGGGCGGCCAAATTCCCGGTCGCAGATGATGAGGCGTTGAAGAAAGGGGCCGGTTATTCCTCGCCCATCATCAGCAACGGTGGCGGGGTCAAGCAATACATTCAATTGGTCGGCCAAGGGTTGTTCGGAATTCGTGCCAGTGATGGAACGGTCCTGTGGAAGTATGAACGCGTTGCCAACCGAACCGCGAATATTCCCACTGCGATTGTGGACGGAGATTTCGTTTTTGCTAGCTCGGGCTACAACACGGGTTCGGCGTTATTGAAGCTGTCGTCTGACTCCCAAGGTGGTGTCCAGGCGGAAGAGATTTACTGGCTCGGTGCACGCGAACTGCAAAACAAACACGGCGGCATCACGTTGGTCGATGGCTATCTGTATTGCGGGCACGGCAACGGAAACGGTCTACCGATCTGCGTCGAGGCCAAGACCGGGGAGGTTGCGTGGGGGCCGGAGCGAGCAAAAGGAAGAGGCGAAACGAGTCTGGTCTACGCGGACGGGCATCTCGTGATGCGGCGTGAAGACGGGACCGTGATGTTAGTGGTCGCGACACCCGATGATTTAGAAATCCTGCACACCTTCAAACCGGATTATCAGAAAGGCAAATCATGGGCGCACCCCGTGATCGCCAACGGCAACTTGTACTTGCGTGAACAAGACAAGTTGATGTGCTACCGACTGCGGTAACCGGCTGACTCGTCCGAGAGATTCGGTCGTTGGAGTGTCTCTCGCGCCGGTGCAATGACTTTCTGAACGGCGATTGTTACTCGGCGAGCAACGTCGCGATGGATTCTCGCATTTGCTGTTCGCCTGGAGTTCCCTGCCAGTTCATTTCACCTTGCCACCACCGGCGGACGTAGCCTTTCTTATCGATTAGGTAAGTGGTTGGCCACATCGTGTTCGCCCACGCATTCCAATTGTTCGAATCACCATCGAACAGTACGGGGAATTCGAAACCGTCCTTCACCATTGCCGAACGGACTTTGTTGATATCGTGTTCCGCCGACGTTTCGGGGCGTTGAATACCAACGACGACTAAACCATCGTCTGCCATGTCAGCATGCCAGGCTTTGTAATGAGGAAAGTTACGTTGGCAGTTAATGCACTGAAACGCATAGAAGAAGACCGCGACGACTTTGCCGCGGAGTTCGGGCATTTCTACTTTCTCGTCGCTGATCCAATCACTGCCTTCGGTGATGAAGTCAGGGGCTCTCGGATAGGTGCGTTTAACCTGTGAGAAGTCAAAGGTTGCACCAACCAGCGGGCCGATCTTGGACTGTTGATCTTCGGTCAAGACATCGATTAACCCTTGACGCTCATTGCGTTGCTCGGTTGCCACTTCACGTGCCGCCTGTTGAGCGTCAATCTTTTTGTCCTTGAGATCTTTCTGAATCGAAGCGATCTCTGCGTCGGTTTCCTCGAACAGAACTTTGAGGCGAGTCTGCTGATCGGGCGTAATCGCGAGTCCCGATGAAACGTCGGCACGCAAGACCATTCTTGTCCCGTGAGCTTGTCGTTCGAGTTCCGTGAGTCTTCGAAACTGATCTTGGTCGAGGAGGCTCTCGAGACGACCGCGGAGTTGTTTGCTGAGCGATCGAATTTCGGCTTGTTGCTGTTGAGGTGGTTTGATTCGGCTCGTCCACCACCGAGGGTCTACCTCCGCGATCGCTTGCTCGACTTGCTCGATGTCTGATTCATCGAGATGTAGTTCTTGGTGGACTGCATCGTCACGGATCATCTGCAGGAGAAACGGTTGGCTATCTTGAGTCGCCGTATCGACTGCGGTTTCCGCTCCAATCGAAGCCGACAGGTTGTATGTTCCGATCGTCAGGTAGACCAGCCCGGCGGCGAACGCGCCGGCAAATCGAAAGGGATAAGATACGGGCGTCCGAAATCGTTCACGCATGGGATGCAGTTCCCGAAGAAGAGACAAGGGAGGAAGATTGAAAAGACGAGACAACTGGAAATGTCGTTTGAAATAAAAAGACCGCACAAAAACTACGGCATTCGGTTTGCTGTTATGCTCACAGCCCGATTGTCCTGGCTCGTCGATTACCTAGCCAAGAATACATCAGGGAGGCGACGTTCGCCGCGCCGATAACGATCCAACGGGGCGAATGCCCGCTGGCAGTTTCCTCGATTGATGCTCCCGGGCAAGGATTGATGCCCCGGGCAAGGAAGGATTGATGCCCGGGCAAGGATTGTGAAGCAAATTAAAACAAAAGTGACCAATAGAGATACTGATGACAGACCTTTGGATTGCCATTGCCGTGATGTCCGTAATTTCAATCGCGTGTGGGATCTTTGCGGGCCAGTTCGCGTATGCAAACAAAGGTCAGTTGACGACATTGTATCTGAGCGCCGCAGTGGTCGGGATGATTTACTTTCTGCTCTATGCGTCGGGCCAACTTTTCTGGGCTCGATGGATCCCGTCATCTGCGGCTATCATCTATTCAAATTTCGCGGCGATCTTCGCCGCACTGGCGGCCGGCTGGGCGTTGCGTTTGCCCAAAATTCCGCTTTGGCGACGCTCTGTGCTTTCCGTTTTTCTGGGGCTTTGTTCATTCGCTGCGATCGTATGGCCGCTGTTGTCGATCGCCGTTCGTCCTCCACCGTCGGGGGCGTTGGTGGTCGAGGGCGTAGTTGTTGAGCAGACGTCGTGGGCGACATGCAGTCCCGCCGCCGCGGCAACGCTGTTGCGAGCGGTCGGTGTCGAAACGACCGAAGCAGAAATGATTCCGCTTTGTTTGACTGATAAGAGTGGCACGCCCACTCTCGGACTCTACCGCGGGGTGAAGTTGAAAGCCGAGGAGAATGGACTTCGCGTGAACGTTATCGATGACACGCTCGACGAGTTGATGGCATCAAACGATTGGCCGGTGCTGCTCGCGGTTGGTTTGCCGTATGGAGTCGAAGACCGTCGGTATGCCGAGCAGTGGGGGTGGATCCCCGGGATGGGGCACAGCGTTGTTGCGCTAGAGAAAATGTCTGATGGCGGAGGAATCCTCATCGCAGATCCTTCCATTGGTTTAGAGCGATGGAGTCGTGCTGACATGGATGTTCTGTGGAGGGGAGTTGGTATGCGGTTGGAAGGGGGCGATAAAAACGCCTTTGTAGAGATGGGTGAATAGGAGGTAGTGGAATTGATGAAATCTTGAGCTGTAACAACACAAAGGACTAGATTTCATTGATCGCAGTTGTGATATTGCGAAGTCATATTGATATGACATCAACCTATCTCGGAACTGAATGATGCAGTGTGAGCGCGGGACACCGGTCTATTTTCCTAGCATCGATGAGCTACGGATGCCCGTGATTACGGAGGCGCATATCGAGAAGGTCGCGTTGGTTCTATCGGCGATCGACCCGAGTGTTCTGAGCGAGCCGACGACGGGGCCTCGGACGCTGTATCAGGTCAACCAAAGCCCGTCGGTGGTTCGAGTTGATTCGGGAGATAAGCTCCGGTGTGACCACCAATATCTATTGGCGCCCCTTTTTGACGGAACCGATGCGTCGTTCGATCGTCTTTGGGCAAAAGCCAAACGCGTCGGGGGAGCGAGCGGCACGAGTGTGCTGCTCGATCTCGTGAAGCGACTGCGGGACTGGGAGATCGATGAGGAAGGAGAATGCCTGAAACGGTCCAAGCAGAAACAGGTCGCTGCCGAGATGTTTCCGTACGCTTCTCGTCTCCAGTACTATTTCTTTCACTCGGCTGTCCAACGCATCGACCGAGAACTCAAAGTTCGCAGATTGGCGGAAGAGGAGCGTCCGTTGCTCGGTGGACTGCTCAAGCGATTTTTTGAGACTCCTGCCGTTGAGCATGGGATCGAGTTTCCCGAGTTGGTGCTCGAGGAGACCGAGTTGTATCTCGCTTCGTCGATCAATCTTTGCCGCGTGATGCGCAGTATCGCGCACCGGATTCGCCGCGCTGCGTCGTAAAAGTCGTAGAAAAGTTCTAGAAAAACAGAACGGTTCCGAGTTCGCGTTCGCCAAACGGCATGCGTCAGTTCGATGAGTCGGAACTCGCTCGCTCGATCGCCGCGAGGTTGTCACGCGCCAATTGGAATTGCGGGTCGATCGTCAGTGCATCCCGCAGACATCGGATGGCGATTCGGAGTCGTCCGGCGCCGTGATGTTCCACCGCGAGGTTGTTGAGTGCCATTTTGTTGCGTGGGTCTGCGGTGAGGGAAAGCTGTAGCAACTCAATCCTTTTCGGAGATCCCGCCGGTTCGAGCGATGCTAGGTTTGCCAATGCGTCGGAGCACAACGGGTTGACCCGAACCGCAGTCAGAAATGACTCGCGTGCTTGATCGGTGTGCCCGGTTTCCAGTAGTGCGAGACCTTTCTTTACATAGCCTGTATCCAAATCAGGAGCGATCGCGATCGCTGTGTCCGCTGCGTCGATTGCTTCTTCGTATCGTTCATTGCGGCAAGCAATCTCGGAATAGTTGCAACTCCGTTTGGCATTGGTTGGATCGAGCGTGTGAGCCGTCCGAATGTATTTCAACGCAGATGTGAGGTTGTTTTGTTTGAGTTCAATTATGGCTCGATGCTGCCAAGCGGTGGCGTGTTGTTTATCTCGCGTTGTTGCATATGTCCAAAGGCTGTCGTTGTCGCTCCAGTGCCATCCGTACGCCTGCGTGAACAACGCCGAGACGGTAATGAAGAAGACTGAAATGCCGATTCGAAGTTTGCCGGGAAGGGCTCGTTGGCTAGTTTTCTCCAGCATGAATACCGCGGCGATGCAGAAACCAGCGGAGGGCAAGTAAAGATAGCGATCAGAAACAGGATTGGTATCGAGCGAGCGCAGAAGAACCATCAAGGATGGCGCTAGTGTAATGATGCACCAGGTAGCTCCGAACCAACAGATTGCAGCCCAACGCCCGAAACTTCTGGTGAACCAGATCGCGACCGTTGCAAATAAGCACAGAATCAATACCGATCCTGCGACGGACGGTAGTGTGTGCAGTTGCGGGTAAATGATCGGGAGCTTCGCGGGGATGAGCTGGATCGCATAGTAGCCACAAACACGTACGAACGTTCCGATCGTTGCCATCTCGCCTTGGGCGGCTACGCCCAGCGGCGAGTGGTTGGCGAGGCGAAGGGAGGCGTAAATGCCTATCGCTAACCCGTAACCGGCGAGCGAAAACAGGGGATAACGTGTCAGCTTGAACCATCTCAAAGGAACGACGGACCATCCAAATCGACGCACCAGAACTGCCAGGTGGCAGAGCAGGCATAACGGCACCGCCGCAATCGCTACTTCTTTCGTCAGCAGTCCCGCTAGCAGTGATATCGCGGAGATAACCATCCAAATCCGCCGGCCGCTACGTTGCATTCGCAAGAAAGCAAGGATCGTTATCAGTACGGCCGCTGTCGCCAGCGGGTCACTTCGTCCGGCTATCCAGTTGACGGATTCGACATGGATCGGATGAACCGCAAACCATGCTGAAGATACAAAGGCGATGCCTTCGGCGTTCGGAGCCGAGCGATGGTTGAAGCGAGTGTCTTTTAAGAGGACGAGTGTCAAGCGATACACTAGGAAGGCGATCGCAGCATGCAATATCAGGTTGAATAGATGCCATCCGAACGGATGGTTACCATACAGCACATGATCAATCTTGAGCGTCAGGACGCCTAGAGGGCGATAGTAGGCGTTGGGCCACAGCGGGATATCTGACGGCGGAAAGAAGATCGCGGGAAGAGAATCAAAACGTGGTAGCCATACCTCGATAAACGAGATGTCATCAAAAACAAAGCTAGAAAACAACGCGGGATAGTGGGCCACGAATACGAGAACGATGATCGAGAACGCCCACCAACTGTCGCGGCGACTCCATTTCATCGTCGCACGTCGAGGCGTTGGGCTTCGCGAAATGCGTGAGTTCTCGGTTGTTGTGCGAGAAGCGTTTTTTGGCTTGGTGCGATTCTTCCTACTCATGCAACGATGCCGTTTCTTCTCATGCCGCGGCGATGTTGGATTGCCAAGCCTGCAAGGCTGAAAACTGCTTGGCAAGCAGGAAACAGTCTGACATGACTTTCGCCTACGTCGGACCAACGTTGCAGCGGGAGTTCTTGCATGCGAGGCGGTTGATTGTTTTGTCGGCACCAGCATAGGTAGCGGCTGATCAACTCAACATCGAACGCCCATCGGTTTCGAAAAGGGCGATCAATGCAGTGACGCAACCAGTCACCGGCGCGAAATAGTTTTGCACCACACTGCGTGTCGTAGACCGGTAGTTGAATCGCCAAGGAGGCGAACGTCGCAAAAAGGCGACCGGTGATGTGACGAGTCGGGCTTCGGTCGATTTCGTGACCGAGCAAACGCACCCGCGAGGCGAGAGCCCAATCGAGTCTTGGGTCGTGATCCAGCAGTTGGCTCATTCGAGGCAGGACACATAGCGGTGTCGCTAGATCCGCATCCCAGTAGCCGATGGTTTGGTGACCATCGTCCAGCGCGACGGTGAGGCCATGTCGGACTGCCTCTCCCTTTCCAACGTTCTGTCGTAAGTTCACCGATGCGATGCGTCGCGAGGGGCAGCGAGCGAGTTGGTCGATGCGTTCCTGTGTCGCATCAGAACTGCCGTCGTTCACCATGATCAGGTGCAGGCCAGCGTGTTGAGAGACGGCCGTCGCGAAAGCCTCCGTATCGAGCCGCTCGGCTTCGTTGTAGCACGGCACCACGATTGCGACATCAGTCATCGTGAGACGTCTTTTCCAAAACCGCTACCAAGCTGATTCCGTTGCTATGAACGTTGGGTGCGTTGGAGTTCGCGCGAAGCAAGTTCAGCAGTGGTGTGGCTTCCGATGCAAATAAACGGTGAAGCGTATTGTTCATCCAACGAGGAGGGATCGAAAGATCGGTTTGACGGTTGTCGTTTTCCCCCTTTCGATTGGGAAGTTTGCGAAGGCCGCGAATGATCGGAGCCAGACGCCAATTCATGCCCGAGAGCAGTAGTGTCCGGAAAGGTTGATCTTTCCAAAGTGCTCGAAGAGAGTCCGCCGTGTAGCGACGAAAATGAAACATGGCCACATCATGACGGCTCCATAGTTTCGGATCGGCGGGAACGGTGACGATGACACGTGTCCCGGGGCGAAGTGGAGCGACCATTGCGTTCCAAAACGCCTGAGCATCCTCGATATGTTCGAGTACATCCATCAGCAATACGATGTCGGCGACGGCAAGTTAGCTGGCCAGTTCCTCAACGTTGCCATATTCGATGAAACGAGCGTTTGGATAGTTTTGGCGAGCGATCGACAAGGCGTCTGGTGATATCTCGGCTCCGACGCAGTCGTAATGCTCTCCGAGGCTGGCGACCGTTGCACCGGTTCCAGAGCCTACCTCGAGGATGCGGCCACGATGTCGTGATTCAGCGATAATCTCATCGACTAAAGAACGGACAATCAAACGACGCGCGGTGAACCACCAGTGAGATTGCTCGCAACGCGCGTGTTCGATGAAGGAGGTGAGATCCACGGTGCGTTCAGTCGGTGATTTCGACGACGGCGCCCACAACGGGGAACCAGTTGGAGAACTGTTTGTCCTCGGGATCACCCACCTGCACGTAGCCACGTTGGTGATCCAGGTTGAAGATCGTCATCGGGCAATCTTTCTCGATCTTCAACGTCAACCGATAATCGCCCTCACGTGATGTCGGTTGGATCTCCGCCTTGAGTTCTTTCGGTTCCACATCGAGAACTTCGATTTGCAGACCCTCGCCACCGCGAACGCGAGCGTATAGATGCCAGGTGGATTCTTCGCCTGCGGTGAGCGTGCCGATATGCAACCCGTCGTGTCGGTGCAAAAGCGGGCTGATGAACGAGATGGGCGGGCGGACTTTTCCGCCGTACGAGATCTCTCGTGTGATGTCAGCGGAGCCGTCACCGGGGCGAATCGTTACCGTGAAGTTGCCTTGGAAGTTTCCAGGGCGATGGCGTGGCATCGCCAACGCGACCCGAACAGCCGATTTCGATTCTTTGTCGGCCAGTTCCACATCATCGTTATCGATCGGAGACGTTTCCCAGTTCAACGTCGTGTCGTCTTCATCCGTCGTGATACTCATGATCGTGAAATCGTCCCACAGTTGACTGAATAGGATGATTTCGCCAGTAGCCATTTCGCCGAGTTGTTGAGCGATCAGTTCGACTGATTTTGGCGCGATCAATTCTGCGCGAACGACTCCTTTGACAGACAACTTGATTTCTTTGTGGAGCGGATCGTTGGTCACGATCGTCGCGGTCTGCTCGTATTCGTCCGCTTGGTATCCGGTATTCCATTCCATCGTGACGGTCGTGGTCGCGCCAGGCATTAGCAGTTCATGCTCGAGTTTGCCGACGGTGCATTTGCAACTGGTTCCCGCGACCTTGAGACTGAGTGGACCCTGGCCGTCGTTGCGAACGTTGAATGAATGGCTCGTCGTGGTGTGCGGGTCGATCATTCCGAAATCGTAGGTGGATTCTTCCACGACTGCGATCGGGAGCTCTTCGGTAGGGATCTCTCCACTGAGTGCTTTTTGCTGTTGTGCGATGAGTGACAGCTTTTCGTCGTATTCTTCCCGGCGGTGCTCAGGAACGCCGTATGGTTTGTACTGCACTGTCAGCGAGAATGCGCCGGCAACGGTGATAAGCAGGATCGCCGAGATAGGAAGGGCGATGAATTTGACAAAGTGAGATTTCATGATCGCTTATGATCGCACGGCGTGGTTTAATCAGAAATCCTCCGCAGCCCAAGGAGGGCCACGGAGGACAATTCACAGAACATTGGCCATTTCAATGTGACCAAGATTCGCGTTGCTTATTCAAATGCACCCTTGAGGTACAGGTCGTTCAAGAAGATGCCTGCGAAGAAGTCGTCGCGTGCCATTTCCAAGGTGTCGTCGGCGTAACCAACTGCATCGACACGAACGTCGTCTGGGTTCAAGGCAAAGCCTGGGTTGAGGAAACCGTCGCCGTTTTGGTCGTAGAAGACCTTGACGCTGCCGTCCGCCATCAGGATGTTGC
>JBICHZ010000310.1:0-11986 GCA_043101355.1 Rhodopirellula sp. JB044
GAGCGGATTCCGGGAAAATGCTTCTCGGACGAAAGAAGGCGGGCCTGAAGTCGTCCCGTCTGAATCTTTATCTCGGATTCAGATTTCCCCCTGACCGTCATAGCCACGATACAACCACACGTCCTCCCATTAGCAATTCAAGCAATGAAGAACAATTTCCAACGATTCACGTTTGCCTTGGGTATTTTGTTTCTCGTGATACCCGAGACCAATGTACTGGGTGACGACCATAATCCACAGTCGACCGCGACAATTCTAGTGGGGAGCGAAGCGAAAGCGATCAGTGCGGATCTGATCGGCATCTTCTTTGAAGACATCAATTACGCGGCCGACGGAGGCCTGTATGCGGAGTTAGTGCAGAATCGATCCTTTGAATACAGCCGTGGCGACAACCGAGCATGGGATTCACTGACCGCCTGGTCACGGGTCGGGCCTGAAAGTACGTCGACCAGCGTAACCGTTGAGAGCCGTGAGCCTCTTCATGAAAACAACCCACACTACCTGGTGCTCCGTGCCGAGCGTGAGGGAGATCAATTGAGCCTGCGCAACGAAGGCTTCGATGGAATTCCTTTGGTGGGCGGAGACACCTACAACGTGTCCCTATTCGCGCGGGCCATGTCCGGGACGCCTGGACCGATTACCGTACGACTGGAGCGCGTCACCGGTGAAAAGTTGAGTGAGATCACCTTTGACAAACTCAGCGGCAGTTGGACGAAGTACGCGGGCAAGTTACTTCCCGCCATCGACGACTCCAACGCTCGGCTGGTCGTCTCAACTGCGAGACCGGGGGTGATTGCGATCGACATGGTCTCGTTGTTCCCGCAAAACACATTCAAGAGCCGACCCAATGGGATGCGCCGCGATTTGGCTGAAGTGATTGCCGATCTGAAACCGCGTTTTGTTCGTTTTCCAGGCGGCTGTGTGGCTCACGGCGATGGAATCGAAAATATGTATCGATGGAAAGATACGATCGGTCCGGTCGAGCAACGAAAGGCCCAGCGGAATATCTGGCGTTATCATCAGACGATGGGGCTAGGCTATTTTGAATATTTCCAGTTTTGTGAAGACATCGGTGCAAAGCCTTTGCCGGTGGTGCCGGCAGGCGTGTGTTGCCAGAACGCGGGGAACTATCTGAACCTTGTCCCCAAGGGGCAACGGGGGATCCCGATGCAACTGATGCCCGAATATGTGCAGGAGGTGTTGGATTTGATCGAGTATGCCAACGGGCCCGTGACTTCGACCTGGGGGGCTAAGCGAGCAGAAGCGGGGCATCCGGAACCTTTCCACCTCGAGTATCTGGGCGTGGGCAATGAAGATGAAATCACGCCGGCGTTCAAAGAACGCTTTGCCATGATCCACGAAGCGGTCAAAGCGAAGCACCCCGAAGTCACGGTGATCGGCACGACCGGCCCTGCGACCGACGGACGTGATTATGAAGAGGGTTGGAAGTTCGCAGACGCCATTAAGTTAGAGATGGTCGATGAACATGGTTATAAGACGCCGGATTGGTTTTGGGACAATCTACAGCGGTTCGATGGATATTCCCGAGATCGCAGCCAGGTGTACTTGGGTGAATACGCCGCACACGATCGAGACCGCGGCAACACGTTGCGTTCTGCCCTGTCTGAAGCCGCATACCTGACCGCGATCGAACGCAATGGCGATCATGTGCGACTTTCGTCCTATGCGCCTCTGCTATCGAAGCAGGGACGCACACAGTGGCGACCCGACTTGATCTACTTTGACAACGTCGCGATCACACCGTCAATCAATTACTATGTTCAGCGTTTGTTTAGCATCCATGGCGGAGATCAGCATCTACCCACGACCGTCTCGGTGGAACAGAATTCAAACGAGCAAGGGGCGCACCTCGACAGCATTCGGCTGGGAACCTGGAACAGCCAAGCCAAATTTGATGATGTACGAATTACCCAAGGTACCGACGTAACCTTCAACGATTCCTTCGATCAATTGTCATCGGATTGGAATTTAAACTCGGGCCAATGGAAGGTGGCAGACGGGGCCTTGTTGCAGACTTCCGATGAACAACCCGCTGTCATCCAATACGGGTTTCCCGCTGATCGCTCTGGATACACGCTGCGGCTGCGAGCGATGAAATCCAGTGGGGCGGAGGGGTTCCTCGTCGGTTTCGCAGCGACCGCCAACAACGAGTATATGTGGTGGAACCTGGGTGGCTGGGGCAACACCATGCACGCGATTGAGCGATTCCGTGAAGGTGGATCCAGCATTGTCGGCAGCACAGCACAAGGCCGTATCGAGTCAAACCGCTGGTATGACATCATGATCAAGGTTGCCAAGGATCGGATTCAGTGTTACCTCGACTCGCGTCTGGTGCACGATGTGGCATACGAGTACATGGGCGCGACATTACAACTTGCGGCGTCCTGCGTACGTGAATCATCCAGCGGTGACACGATCTTAAAAATCGTCAGCAATGCATCGCACCCTGTCAACACAACGATCGACCTATCATCGCTCGGTTCGCTTGGTGACTTAGCAACCAAAGTCGTGCTATCGGGGTATGCAGATGCTGAAAACCGACACGGCGAACCAGCACAGGTAGTGCCAGTGACAAGCACGATTTCGATTTCCCCCACGCAGCAAGTTGAAATCCCAGCAAATTCATTCACCGTTCTACGGATACATGCTCCCTGATCCTATCGCCATCCCCATTCGAATCAGAAGTCAATCGCCTGCACAATGAGTAACCAATCATGAAAAGACTATTAACTTGCCTCATTTACGTATGCCTCGCCTCGCTGGCGTGCGCGGCCGACACCGGTGGATACCTGTTTGCGACCTTCCGTGGCGAAGGCACTCCAATGACCGAACAGGTCTACTTCATGCTGAGTGAAGACGGCCGGGACTGGCAGGCATTGAACGATGGGAAACCGATCCTCGTCAGCACGGTGGGAGAGAAAGGAGTGCGCGACCCCTTCATCATCCGCTCGCCAGACAACACGAAATTCTTCTTGATTGCGACCGATCTTTCGATCCATCTTAACCATGACTGGGGGAGGGCGGTGCGAGCGGGAAGCCAATCGATCGTCGTTTGGGAATCCGAGGATCTAGTGAACTGGTCCGAACCGCGGTTGGTCAAGGTCGCGCCCGACGATGCCGGTTGCACATGGGCACCGGAAGCAGTCTATGACGAAGAACGTGGAGAGTACATGGTGTTTTGGGCCTCACTGACCGCTCGCGACAATTTCAGCAAGCACCGGATTTGGGCCGCACATACGAAAGATTTCAAGACCTTCAGCGAACCGTTCATCTATATCGAAAAACCCAACACGGTCATCGATACCACGATCATTCGAGACCGAGGCGTCTACTATCGCTTTACCAAAGACGAGCGATACAAAGCCATCACGATGGAAACTAGCCCGCAATTGATGGGTGGTTGGGAAGACGTATCAGACTTCTCACTGAATCGCCTGACCGGTTATGAAGGACCGACCTGTTTCCAAATCGCGCCACCCTCCGAGGGTCAACCTGCACGATGGTGTTTGCTGCTCGATTGGTACAGCCGTGGTAAGGGGTATCAGCCGTATGAAACCGCAGACCTCGCGACGGGGGACTTCCAACCTAGCGAACAGATGACTTTTCCATTTAGTCCCGTTCGTCACGGGACGGTCGTGCCGGTCACCCAAACCGAATTCGATGCGTTGATAAACCGGTGGCCGACTATCGCGCCACAACGGATCGAGTCGTTTGTCTCACCCGATCACTATGTGCGCCACGCCAATTTCGTTCTGCGGGTCGACTCAAACGTGCAACCCTCCCAGGACGCAGACTGGAAAATCGTTGCAGGGTTGGCGTCTCAACCGGGATCCGTGTCAATCCAATCGGTTAACTTCCCGAATCGCTTCTTGGCAAAGAAGGACAACGGATTTGTTATCGAACCGAAACACGACGGCGACAACTTTGCCGCCCGCGCGAGTTTCCTGCAGGTCCCGGGTTTGGCCGATTCATCAGCCGTTTCGTTCCAACTCGTGAGCGACAACTCGCAATATTTGAGCAACGAGAACTCCATGTTGGTCGCTCGCTCGGTCACGTCGAAGGCCGACAAAGAACGAGCCACTTTCCGCTTGCTCGACAAAGCAGCGGTGCGCCGAAAGCAACGGCGTGCCTCTTTTCGGTTGCAGTCCGCCTCCGATTCAGTCAAATCCAACAACATCGTCACGAACCTGGAAACGGGCACCGTTGAACTCCCGGTGCAACCTGGCACGGACCGATCCAACCTCGATCCTCAATTGACCGCGAGCGACCGATCGGACGTCAGCCCGACCGGGGCTCAGGACTTCTCAAAAGGGCCGGTGGAGTACCGTGCAGGCAGCGAGTTGAAATTCAAAGTATCGGCAGTCGAACACCACAACCCATCCCTGACCGGCTACTTTGCAGACCCGGACATAATCTATTCGAGAAAGACAGGCCACTTCCATGTTTACCCCACCAGCGATGGCCACGATGGATGGTCGGGCACCGACTTTCGGTCTTTCTCTTCGCATGACCTCGTTCACTGGAAAGACGACGGCGTGATTCTCGATCTGAAACGTGACGTCACGTGGGCGAATCGCAACGCCTGGGCACCGGCCATCATCGAGCGGGAAAACAATGGCGAGTACCGCTACTACTATTACTTCACCGCCGCACAAAAGATCGGCGTGGCGGTTGCGGATCACCCGACCGGCCCCTTTGTGGATAGCGGCAAACCGCTTGTCGACTTTCGACCTGATGGGGCTCGAGGCGGACAAGAGATCGACCCCGATGTATTCCACGACCCGAAGTCAGGCAAGAACTTTCTGTACTGGGGAAACGGCTACATGGCGGTGGCCGAACTCAATGACGACATGATCTCGATCGACGAATCAACGATCAAAATCATGACACCGGACCGAACCTATCGCGAAGGAACACACGTGTTCTATCGAAAGGGAGTCTATTACTTTCTGTGGTCCGAAGACGATACTCGGAGCCCCAACTATCGAGTCCGTTACGCCACCGCGACTTCACCCACCGGTCCGCTCAACATCCCTTCGAACAACCTCGTCATCGCGAAAGACAACAGCCAAGGCATCTACGGCACCGGCCACAACTCGACAATCCAAGTGCCCGGTCGAGACGAGTGGTACATCGTCTATCACCGTTTCAACTATCCTCATGGTATCAAGATGGGGCCTTCCGCTGGATTTCACCGCGAGGTCTGCATCGACAAAATGCAGTTCAGTGCATCAGGTGAGCTCCTCCCGGTGGCACCAACGCACAAAGGCATCTCGCCCGTGTCTCTGCCTGCAAACTCGCCTGCGGCGAAGTAAGACTGAACGATGCTTGCGTGATTAAGCGTGCTTCATGGATCCATGCCGTGACGGGCTCATTCGAGTTACATTGGCAACTTGAGCCGCGCGCCGCGAGAGGCGCGTATTGGAGGCTCCGACTTCCCAATGTCTTCGTCCATCTACGGCAAAACCCGTGTCTTCCCATCCGATTGTCATTCAATCCGCAGAGGTCATCGACCTTCGAGTCCCTACCTCGGACCAACTGCTCGGCTCGGATCCTTTTCACAAGGCCCCCGACTACTCGTCCGCCGTCTTGCATCTGGAAACCAATTCCGGGCTGCGAGGCGTGTCGATTGTTTTCACGATTGGTGCGGGCACGGACTGGATCTGCCACGGTATCCGTGACCTTTGCCAACTCATCATCAACACCCCGCTGGATGAGTTCACCGAAGCACCGATCCGTCTCTATCGTCGTTTGCTCGATCACCACCAATTGCGTTGGCTGCACGACGGCGTCTTTCGAATGGCAGCGGGCGCTGTCCTCAACGCGATGTGGGACCTGTGGGCAAAATCCGTCGGCAAACCGCTTTGGAAATTGCTCGTTGACCTAGATCCTCAGTTTGTCGTCGACTGCATCGACTGGCGAAACATCAGCGACGCGCTAACGCCCGACGAGGCACTCTCGATACTTCAACGGGTTCGTCCGAACGTAAACCAAAGGGAGTCCGAGATGCTGCAACGCGGCCCCAAAGCTTACTGCACCGCCGGATGGCTGGGGCTGAGCGACGACGAAATCCTGACCACGATCCGAAAGCTTGAGGACAAAGGGTTCGACGCCTTCAAACTCAAAGTCGGACAAGACTCTGTCGCCGACGTTCGCCGGATTCGATTCATGCGAGAGGCGATTGACGTTGATGCTCAACTCATGGTCGACGCGAACCAATACTGGGGACTCGCCGAAGCCCAACGTCACATCGACCGGTATCGTCCGTTCAACCTGAAGTGGGTCGAAGAGCCGATCGCCCGTGACGATATCCTCGGCTACATCGAATTGGCCAAACGATACGATGCCGAACCGTTCCACCTAGCCTGTGGCGAACACGCGGCGTCACCGGTGATCTTCAAACAGCTCCTCAAGAGCGGCTCGATCGGATATTGCCAAATCGATGCCGTCCGAGTCGCCGGCGTCAATGATGTGATGGCGATCATCCTGATGGCGGCCAAGTTCGGCGTGCCTGTCTGCCCGCACGGCGGCGGCATTGCGTTATGCAATATGATCCAACACTACGCGATGTGGGATCAGATCAGCGTGTCGGGCCATTCCGACACCCAGTTGGTCGAGTACATCGATTTCCTGCAGGACGCAGTACAAAATCCCGTCCAGGTTCGCGACGGATGCTACGTATCACCCACGGGCCCAGGATGGGGTCTCGAGTTCCGCCCCGAATTCATCCAACAGTTTCAATTTCCTGACGGAATCGCATGGAATCAACGCGATCCACGGAGGTCCGGAGTCAGGTTTGAGGCCCCGTCCGCATCGCCTTCGGAAAAACCCGAACGAAAAACTTAAAAAAACCTGTCACGTTCGACATCGTCGCGACAAGGTAACGACATGAGCAGTCCCTCGCCCACCGTCTCACCCGAATTCGCCCAGTTGGTCGCTCAACAGCATCAACAGTTGCGGTCCTTCATCCGGATGCTCGGTGTTGCTCCCGACTGGGTCGATGATCTCGCGCAAGAAGCATTGCTGATCGCCTGGCGTGAACAAAACACCTATGACCGGCAACGCGATCCGGGCAAGTGGTTGCGGGGGATCGCCCGAAACTTGGTTCGCAACGAAATTCGAAAACACGCCCGCCAGGAGCGCATCCTTCACAACGGGTTGGCTGAACTTCTCATCAACGCCTCCGAGGTGGCACCGCACCCCGAATCGTGGAGCGAATGTCACGTCCCGGTTCTGCGTGACTGCGTCGAACAATTGGCACCGAAAAGCCGCGAACTCGTGTCGGGTCGCTACGCCGATGGGTGGAAAGCTGCCGATTTAGCGGACCACTTCAACATGACGGCGGCTTCCGTGCGGCAAGCACTCTCGCGAATTCGAGTCCAGTTGAAACGGTGCATCGAAATACACACAGCGGAAGTCTGAGACATGGAAACAAACCGCTTTACAGAACTACTAGGCCTATTTCTCGACGACGAAATCAGCCAAGAGCAACTCGACGAACTGACGCTGCTCGTGTCGCAAGACACAAAGAAGCTGGATCTGCTGCGTGACCATCTTCTGATGAGCGATCGTCTCAGCCAGTTCGAAGACGACCTTCGAAGCGGTGACCGATTCCTCAACGCATGGCAAACCCGTCTCCAGGCGGCAGACGACACCAGTGGATTTGTGGCGAAAGTGGTCGCCTCCGCTCAAGAAGAAGCATCAGCACGTTCAACTCGCACGCTCGCCAAAAACGAACACGTCTGGCAAATCCCCAAGGCAGCAGGCACGATCGCGTTTGCCCTCAGTCTACTAATCCTCGCGGCGGTGCTCTATCAACGAACAACCGATCGCGACGCGGAATCGACCAGGATCGCACTTTCTCCCGACACTGTCGTAACCCATGTTGGACGCGAGGAACCGAGCGACCTGGGAGTCGCCGTCCTCACGCGAGCATCCGCGTTGGTCGGCGAGCAAACCTCCGATTGGGCGACCGGCAAAACGGTTCCCCCCGGTGCACTCACGTGGGATGCCGGCCTCCTGCAACTCGAGTTCTACGCAGGCGCGACCGTGGTTGCCGAAGGCCCGTCGGTAATCGTTATCCTGGATGAGTCTCACGTCGTTTGCCGGTCAGGACGACTTCGCGTGCATGTCCCCAAGCCTGCGAGAGGCTTTTCAGTACTCGCTCCATCGATCGAACTCGTGGATCTCGGCACCGAATTTGGTCTCGATGTGTTGCAAACCGGCGACGCGGAAGTGCATGTCTTCGACGGCAAAGTTGAACTTTATGACGCGCAGTCCGATCGCAACATCGAGACGCGTCGCCTCCTGAACGCCGGTGACGCCCTCACCGTTAACCGAGATGGAACGTCGACTCCGATTGAACTTCGCGACTCCGACTTCGTATCGCCTTCCCTGCTCAACCAAATCACCGATGGAACGCAGAAGAAACAACTCAGCGACTGGAGAATTTTCCGCGACGCAACACGAAACGACCCGCGAATCGTCGCGTACTTCCCATTTGACCGCAACGACGTGGAAGACCGAGTCCTTTCGGGCTATGGCGTCAACGGATCGTCACTCGACGGAGCCATCGTCGGTTGCGAATGGACCGAAGGACGATGGCCAGACAAATCCTCCCTGCAATTAAAACGGCCGGGTGACCGTGTCCGCATCACAGTCCCGGGAGAGTATCGGTCGTTGACCTACTCGATCTGGCTACGGGTCGACGGACTCGACCGCAAGTACAACTCACTACTACTCACCGACGGCTTTGGTCGGAACCGACCACACTGGCAAATTCGCCAGGATGGTTCTCTTGCGCTCGGAATACGACACACCGCCAAGATGTTGCACTCCTACCATACAGAATCAATCTTCAACCTCTTCCGACTCGGACAGTGGGTGCACTTAGCCGTGTCATACGATTCCGTTCGAAGAGACGTTTCCCATTACGTCAACGGAAAATTGGCAATGCGTGAACCCATGGAAGAAACCGCGTCTGGTCTACTGAAAATCGGCGACGCAACCATCGGCAATTGGAGTGCTCCTACCCACCGACACCGCGAAACCAGGGTTCGAAATCTCAACGGATGCATCGATGAACTCATCATTTTCAAAGAAGCCTTAGGTGAATCCGAAATCCGACGAATCTGCGAAGCGGGACGTCCCTAATCGACTGCCGACTTCCCGTCAAAACGCCTAATTCCCCACAACCAAAATACGCATCCCCACCCTCAATATCACACTGCACGATAAACCGCCGAACCAATACGACAGGGTTCTCAAGGTCACATTCCCCACCAACATCGACCAATTGCAAACAACAAACAAAGCTGCGTCAGACTCATGAACCGATTCCGATCGTTCAAAGACGTCAGGCCTGTGACGCGGTGAGTCCAACTCGCCCCTCTTCATGAATCAGCCTACGAAATTTCAAGAACCGATCTAATGAAGTACTTCGCCGTCTTGATCGTCCTGTTCTCGGTCTCTCGCCCCATTCAGGCCCAAGAGGTCCAGCCCACATGGGAATCGCTGGCCGAACACTACGACGCCCCTCAGTGGCTCGTCGACAGCAAGATCGGCGTCTGGTTTCACTGGGGCATTTCTTCCGCTGCCGATCCGAATCGCCCGAACGATGGCTCATGGTACGGACGCAATATGTATGGAGGCGGAAAGAAGGTCGCCCAAGAACTGAGTGCGTGGCACACCAAACGCTACGGACCACCATCGGAATTCGGATACGAAAAGATGATCCCGCTATTCAAAGGTGAGAACTGGGACCCGGATTCATTGGTGGAATTCGTTAAAGAAAACGGTGCCCGCTTTATCATGCCTGTGGCCTGTCATCACGACAACTTCGACATGTACGACTCTTTCCATCCATGGAACTCCGTCGACATGGGTCCGAAACGGGACACCCTGCAGGAATGGAAAGAGGCTGCCACCAAACACGGTCTCAAATTCGGGATTTCGACGCACCTCTACTGGTCACCGGGATGGTTTCGACCGGCCCGCAAATACCAGAAACAAGGAACGCCGGAATGGACACTCTTCAACATGGACTACGACCCCAAGAACTTCGCGAACCAAGACAGTTGGAACAAACATTGGTACGCCCGAAGTTGGGAAATCGTAGAGAAGTACGACCCCGACATGTTCAACCATGACAGCGGCCCTTACCCGAAGAATGAGTTTCCACAATTCATCGCCGAGTATCTCAATCGCGACCTGAAGGAAAACGACGGCGAGCAAACAGTGGTCTTCTCCACGAAGAATCCTGACCTGAACCGGAAGGCATTTACCTACAACCTTGAACGTGGCGGGGCAGGGGACATCAAGCCAGATCCCTGGATGTGGGCAACCGATCTATCGGGTGGGTGGTTCTACCGAGCCACCGCGACCAACAAGATGAGCATCCCTGTCATGGTTGCTAACGCTGTTGATGCCATCAGCAAGAACGGAATCGTCATGCTCAACATTGCACTCACCGGCGACGGTGTCATTCCCGAAACACAGCAAGCCTACCTCAACGCGTTTGGTGATTTTTTTAGAACCAACGGCGAAGGAATCTATGGCAGTCGCCCTTGGAAAACCTTCGGCGAAGGCCCCCTGAAGATCAAGGACGGTCGTCAGGGCGAAAACCACAAGGACTTCTCGCAGCAAGACATTCGATTCACGCAAAAAGACGGTGTGCTTTATGCGTTTGTGTTGGCGCCGGCCACAGAGGACATCGTCATCAAAACTCTCGCCACCGGGGGGCTGCTCGAGCGAGAGATCCTCGACATTTCGTTGATGGGCAGCGATGAGCAGATCCAGTGGGAGCGAACATCCGATGCGTTGACCATTGAGCTGCCTGAGAATTTGCACGGAAAAATCGTCAACGGTTTTCGAATCCACACCAATTGACCTGAGCTGAACTCATCGCGATCTACACCAGTACCCCACCATCTCTCAACAGAATTCCGACCATGCCAATCAAGATCAGAACGCTGTCCACTTGCGTCTTTGTGTGCTCATTGTTGTGTAGCTCATCAGTGAGCGCGCAAACAACAGACGAGCGGATGCAATGGTTCCGCGACGCCAAATTCGGCATGTTCATCCACTGGGGGCTCTATTCGGTGGCCGGCGGTGAATGGGAAGGCAAAGACTATGGAAAAGAGCAAGGAGGAGCGAGCGCGGAATGGTTGATGAACAGCGCGAAGATTCCGAAAGAAGAATACCGCGATGCCTTGTCGCCCCAGTTCAATCCCACGCAGTTCGATGCCGCCAAATGGGTCAAAACGGCTAAGCAGGCCGGCATGAAGTACATGGTGATCACCTCCAAACACCATGACGGCTTTTGCCTCTTTGACACCGATGCAACCGACTACAACGTCATTGACGCCAGCCCCTTCCATCGCGACATCATCAAAGAGCTTTCAGAAGAATGTGCCAAACAGGGCATCAAATTCGGCGTCTATTATTCGCAGTTCAAGGACTGGTATCACCGATCGCGCGGAAGGGGCAATCCAGGAACCCTGTCGACGGAGGAATACCTCGACCTCGTTGAGAAGAACCTCGATGAACTGCTTTCCAACTATGGCGAAATCTCTGTCCTTTGGTTTGACACCGGCGGAAACGACGTGATCGAAGCCGATGCCCAGGGTGCTCGGGTCCGCGAACTACAACCCAATGCCGCGATCTGCAGTCGGCTGTACAGTCGTCGGGTCCCGGTTGAACAACGGCAATACGCCGACTTTGACTCGCTCCCTGACCGGATGCTCCCTGTCAAACGCATGACCAACGACACCGAGACGTGCATGACCATGCGGCACAACTGGGGATACGACCGCACCGACGATGCCTGGAAGAGTCCAAAGGACATCATTGAGTTCTTAGCGTTGTGCACCTCGCGGGGAGTGAACCTTTTACTCAACGTCGGACCGACCCCCGAAGGCACGTTCCTGCCCGAAGAGATCGAACGACTCGGTGAAGTCGGTCAATG
>JBICHZ010000311.1:0-10718 GCA_043101355.1 Rhodopirellula sp. JB044
TCAGGCGGCGAAGGCAGCCTGCATGACGATTCCAGCAACGTTCAAATTTGGGTCATCCCTACGAACGAAGAATGGATCGTCGCGAAACGAGCCAAAAAAGCAATCGGCAGTTAATCCGCCGCTGTTACCCAAACCAACTCCCCACTTCCCCAATCCCAGCATGTTCCTAGCACGCGTCACCGGATCGATTGTCAGCACCCAAAAGGTGGAATCGATGAAGGGTCACAAGCTGTTGATTGTCGAACCGTACCGGCTCGACACCGACAGTCGCGAACGGTTGACCACAACCGGTCGGACGTTCATCGCCGTGGACACCCTCGGGGCAGGCGAAGGAGACCTGGTGTTGATTTGCCAAGGCAGTTCAGCGCGATTGACCCCCGAAACGAAGACTCTGCCGATCGATGCGGTGATCACCGGAATCATCGACAGCGTTCATGTCGAAAAGAAATCGGTCTATTGTCGAAACGAGGAGGGGTAAAGGGCACAGGCAACGTATTCTTGTTTGCCGACAACACCGCCCACTCGCCCGCTACCTGTTACCTGAAACCTTTCACCCACTGACCTCTCATCATGCAACTCGACGAATCCATTATCCGCAATGTCGTTGCGGCGGTTCTCTCCGAAGTCGGCCCGATGCCGGCCGGTTCCAACGCGCCGCTGCAACCGAACGTTCCCGCCGGTGCCGGTCGCAACGGTGTCTTCACGGACGTCAACGAAGCGGTCGCTGCCGCCAAGGCCGCTCACCAGCAACTGCGTTCGCGCAGCATGGAAGAACGCAAGCAGGTCATCGACATCATCCGTCGCATCAGCATTGATCAGTGCGAAGAACTCGGCCTGATGGAGATGCGGGAGACCGGCATCGGTCGTCCCGAGCACAAGATCGAGAAACTCCGCACCCTCGGCGAACGTGCCCCGGGAACCGAATTTCTCGAAACAAAAGCCTTCAGCGGTGATCACGGTCTCGCCGTCGTTGAACGTTCGCCGTTCGGGGTCATCGCCGCCATCACACCGGTCACCCACAGCCTGCCGACGATTACCGGCAACGCCGTCAGCATGATCGCCGGAGGCAACTCGGTCGTCGTCAACCCACACCCGTCGGGCAAGAAAGTCGCTGCCGAAGGCGTTCGCCGGTTTAACGAAGCCATCGCCGCCGAAGTCGGAATCGATAACCTGATCTGTGTGATCGCCGAACCAACCTTGGAAACCGCCGACACGTTGTTCTCGCACCTAGACATTTCGTTGATCTGCGTCACCGGTGGACCGGCCGTCGGCCGTGCCGCACTCCGCAGCGGCAAACGTGCGATCGTCGCCGGACCGGGCAACCCGCCTGTCGTTGTTGACGAAACCGCGGACCTCGACAACGCCGCCCGATGCATCATCCAAGGTGCCGCGTACGATAACAACCTGCTGTGCATCGCCGAGAAAGAAGTCTTCGTCGTCGACAGCGTGTTCGATGACATGATGGCTGCGATGCGACGTGCCGGAGCGGTTCAGCTCGATGCCGCACAAGTCGACAAGCTGACTTCGCAAGCGATCACGAAAGTCGGTGACGACCAACACGACGCCGCCGCCAAAGATTTCATCGGCAAAGACGCCGCCGTCCTCGCCCGTGCCGCTGGTGTGAACGCACCGGAGAGCTGCGAGTTGGTCTTTGGCGAAACCGACGAACATCACCCCTTCGTCACCGTCGAACAGATGATGCCGTTCCTTCCTTTTGTCCGTGCCCGCGACGTCGAACACGCGATCGCGATGGCCAAGGAATACGAACACGGCTTCCGCCACACCGCCATCATTCACTCGCGAAACGTTCGCAACATGACCGTCATGGGTCGTGAACTCGACACGACGCTGTATGTCAAAAACGGCCCTAGCATGGCTGCCCTTGGCCTCGGCGGCGAAGGTTACCTTTCGTTCTCGATCGCCGGCCCAACCGGTGAAGGCGTTACCAGCCCGGAAACGTTCACCCGAGAGCGACGGTGCAGCATGGTCGACGAACTCCGAGTGGTTTAGAGACTCCGATGCAAACAGCCCGAGTCATTGGACACGCCCGTGCCACGGTCAAACACGAATCGCTCGTCGGTCGCCGTTTGGTGATCGCGCAGCCATTGTTGTTGTCCGGCGATGCCGATGGGCCTCCGCTGCTCGTGCTCGATCATCTCGGTTGCCGAACCGGTGACATGGTCGTGTTGACCAGCGACGGTTCGGCCGTGACCGACATTACCGGATCCGACGTCTGCCCGGCACGCTGGAGCGTGTGTGGCCTCGTCGACTGAAACGAAACCCAAAGAACTCCATAACAGAAAACAATCAGTGTCCCGATTCGTTTCCACTCCCGAAAACACATCCAACGCGGATACCGCGATCGACATCGAGTCGATCGTCCGTCGCGTGATGAAGGAGTTGAACGCGATCGCGAAACCGGCTGTTTCCTCGGCAGCTGTTCCTCCGCAGTCGACGCCATCGAATTCGGCCCCCACCGGATCACAGGTCTTCGATTGCCGGCTGGTGACGCTCAGTGAGATCAACGCGATTTCCTCCTCGGTGAAGCAAATCAGTTTGCCCGCCGGAGCCGTCGTTACCCCGGCCGCACGCGACGAGCTTCGGCACCGCGGGATTTCACTCACCACGTGCGAGTTCAACGAATCCGCCCAATCATCAGGCCGATCGATCTCCAACGCCCCCGGCACTCGCGCGATTGCGTTGCAGTCCGACGGAGACGTCAGCGACGTGTTGATCGCGTCACTGAAGAAACAACTGTCGATCCGCGGCGTTCGACTGTGCAGCAAAGCCGGTGTGAGCGTCATCCTTTCGAGCCGTCCGGCAACCACCGCGCACCACGCCTGCGGCACCGATCGATGTGTCGTTTCGATCAACCGCCTCGACGATGTCAGCCGGTCGCTTCGCGAACTCAGCCCCAACGTGTTCGTGCTCGACGTTCTGCATCTGCATTTGATCGCGTTGGCCGATGCGATTTCGACCATTGCCAAACCCGCTGCGTCCACTCAGCCTCGCCCCAAAGTCACCGTTTCGGGAGGGCTGTCGTGAAAATCGCTCGCGTCGTCGGCACCGCCACGTTGTCTCGAATGCATCCGTCGCTGCACGCGGCGCGGATGCGATGTGTCGAGGTCGTCGAGCGGATTGAAGACCTGAATAAAAAGGTGCCAGCCAACGATTTGATCGTCGCCTGGGACCTGTGCGGAGCCGGCGAGGGCGACGTCGTTGCACTCGCCGAAGGCCCTGAAGCCGCCGCACCATTCAAACCGGACGTCAAACCGATTGACGCCTCGATCGTCGCGATTCTCGACCATGTCGAAGTCGACGCCGCCTCCTGATTCACAACCTACCTTTCCTCATTCACTCACTCCCAATCGTCGCAATCCTTTAACTCCCCAAAGTAATGCCATGGAAAACCTGCATAAGATCAAACAAGACATCTGCGACATCGGACAACGGATTTACAACCGACAGTTTGCAGCCGCCAACGACGGAAACATCACGGTTCGCGTCAGTGAAAACGAAGTCCTCTGCACGCCCACGCTGCACTGCAAAGGCTTCCTCAAGCCCGACGACATCGCATTGGTCGACATGACCGGCAAACAAATTTCCGGACGCAAGAAACGATCGAGCGAAGCGCTACTGCACCTCGAGATCTACAAACAACGTGACGACATCCGCAGCGTTGTGCACTGCCACCCGCCACACGCTACCGCGTTCGCGATCGCTCGCGAGCCGATCCCGCAGTGCATCTTGCCGGAGGTCGAAGTGTTCCTCGGCGACGTCCCGATCACCAAGTACGAAACACCTGGCGGGCAAGCATTCGCCGACACGATCATCCCTTACGTCAACAAGACCAACGTGATGATCCTCGCCAACCACGGAACGGTTTCCTATGGCGAAACCGTCGAGCAGGCGTATTGGTGGACCGAGATCCTCGATTCGTACTGCCGCATGCTGATGCTCGCCAAACAACTCGGCAACGTTTCGTTCCTGAACGAAGAAAAGTCGCGTGAACTGCTCGAGCTGAAACAGCAATGGGGTTACGCCGACCCACGGAACACGCCGGACTTCAAAGACTGCGACATTTGCGCCAACGACATCTTCCGCGAGTCGTGGGCAGACACCGGCGTCGAACGTCGTGCCTTCCCGGCTCCTCCGCCGATCAAAACCTCGTCGCCGGCTGCCGCCTCATCCGCCCCGCAAGGCGTTGACGAAGCCGCTTTGGTCAAAGCGATCACCGACGAAGTGATCCGCCGAATGGGTAGCTAGAGCGTGACGGCGCCGCGTGGCGGAGTTGAAATCGCTCCTTCGATCTTTCACTCGATCGCCGACGCGTCCGACTTACGCCCCGACTGTTACCAAACACCCACAGCAGAACGGTTGAAACCAACTGTTCGAGAAACAGGACGGCCTCGCACCGTCCGGTTCACGTTTCGCGGCCGACATGTCGCGCACCGAGCATCACAGCTCAATCCATCATTCCCATTCATCAACACTGCAATTTCATCATGAAAGTTTCCATCATTGGCGGCGGCGGTTTGGTCGGTTCTTGTGCGGCATACGCACTCCAGTGCGGCGGCCTTGCCAACGAGATCGCGCTCTTGGACGTCAACGAAGAACTCGCCGTCGGACACGCACTCGACCTGCAACACGGTTCCCCCAGCGTTGCCAATCAGACGTTCGCCGGTGGCGGATACGAACACATCCCGACGAGCGATGTGATCTGCATCACCGCCGGACTGCGTCGCAAACCCGATGAGTCTCGGTTGGACCTGATCAACCGAAACACCGATTTGTTCATGCAAATCCTGCGTGACGTCAAAGCCGCCGGTCCGAAGCCTTCCGCGATTGTCCTCGTGGTCAGCAACCCGGTCGACATTCTGACATACGTCGCCGCCCAAACGCTCGATCTGCCGGTCGGACAAGTGATCGGGCTCGGCACGCAGCTCGACACGATTCGTTTCTGTTCATTGATCGCCGCCCAGCTCAACGCCCCGCCGGCTCAAACCAAAGCGTTGATTTTGGGAGAACACGGCGAGTCGATGGTACCGATCTGGAGCAGCGCCACGATCGCCGGTTTGCCGCTGGAGAAATACCCGGGCTGGACCCCGTCGCTCTCCGGCGAATTGTTCAAACGCACCCGCGGCAGCGGCGCCGAAGTCATCAGCCGAAAAGGCGGAGCAGGCTTTGCCGTCGGAATCGCGATCCGCGACTGCATCGACGCAATCATTTTGGACAACGACGTCGTGCTGCCGATCAGCAGCGTGCAAAACGGATGCTATGGAGTCCGCGACGTGGCACTGAGTGTCCCCACGGTACTCGGAAGAACGGGAGTTCAAGCCACCATGGAAATCGATTTGTGGCCGAAGGAAGTCCAAGGAATCCGCGCCAGCGGCACGGCGTTGCGAAAAACGCTCGATACCGTCCTGCAACGTATCGGCTAAACCAATCCGAAAACGTCTATCAACTCACTAGCCGACGGACGTTCGCCTCGCTTGTCTCCTGAGCACCGCGGCGAATCACCGATCGGCTGTTGTTTTGATAGGTTTGCGGTGAAGCGATCGACGCGCAGTGTTCGACCGCGACGCGAACCATCGAACCACCAGAGCCAGCCCGATTCATAAAGCCAGCCCGATTCCTGTCGATCGCTGTCTCATTCAACGCGATTCCCAAACGTCGCGATTCCCAAACATCGCCGGCACCGAATTGAGGCTTCGTCACGGTAGTGGAACTTTGTATCGTTTCTCTGCTGGATGTTTCCGATCGGATAACTATTCTGGAAAACTTATCGGTGTTTCGGCGCCGCATCACCCCACACAAACGGTCCCTTAATGGTCGTGATAACTACGGGGACAGACGATATGTGTGCGAAGTGATTTTATCCAAGAATCTGTGTGCGGAAGCGGACCATATTTTCCGCCTCCCTTAGAAGAACCACCTGACAAATTGTCCGGGTTACAGATTCTGGGCTTTTTAGGTTGTTGTGGTCTTTTCTGTAGTTCTGACTTAGATAGACTGTCCGCACGTGATTGAGATGGAGCCAATTTGCGCCCCGACGGGGTGCGTGGGGTAATGGGATTAGCATGTAACGGCTGCGTGTTTCAGCGTTCTACGCACCCCCTCAGGTCGCAAATCGGCGTCCATTTCTCGCGGCGGTCACCGCCGTTCGCTCGCTTTCGCGACGGGCGTTTGAGTCATTCTCTCTCTGCAAACGCGATGGTCTATCGACCACTCTCGAGAGACACCGGGTCTTCCACCGATGCGTTGGAACGGCACTCTACACTGACCAAACGTGCATATAGATTGGTGGCCCCAAAACCAGCAATCCGACGACGATCGCGGTGATCGCAGCCATCAAGACAGCCGCCGCGGCGACATCGAGAGCCCGACCGATGCGCCGATCATGTTGAGGATGCAGTACCGACACGAGCAGTTCCAACGCTGTGTTGAGCAACTCCGCAGTCAGCACTCCACCGATCGCGAATGACAACGCGCCCCATTGCCAGACCTCCAGTCGCAACCACGCGGCGACGGCTAGCACCACCAACGTAACCGCGAAATGGACATAGAAACTGTTCTGATCGCGGAACGCCCAAAACAGTCCGGCGAACGCGACACGGAATTTGTTCATCCACGCAGCAACCATCCGACTACTCGATTCCTTCGACACCAGGCGGCGGAATCAATTGACCGCCGAGGCGACCGAGTCGTGACGACGGCAGGAAGCGAGGCTCGACCATGAATCCGAAGCTCGTGTTGTCGCGACCGGCATCGACGTTGGCCCCGATTTGCACCAAGAAGGATTCCCCGATTCGCGTCAGCCCAAACGACTGACCGACGTTCCCGGTTTCGCCAAAATCGTAAGTATTGCCAGCGGAGATGATCCACTTCTCGTTCAAACGGTGGTCGAGTTTGGTCCGCAACACCGTGCTGCTGATCGGGCCTTCGAGAGAAAGCAGCCCGATGTAGAAATCACCGACTCCCGGTCGGCTCGTGCGGATGCCACCGCTGATCGATCTCAGGCCTTCGTCGAACCAATCGATATATCCGTCGCTCAACAAAGTCACGCGGTCGCCCAGGTTGTACTGTGCGTCATAGATCGTCGGCCCGAGCGTCTCGCCGAAGTTGTCGCGGTCGGCTTCCGGGTACAGGATCGTTTGCATGTCCAGCCGGAACAAATCAACAATGCGTTCGCGTCCTGGCAAACCGCGTTTGGTTTGGAACCGGTGTTTCATGCCCAAACGCAGTTGCTGCAAATCGTCCGCGACCGTGTCACTCGGGCTGACGACGCTGCGTTGAATCCCTTGCCGCAACGCATAGTTGCGTGGGTCATACTGATCCGCGAGTGTTCCGCCAAAAGTGTTGTTGATGAAAAACCGCCGGAACTCTTCCTGGGCGTTATCATCGAGCGGATCGTACAGCGGCAGGTCTTGATAGTCGGTGTCACTGTCCGCGTAGAAATACTCCGCCGACAAATCGATCTTGTGTGCCAACCCACGGACGTTCAACAAACTGCTGTGGATTGTCGGATCCACACGCGATAGCGGCAGGTTCGCGCGGATCCCACCGCCACCCCACAACCGGGTCACCGAATCACCGTCGACTCCTTCGCCGTAGTACGCCGCTTCCCCGATCGCGAACGGAACGATCTTCGACGGACCGGCTTGAATCGGCAGCGCTAACTCCTGGCGTGTTCGGGTGACAAGTCCTTCCCGATCAAACTCACCGGGCAGCACGGACGTATTCGCCGCCACGACCGGATCCAGGGGCGCATCGGCGACTTGTAGTTTTTCATAGCCGACTTGATTGTGCATCGACCACGTCAAACGGTCACCCAACACCGAACCCCCGAGGGCATAGTGGTTGAGCGATGGCAAGCGTTCGGTTTCCTGGTAAAAATCGTTGATCTGCACGTTCAAATTCGCGTCGAACAACTGCGATCCGACGTATCGACGCAGTCGCAGTCCGGTCGTGCGGTCGGCGTCCTGATCCCATTCCTGTTCGAAATATTGTTCGAGAAAATCGCGATCGCTGAGGTACCCGATTTCGGCCGCGAACTCCCATCCGTTTGGAAGGTAATGTCGGTGTTTCAGCGTCGTTCGCCCACGCAGATCTTCCTCCGGCGTCAAATCCCGCCGTCCGTTGCCGAGCGTGTCGAGCCCGTCGTCTTTGATCGTATAGCTGTCGTAGGTACCCGTCACTGGACCGGAGAAACCGAACATGCTCGAACGCGTGTACGTGGTTCTGCCTCCGATCGCCGGACCACGATCGCTGAGGTAGTCCGTCAGCAAGATCGACTCGACACCATCGGGCGCGTTCATCCCCAACAGTTGAAACAGATCCCATTCGAGCAACACCTGAGTGCCGAAGATATCATCGTTCTTGATATCGGCTCCGGTGAGATAGAACGTCGGTTTGCGAAGCGGCGTGGAAAACCTCGGCCAATAAAGCACGGGAATGCCACCGAGATAAACAAAATTCCCGCCGCTCGAAACGTACGGTTCCGTGTCCGGAACGACTTGGCCGGTGACCGGATCAACACGAGCGATCGGTCGCTGCGTCAACGACAGTTCGTTGCTCTGCAACCAATACCTCGGCACGCCCATTCGGCTGCTCGTCACGGCGGCGTTGTTGGCGACGTAATTCCCGCGAGCCACCTGACGCATGACTTCTGCTTTGACGCGAACGGTTCCTTGGTACTGCGGAATCGTCGCGATCGCCTCGGCATCGAGCACCACGCCGACTTCGCGTGACGCGTTGTAATACATCGCCTCGGCGTAGATGATTTGCTCTCCCTGACGAACAACGATGTCCCCTTCGAGATACAGTTCGCCTTGGGAATCCGCCGCACTCGCTTCGCCCGTAATGATGTCGCCGAGTGGCGGTGTCCACGCGACGATGCGATTGGCCGACAGTGAAACCGTCCCCAGCGGCACGCGGAGCCCCGTGGGAGTTTGTGCGGTGAGATCGCGAACCAAAACGGTGATTCCGCCGCGTGCGACGACGATCGTTTCGTTTTCCGAAACACGCGTGATCGTTTCAAACTCGGCCGGACGCGACGCACCACGGGCGAGGATCTCAACGGTCTTCGTTCCGCCGCCGATCGAATACGACCAACCACCGGTGGTGCCCCCGTCTTCCGTCAGGATCGGAGGATCGGGGAGTGGCATGACGGGGCTAGCCGACGGATCGGGATAAGTGGGCGGATTGTTGTAGGCAGGTGTGGGATAACCGGGAACCGACTCCTGCGGCGCGGCGTAACTTCGGATCGGTCCTTGCAAAGGTGGAGCGACTTCACCCACGTTTGCGGGAACGTTCTGCCCGCTGAGTGCGTTCGGGTCGGTCACGATTCCCGACTCGTCCCAAACCAAACCGGTCGGCGGCATCGACTGAGAATTCGCGGCAGGATCGGGCGATGGCGAGGGAACCGGTGTTGCAAGGGGTGCGGGCAGTTCACCAACGTACTGCACCGGAGCGATCTTATCATCGACCGAGGTCGGCATTTCCAACGACGCGATCGGTGTCGCGGATGAATGCAATGGATCCGTCGAGCGAATCGGTGCTGCGGCATTCTCGGCAGCAGGCAACCCACACTTCGCCCACCACGAGGCGGGCACCTCGGTGGCACCACGGTATTGCTGGGCACGGATTTCAGGGGGAGCGGTCAAGCGCAGGTGAGCCACGATCGGCTCGCGAGTCCGTTGCCCCGATCCGATTCGCACGCGGTCCATCAACAAGTGCACGTCGATCGAACTGCCGACTCCGTCAACGACGAAGAAGATCGATTCGGCGTGAAACCGTTTGCCTTGATGTTCCAACACGCAGTCGCCGGTGAGCATGGTGCAGTCGAGTGCGGCGGTCACACCAGGTGCGTTCTCTGGCGTGCTGCTCAGCCGCTCGCGCTGCCATCGATACACCGTGCCGCCTCGAACACTGAGCACATCATCAACGGGCGTCGCCGCGATCCGCGTCGGACGCGGCGGGTCTTGTGCCGACGCGAGCCCGTGTGAAACAACGATCCCGAGCAACGCAACAACAGCCCCAAGGAGGAGTCGGTTTGGCGAAGAAAAGCGAGCCCTCGGCGCAGCAAAATATCGCTCCCTGATCCCCTTGTTTCTGGGATCAGAGCGGACAGTCGAGTCGTTTCGGGTTTCATCCGCGGCCAAAACGGCGACTTCGGCGAGGATTGGTACGGGAAAACACGGTAAATTCGTCGGCCGCCCGAGCGACCGCCTACCGTCTCGAGCGACATTACGAAAGCCGACGTTCCATCCACAAGCCAAATTCCACCCCAGCGGTTCACCCCACGCTCACAAAGCGAACATTTCGACGATCCCGAGCGTGCTCGGCAGAGGCCAAAACCCCAAAATCAAACCGCGTGAAACACGCCCCAGTGCACTGGGTAGGTCATGCACCGAACGACGATCGGTAGATCTCTCGGTCTTGGAAAGACCGAGTGAACCAAGTGCGCCGAACGGCCGTAAGCCCTCGGGTCGAATCGCCAACCAAGCTTCCAACCCAACACGCCCCCCCCCGAGACCGCTTCCGTCCGGGCTCGCCCCGGCGGAGCGCACAAGTGACTGCTACCCAGACACCGCTTTCTGAAACCGATCTCCGTCGGGCTCGCCCCGGTGGAATCAGCGCGTCGAGGCGTTGCTACCGCCGGGGCACGCCCGGAGCGGAGAGCCGATCTGATTGGCCGTCGCAGGTAGCCAACAGTT
>JBICHZ010000312.1:0-2933 GCA_043101355.1 Rhodopirellula sp. JB044
TGACGACCGAAACTCTCTCGCTCCTGTTCGGTGAGATCGAGTTTCGCCAATCGGGCGAGTTTTTCGATATCGACGCTGCCGGACACTATTTCTTCGCGCCGCTGACGTCGAACGGTTTCGTCTTGACGGTCTTGCGAACGACACCGCTGCGGATGCACTGGACGCAAACACGCATGGTCTTGTTTTCACCGCTAGGCAGGGTGACGTGGACGCGTTGCAGGTTCGGAACAAATTTGCGGCGGGTGCAACCGGTGATTTTGGTACCGACACCACCGAGATACTTCGCTTTCCCGCGTGTTTCGACCCGATTGCCTACTTGGACCTTTTTGCCTCACGCTTCGCATTGTCGTGCCATCGAATTCTCCGCCGCCGATAAGTAAATGTAATAGTGGTTTGTAAATGGCACGGGCGTGACGACGCACCGGGCCGGATTTTCAGATTGGAAGCCCGGTAGGATAGCGACTTTCCGCTTTCATGGAAAGCATGAATCCAGAGGCGGCGTGCAAACCCGTGCAAACCGCTCGGAACCGGGCCATCGTTCGCGTGGGGACACGTACCGAAACGCGTCCGCGACCACTTGCCCGGTAGTATCCCCCCCGCGATGGCGGTCCCGCAGAAAACGGCGCGGATCTTCACACTGGGAAGATCAACGCACGGCAAATCTTAATAAAGGTGCGATCCGTTCCATTACCGTTCGAACGGACACACGAGAGACCCTCAGGTCCCCGCGACCGACAAACTCAACGCAAGCCCCACAACCGCTGTGTTGTTCATGTTAGGAACGGGAACGCCGCAATCACTTCGTTTTAAAGCAGCTTGACAGTGGGATTTCGATGGGATGTACCGATGAAGATTGCGACGACCCGGTGTGGAACCGGAAACAGCCTTTTAGTCTCGATCTCGATCGCCTGTGGCGGCATGCGTCGTGTGAGAGTCCGGCAGGTCCGAAAAAGCCTTTTTTCGGCTGCGGAGGTTCGAAGCGTAGTGCACTTCGCAAGAGTGTGTCGCTTCGATCGTCTGGCCACACCGATTTATCTTGGTGCCACAAAATCGACCCAATTGGATTGGGACAATCACGGAGAAAGCAATGAAGCTTAGTAAATTAGCTCTGATCGCAGCCGTTGCATGCGGAATCAACGCACACAACCTGACGACTGCCTCAGCAAACGATATCAACATGGTTTCGTTCTGCGAAACTAGCTGCGACTGCGGCGAACCAGTATGCGGATGCGAGCCAGTGTGCTGCGACCCAGGTTGCGACGACGGTTCGTGCTGCGAGCCAGAGTGCGGCTGCGAAATCGCATGCTGCGAAGACAGCTGCTGTGACAGCGGATGTGACTCGGCAGGCTGCTGCGGCGGACTTGGTGGATTCGGCGATTGCCTGCCAATGGGCGACTGCGGCGATCCATGCTCGCTGTTCGGCGACATCGGACACGGAATCACCGTCGGCGGATGGGCACAAGTCGGTTACCACACCGCAGCGTTGCCTAAGTTCAATAGCCGACCCGATGAAGTTCAACTTCACCAAGGTTGGTTGTACGCTGAAAAGGCGATCGACACTTCCAACGGTTTCGACATCGGTGGACGTATTGACTACATCTATGGTACGGATGGACCGGACACACAAGCGTTCGGTATCGACAACGATCACTGGGACAACGACTGGGACAACGGCAACGACTACGGTCACGCATTGCCACAGGTCTACGCCGAAATGGGCTACGGCGATTTGTCGGTCAAACTCGGCCACTTTTACACCATCATCGGATGGGAAGTGGTTGGAGCTCCTGACAACTTCTTCTACAGCCACGCGTACACCATGTACAACAGCGAGCCGTTCACCCACACCGGTGCATTGGCGACGTACAACGTGTCGGATGACCTGTCGGTTTGGGGTGGTTACACCTTCGGTTGGGACAGCGGATTCGAAGACAACGGCGACGCGTTCTTGGGTGGTGCTTCGCTCGGTTTGACCGACAACATCACCATGATTTACGCCACGACCTTCGGTCGCTTCAACGAAAATCAAGGTGCCGCGACCGGTGCCGAACGCGGCTACATGCACTCCTTGTGCTTCGATGTCGCTCTGTCGGACAACCTTCAGTACATCTTCCAAAGCGACGTGCTTGAGTCGGAAGATGCAACCGGCGCAACGGCCCGTAGCACATTCGGTATCAACCAGTACTTGCTTTACTCGATCAATGACTGCTTGGCAATTGGCGGTCGCTTCGAGTGGTACAACCACGACGGTATCTTCGACGACGGCGGTGACCCCGCAATCGCCAACAACGGTGGCGACGTGTACTCGTTGACTTCTGGCATCAACTACAAGCCTCACAGCAACGTGATCTTGCGTCCTGAAATTCGCTGGGATTGGGCCGCCGGAGACGAGCGATTCATCCTCGAAGACGGCGACGACGACCAGTTCAGCTTCGGCATGGACTCGATCTTCCTGTTCTAAATCGACGACGTAATCGTCCTTCAGAACCTGCGAACCGCCCGGTTGCTTCACGCGACCGGGCGGTTTTTTCGTGGTTTCAGACGTTTTGCGACACGCTCTCGGATACAAAGCCGTCGTCCGAACGGGGGGAGTCCTGCCAGATCAACGCGTCGGCACCCTGCCCTGCCCTGCCCTGGGGAGCAGAAACGGAGTCTCTCCGGAAGAAAAAACTGCTCCGGAACATCCGATCTGAGCGTTTCCACGTTCAAAATGCCGGATAACTCCGGCGCGGTAGTAGCGATTTTGCCTACTTTTCGCCCGCCAATCCTGAGCCGCTGTCCACCGTGCCCCTGAAAAACGCATACAAGCGATAGATTGCGTCTGACGGACAGCTTCCCGGGCCCCTCACTACCTTGATTTGTCGCTGAGACGTTCCTTAACGGTGAGCTACACTAGGGGGTCTGGGGTATTGATACCTAGACGAATTGGTTGC
>JBICHZ010000313.1:0-20847 GCA_043101355.1 Rhodopirellula sp. JB044
TCAGGACCGAGTGAATTGGACGGCATTACCGACTGCGACATGTTGAAGGTCCTGGGTGTTCTGACCGATGTTGAGATCCTGATTCCCGGCGGGCGAGTTCGCGGTCACCAATCATAGCGGTCTGTCGGAAGCGAAAGCAAACTTTTCTGATCGAGTTGGCAGGGGGAGAACGGTCGGTGTGCCCAAAATGCGAAAGCCTCCAGGCGACACCGATCGAAGTCTGTTCAGGTCCTCGCTGTTTTTTACCGTTGGCAGCGTCTGCCTCGATGAACGAGCCCATTGTGGAGGCATCTGTGCGCGACTTTTGGGGCGCCCGAACCAAAACTTTTTAGATAACGCTCCGAGACCTCACTCGCCGATTGGTCTCCATCGCAAGAAAAACGGCAATGCGATCATTGAACCGAGCCATGCCAAGGCGAGGTCTTTTTGGGCGTCCCAAATATCGCCTTGCTGGCCGTTGTAGGATTCCGCCATCGCAGGTGAAAACGTCATCGCGATCTGCCACTCGATCACTTCATAGGCGGCACCGATTGCCAGCACACAAACGACCGCTAAACACGCTCCCGCCAAGGGCGTTACATGACAGAAGACCTGTAGAAACTCCGAGAGTGGAGGTAGACCGAGACAACCGGATGCAAAGTGAACCAACCGGTCGTAGTGGTTCCGCCTCCAATCAAAAAATTCCGACAGCGTGTGTCCGGTCAAGAATTGCATCGCCTCATCGTAAGGGACATATGAGTAGATCCAACGGGCACCGATCAGATGCAACCATAAGAACGCAACGCAGCATCCCAGCGACAGGTTCGATGGATGAAAACGCATCACCGCAATGATTAGCATCGCCACGCCAGCGACGGTTGGGACATGCTGCAGCACCAACTCGTTCGGGTAGGCCGCACCGATGAAAGAAAGCGGAATGGCGATTCCCGTGGCAATGATCGCTAGCGATCTCTTTGGCATCATTAGAACGATCGGTGGAGGGTCACGATTGTTGCACGGACTTTTGACGCCGCCACAACACGATGCCTTCCACGACCATCCAGAACTGCAAGCACAACACCGCGAGTGCGAATCCGATCAACACCCAATCACGGGCCGGCCACCAATTGTTCACGAGGTCGAATGTCATTGCCCACGCGGGCATCAACAACATCATGAACATCGGGATCGCCAACACCGCAATCGGCCGGCTTCGGCGTGCGAGATAAAACACCGACACCATCAACGCGAGTCCCGCGAGCAGTTGGTTGGTCGCTCCAAACAGTGGCCATAAACTCAAGCCGCCTTTGCCCGGAGCATCGCCCGCGAAAATTGCAATCAGCAACGCAACCGCGATCGCAAACCCGGTTGCAACATACTTATTCGCGCCGAACGAAAACCCCGCCGAACTCGACAGTTCGCTCAAAACATATCGTTGCAAACGCGTCGCGGTATCGAGCGTTGTTGCGGCGAAACAGGCAACCATGACCGCCATGATCGCCACGCCCATCTTCAACGGGATCCCGATCGACGACATGAAGTTCGCTCCGCCGTCAATGAACGCGGCGAGTTTTTTGTCGAGTCCCTGCTTTCTCCAGCCGCCGTCCTGCGTCGTGTTGTTTTGTCGAGCCGCGGATTGTCCCCCGTCCGCCGTCTCCTCACGCGCAGGAAGACCTGTTCGATAATACGAACGCCATGCGGGAGAACCATTCGTTGCGCCGGAGGTGTCGCTCGGTGTGGTGCGAGTGATCACCGTCTGGCCGTCGGTGACGGTTCGTTCGAGACGCCCCATCCCGACTCCCGCGCAGCAAGCCAAAATAACCAACACCGCCAACATGCCTTCCCCGAGCATCGATCCGTAGCCAACGAGTTGAGCGTCCGAGGCGACCTTGAGTTGTTTGCTCGTCGTTCCGCTGCTGACCATGCAGTGGAAACCGCTGCACGCACCGCAGGCGATCGTGATGAAAAGGAACGGAAAGATCGGTGGAGCGTCGGCGGGAATTTCAGTTGCGATCGCCGGAGCGGCCGACATTAAATCGGCTTCACCTCCGAAGGAAGCCACTCCCAAACCGACCACCAACAAGACCAACGCGACCACCAATTGAAGACTGTTGATGAAGTCTCGGGGTTGCAACAACAACCAAACCGGTAACACCGACGCCACAAACGCATACGCAAGGAGCAAACCGGTCCACACACCCACCGGTGTCGCGTAAACGGCATCGGCCGGCAACACGTCGGCGATGTCCAGGGGCAGACGATACGCACCGAGGTACACCGTCAAATACAAAATGCCCAACCCGATCAGGCACGGAATGACGAGAGCGTTCCCGCGGCGAATGACGAACCACCCGATCATCACCGCAACCGGCATCGCGGTCCAAACGCTCAGCACCGATTCGGGATACAGTTTGAAGATGTTCGCGATGACCAGACCAAAGACCGCCAAAACGATCGACAACGCCATCGCCAACACGATCAAAAACAGCAGTTTCGCTCGTTTCGAAATCAAGTGCCCGGCGGCTTGACCGACCGATTCGCCGCGGTTGCGGATCGAGATCACCAACGCGGCCAGATCATGCACGCCTCCGACAAGGATCGAGCCAAAAATCACCCACAACAGCGCCGGCAGCCAACCCCAAAATACCGCCAACGCCGGACCCACGATCGGTCCCGTTCCGGCGATGCTGGTGAAATGGTGCCCGAGCACGACACTGCGGTCGGTGGGAACGAAATCGACGTCGTCGCGTTGGACCACGCTCGGCATCGGCTCATCGTCGTGCAACGCGAAGAGCTTTTTCGCTAGATAGCGTCCGTAGGTGTGGTACGCGATGACAAAACCGATCATCGACGCGATCGCAACAAACAGGGTGCTCATTCAAACTTCTTTCGGTAATCAGACGCCGGTGTGGCTCGCTAAGGGCTCGGGATATGCCGCTCAGAATCTTCAAATCCTATTCTGCCTCCCGTTCGCGCGATAGACCGATGCCGTATTCGACGCGGTGAAATGGTGTCAAAAACGAAATCCGACCCTCACTTTTGGACCAGAACACCCGGGTTAGGAATGATGCTCGGCACCGTGATCGCGGTTGCGAGCCTGAATGTTGCTCTATGTACTTCTTGCGACATTCGTGAAAGGCATCTGAAGACGGCGTGAAGACTTTGCGTGCTCCCCCGCATCGCCATCTAGCGGCGTGGAAATCAACGGTCGTCGTAGTGGCATTTCCGCACAGGGGACGCCAGTAACGGATCAGATCGTGCTGTTGTTGGTCTTTAGTGGCGTTTGGTGGTGCGCAGTTGATTCGCACAGCGCGGGCGGATCATCTTCACTGCTGACATCGAATCGGCCGATTGTTACGTTGCACATACATCACGTCGAACGCGTCCATCGGACTCCCGAAGGGATCGCGGCGTGAATGTTTCGCGACAGCCCCTCTCTCGTTTGGACGTAATCGTCAAAAAAAGATGACCATCGACAAAACGCTTCTCGAAGACTTACAAAAACGGCGTGCCGAACGATCCCTCGGCGGTGGCGAAGAACGCATCAAGAAGGTTCACGCCAAGGGCGCGATGACGGCACGCGAACGATTCGCACAACTGTTCGAGGAAGGCACCTTCCAAGAATGGGGCATGCACGTCGAACACGCTTGCCACGATTTTGGGATGGAGAAGAAAGCCATGCCGGGCGACGGCGTCGTCACCGGGGTCGGCCAAGTCAACGGGCGTTCGGTCGCCGGTTTCGCGCAAGACTTCACGATCGGTGGCGGTGCACTCGGCCAACGGCACGCCAAGAAGATTTGCGACGTGATGGACTATGCCGCTAACTGCGGTCTTCCCTTTGTCGCCATCAATGATTCCGGCGGTGCTCGGATTCAAGAGGGCGTCGACGCCCTTTCTGGTTACGGACAGGTGTTTTATCGCAACGTCGCGCTCTCGGGGTTGGTTCCTCAAATCGCGGTGATCGCGGGCAGTTGTGCCGGCGGGGCGGCCTACTCACCGGCCTTGATGGATTTTCTCATCATGACCCGTGACAACGCGAGCATGTTTATCTGCGGGCCGCAGGTCATCAAAGCCGCTACCGGCGTCGAAACGACGATGGAGGAAATCGGCAGCGCGGCGGCCAATGCGGGAATCAGCGGTAACGTTCACTTTGTTGCCGAGAACGATGCTCACGCGATTGAGTTGGTGCACGAACTGCTGTCGTACCTACCGGCCAATAACCTGGACAATCCTCCCCATATGCCGGCCGAGAATATTAATCTCGAACCCGATCCGGTCATGGATACCCTCGTTCCTGAGGATCCCAAAGGGATGATGGACATGATGCCCGTCATCCAGCGAATCGTCGACGACGGAAAGTTCCTTGAAGTCCACCAGCAATTCGCAACCAACCTGATCGTCGGATTCGCCCGTGTGGACGGGATCGTTGTTGGTGTGATCGCGAACCAACCCAAAGTCAAAGCCGGTACGCTCGACATCGACGCGTCGGATAAAGGGGCTCGGTTCATTCGGTTCTGCAACGCGTTCAACATCCCGCTGCTGACTCTCGTCGATGTGCCTGGGTTCTTGCCGGGCGTTCAACAAGAACAGGGCGGCATCATCCGGCACGGAGCCAAGATGCTCTTCGCATACTGCGCGGCGACGGTGCCTAAGATTACCGTGATCATTCGCAAAGCGTATGGCGGTTCGTATCTCGCGATGTGCAGCCGGGACATGGGAGCCGACGTCGTGTTCGCGTGGCCAACCGCGGAGATCGCGGTGATGGGAGCCGACGGTGCGGCCAACGTTTTGTACCGCCGCGAAATTGAAGCGGCCGAAGACAAAGCGGCCAAACGAGCGGAACTGGTCAAAGAGTATCACGATCAGTTTGCGTCACCATACATGGCCGCCTCGCGCGGTATGATCACCGACGTGATCGAACCATCCACCACACGTGCGAACGTATCACTCGCCCTTCGCAGCACATTGATGAAGAGCGAAACGCGTCCGCCGAAGAAACACGGTTTGATCCCGCTGTAAAAAGCCAACCTCGACCCATCACGACAACACCGTCAGACGCTCGAAAGCAGAAGCATGAAAAAACTGAAAATCACCGTCGAAGGCAAGGCGTACGAAGTTACCGTCGAACGGATGGATGACTCCGATGGCTCGCCCGCATCCGCGCCGCTCGCTGCTCCGGCACCGGCAACGCCCGCCGCTCCGGTTAAGCGAGCCGACGCGGGCCCACGACCGCCGATCAAGGCGGGATCGATCACCAGTCCGATGGCCGGCGTTGTGCTTTCGGTGCAAGTTGCCGATGGCGATGAAGTCGAACAGGAGCAACTGCTGCTCGTGCTCGAAGCGATGAAGATGGAAAACCAAATCATCGCCCCGGCTCCTTCCAAGGTGGCCAAGGTTCACGTCAAAGCCGGTGAGTCCGTCTCCGAAGGTCAAGTGTTGGTGGAACTCGAATGAGCACAGCGATTCTCTTAGCGGAGGCGACCGAGTCACGGTTCGCACCCCTGTTCGAAGAGACCGGTATCGCGTTGGCGGTCATGGGCATGGTCGTGGTCTTCCTCGCCCTGATTGTGCTGATCGCGATCATCAGTCTGTTTCCGGTGGCCATGGCCGTTATCGAAAAAATTCTGCCTGAGTCGAGCCATCATGCGGCCGCGCCGAAGAAGACGCCCAAGCCCGCCGCACCTGTCGCCGACGATGGTGTCATTCCCGGACACATTTTGGCAATCATTGCTGCCGCCGTCGCGGAAGCAGAACCCGGACCGGTTCGGATCGTTCGGACCCGCCAATTGACCACCTCGGAACTCGCGTGGACGCTCGAAGGCCGTATTCGGCATCACGCTTCCCACCGTCTGCAAACACGCAACCGCTAAGGGGTTGTGAAGAGAACTTTGATGAACATCGAAACTTTGCTTTCCAAAGCCAGCGAACTCCTTGAGACGACCGCCTTTGGCAGTCTCGAGCTTGGCAACGTCATCATGATCGTTGTCGGGTTGATCTTCATCTTTCTCGCGATCACGAAAGACTACGAGCCGTTGCTGCTCGTCCCGATCGGTTTTGGGATCGTCGTCGGCAACATCCCCGCCGTGCCCGGCATGCCGCTGAGCGTTTATGACGACGGCAGCGTGATGCAGTATCTGTATTTTGGTGTTGCCAAAGGGGTTTATCCGCCGCTGATCTTTCTTGGCATCGGCGCGATGACGGACTTCTCCACGATGCTGTCGAATCCCAAGTTGATCCTGCTCGGTGCGGCCGCACAAATTGGTGTGTTCCTTACTTTTCTCGGTGCCCTCGTCCTCGGGTTCAATCCGAACGAAGCCGGTGCGATCGGTATCATTGGGGGTGCGGATGGACCGACGGCCATTTTCTTGTCGTCCAAACTCGCTCCTGATCTGCTCGGTGCGATCGCGATCGCGGCGTATTCCTACATGGCACTCGTTCCGGTGATCCAGCCGCCGATCATGAAACTGCTGACGACGAAAGACGAACGCGTCATCCGGATGAAACCATCGCGTCAAGTTTCCACGCGAGAGCGAATCATCTTTCCCGTGATCGCATTCCTCGTCTGCACCATGCTCGCTCCCGGAGCGATCGTGTTGATCGGGATGTTGTTCTTTGGCAACTTACTGAAGGAATGCACGGTTACCGATCGGCTCGCCGCGACAGCCCGGACGGCGATGATCGACGTTGTCACGATTCTGCTCGGCTTCTGTGTCGGTGCGAGTACCAGTGCGTCGCACTTTCTTAAACCGGAATCGATCTTGATCTTCTGCCTCGGTGCGTTGGCGTTCGCCGTCGCTACCGCGAGCGGTGTGATGTTCGCCAAATTCATGAACTTGTTCCTGAGAGAGAAGATCAACCCGTTGATCGGGGCCGCCGGCGTGTCCGCGGTTCCTGATTCCGCCCGCGTCGTACAGATGGTCGGCCAGCAAAACGACCCGCAGAACTTTCTGCTCATGCACGCGATGGCTCCCAACGTCGCCGGTGTGATCGGTTCGGCAATCGCTGCCGGTGTGCTCTGGTCGCAGTTGGTTCAGTAAGCGAGCCGGCAATCGCACGTGAAGAGGCGACCGAAACGGGCCAGCCGACCGAATGAGGCCAGCCGCAATGGGCCAGCCGAACGGGGCCGGCTCAGTCCGTCGCAGCGATCGATCCTCGGACCTTGCCGAGCAGTTCGATCAGTTCCCGCAGTTCGTCGTCGCTCATCCCTTCCATCAAACGCAATTCGAGGGCGTCCAAGGGCTCGCGGAGCTCTTCGCACAGTTGGTGCCCCTTCTCGGTGATCGCGATGTAGACGACTCGTCGGTCACGCTCACAACGTCGACGCTCGACGAGCCCGTGCTTCTCAAGCTGATCGACCAACCCAGTGATCGCCGGGACGACGTGGATCATTCGCTCCCCGATCTCGCCGCAGGTAAGCGGACGATCGGCCAGATCGAGATTTCGCAGCACATTGAAACGGGACAACGTCAATCCGTGCTCGCGGAACAATCGCGAGACCCTATTCGCGATTTGGTCGCCAAGCCTCAGCAGATTGAGGAGCGTTTCCTGCTGTAAAGAGCTAAAGGGGACCGGTCGTTTGAGTTCCTCTCGAAGGTTCATCAAATCAATCTTATCCCTAAGAGCTTGACCGGCAAGTATCTTATCAATAAAACATCTCCGCTCAAAATGAGCCCGATGGGGCTGTGGGGGCTCATTACGCGTGCGGAGATCGCCGCGAGAGGATATGGACACTAGGCGCTTGGTTTTGCGGGGACCGCCAACAAAAAGCCATCTACGGTGTCGTTGACTTCCAGACGCACAAAATGCAACCAAAGGTGGTTTTGCCCACTTGAGACCGCCTACCCGCCATTCACTTCCAGTAGACACGACCTTGAATATCAATCCGAAATCCGTCGTCGCTCCGCTATGTCTCGGGGCTTTGTTGATGACCGGTTGTGCTCCCGGCCAGCAGGGGCCGCAGGAGAGACCGCCCGTTACCGTTACGGTTGCCTCGCCGATCAAGAAAAAAATCGTTGAGTGGGACGCCTACACCGGCCGACTCGAACCGATCGAGTTTGTCGAAGTTCGGGCCCGTGTCAGTGGCTATCTGCAATCGATTCATTTCGACGAAGGACAGATGGTCAACGAAGGCGATCTTCTCTTTGTAATCGACCCGCGGCCATTCCAAGCCGAACTGGACTCGGCCAAGGCGGCAATGAGCCAAGCTCAATCGCAACTGCAACAAGCGCGGGCATCGATGGGTGAAGCCAAAGCTCAACGTCTGCAAGCCGACGCCCAAGTGCAACTCGCCGACGCCCGGGTCAAACGGGCCCGGACGCTGATGCAGCGGAGCGCGACCAGTGCCGAGGAACTCGATCAACGCGAAGCCGAATATCTTCAAGCCAAAGCGGACACCGAGGCGGCGCGTGCCGGGATCGAGTCGGCGCAGGCTATGATCGAAACAGCCAACGCGGCGATCGAATCGGCTCAGGCGGGAATCGAAACCGCGAAACTGAATCTCAGCTACTGCCGGATCTCGTCCCCCGTGACCGGTCGGATTAGCCGCGAGTACGTTACCGAAGGCAACTTAATCAGTGGCGGTACCGGATCACCAACACTGCTGACAACGATCACGTCGGTGGACCCGATTTACTGCACGTTTGATGCGAACGAACAGCAGGTTCTCAAGTACATTCGTTTGGCAAAGTCGGGCCAACGTGAAAGCTCTCGCGTTGCCAAGAATCCCGTCTTTGTCGGACTCGTCGACGAAGAGGGTTTCCCACACACCGGACACATGGATTTTGTCGACAACCGTTTCGATGTCGATACCGCGAGCATGCGGGCACGCTGCATTCTGTCTAACGATGATCAAGTGTTGTTGCCGGGGATGTTCGCACGTGTTCGTATCCCCGGGAGCGCCGCATATGAGGCCGTCCTCATCCCTGATTCCGCGATCGGTACCGACCAAGCCTCGCAGTACGTCTACATCGTGAACAACTCCGTCATCGAACGACGTGGCGTGGAAGTGGGGCCAATTGTTGACGGACTGCGCGTTGTGCGTGAAGGGCTCGTCGGCGACGAAAGTCTCGTTATCGAAGGACTGTTGCAGGCTCGAACCGAGATGGAGGTGAAGACGGTCGAAGGGACCATTGAGGTGATCGAAGACGGTCTCCCGGATGACTACCAAACCGTTCCGAAAGAGCAGTGGTTGGCGCCCGAAGGTTCCGCCGAGTCGGACACCGCGGTGGTGTATCCGCCTGCGACGGGAGACTTCTCATGAAATTCCCACACTTTTTTATTGAACGGCCGATCTTCGCATCGGTGTTATCGTTCCTGATCGTGCTCGTTGGTGGAATCACCTATTTCAACCTTCCGGTTTCACAGTATCCCAACGTCGCACCACCGACCATTCTCGTTCGCGCTAGCTACCCCGGTGCGACCCCGCAAGTGATCGCGGACACGGTTGCGACGCCGATCGAACAAGAAATGAACGGCGTCGACGACATGTTGTACATGGAGTCATCGTCGAGTGCCGACGGCACGATGCAGCTCACCGTGACGTTTAAGTTGGGCACCGACCTCGACGACGCGCAGGTCTTAGTGCAAAACCGCGTCGCGATTGCGGAATCACGGCTTCCTGAACAAGTACGCCAGATCGGCGTGACGACGAAGAAGCAGATTCCCGACATGTTGATGGTTGTCCACTTGAACTCGCCTGACGAAAGTCGTGACACACTGTACATCAGCAACTACGCGTTCCTGCGAGTTCGCGATGCGTTGATGCGTCTGGACGGTGTTGGAGACATTCGGATCGCAGGCGGTAACGAGTACGCGATGCGAGTGTGGTTGGACATCGAGAAGATGACGCACGTTGACCTCACCGCGGGTGACGTGGTTGATGCCATCCGTCGCCAAAACGTTCAGGTCGCGGCCGGCGTCATTGGTCAACCGCCGACCGATGACACCGGTGACTTTCAACTGAACGTCACCACCCAGGGGCGTTTGGCGGACACGCAGGAGTTCGCCCAAATCGTCGTCAAACGCGGCGAAGACGGCCGGGTGACGCGTCTCGCCGACGTCGCGCGGGTGGAACTCGGGGCCCAAGATTATTCACGTCTGAGTTACCTCGATGGCAAGCCCGCCGTTGCCGTGTTGGTCTATCAGCGACCTGGTACGAACGCGGTCGAAACCGCCAAACAGGTCAAGGAAACGATGTCCAGCATGCGGCCGGACTTCCCCGAAGGACTCGACTACGAGATCGCGTACAACCCGACGGACTTCGTTGAGGAATCGATCAGCGAGGTTTTCTTCACGCTCTTCATCACGACGCTGTTCGTGGTGTTGACGGTGTTCCTGTTCCTACATCACTGGCGTCCGACGATCATTCCCGTCGCTGCGATTCCGATCTCGTTGATCGGTACGTTTGCGGTGATGCAGTTGATCGGAGTGACGCTGAACACGTTGTCTCTCTTTGGGCTCGTGCTCGCGATCGGGATTGTTGTCGATGACGCGATCGTCGTTGTTGAGAACGTCGAGCGATTGATCCGCGAAGGTCTCTCGCCGCGCGAAGCCGCTCACAAGGCGATGGATGAGGTGGGATCCGCACTGATCGCGACCACCTTGGTTTTGATCGCGGTGTTCGTGCCGACGGTCTTCATCCCCAGCATCAGCGGTCAATTCTACCAGCAGTTTGCGTTGACGATTTCGATCTCGACGGCGATCTCGACGTTTGTCTCGTTGACGCTCACTCCCGCGCTTTGTGCTTTGCTGTTGCAGGCTCCTGATGCGAAGAAGGGACGGTTCGCGAAGTTTATCGACGCTTGTTTCGGATGGTTCTTTAACTTGTTCAACCGAACCTTTGATCGTACGAGCAATTTCTACGCGGCGATCATCGCGAGATTGGTCCGAGGGTCCGCGATCGTCTTGCTGCTTTATGGCGGGCTGTTGGTCGCGACCGGGTTCAGTTTCTCGTTGGTTCCGACCGGATTCATCCCCGAGCAAGATCAGGGGTACGTGATTGTCAGTATCCGTTTGCCTGACGGTGCGGCACTCGCCCGAACCGATGAAGTGACCAAGCAGGTTGCCAAAATCGGTAGTGAGATCGATGGAGTCGCGCACGCGGTCGGAATCGTCGGCCTGTCCGGTTCAACGTTCACGATCAGCCCCAACGCGGCCGTGACGTTCCTGCCGCTCGAGGACGCCAAGGAGCGTGCCGCACGAGGACGCGGCGTCGAAAAGATTGTTGCCGAAATGCGGCAGAACGTGGCGTCCATCAACGAAGCCCAAATCTTCATCATCCCGCCTCCGCCGGTTCGCGGTATTGGACGAGGTGGTGGATTCAAAATGTACATCCAGGATCGCAGCGGAGCCGGTCCCGAGGTGCTCAACGCGGTTACCGAAGGGATGGTCGCCGAAGCCAACCAGAAGCCTGGCATCGTTCAGGTGTTCACGAACTCGCGGATGAGCGTGCCGCAGATCTACGCGGACGTGGACCGGATCAAGGCAGAGATGCTCGATATTCCGGTGAGCAATGTGTTCGAAGCCCTGCAGGTTTACTTGGGATCGACCTACATCAATGACTTCAACTTGCTCGGGCGAACCTACCGGGTGACCGCGCAGGCGGAGCAGGAGTTTCGAGATGACCCCGAAGACATTTTGCGTTTGCGAACGCGGAGTGCTCGGGGAGCGAGCGTTTCACTCGGTTCGGTTGTTAAGCTAAAACGGATCGCCGGACCCGATCGTTTGGTGCGTTTCAATCTGTTCCCCGCCGCTGATATCAACGGTTCGACGTTGCCGGGATTCAGTACCGGTCAGTCGCTTTCGACGATGGAAGAACTGGCCGACGTCAGTTTGCCTCCAGGGTTTGGATACGAGTGGACGGAGATCGCCTATCAAGAACGCCAAGCCGGAAACACGATTGTGTTCCTGTTTCCACTCGCGGTGTTGTTTGTATTCCTCGCGTTGGCTGCCCAGTACGAAAGTTGGCTTTTGCCGCTGGCGATTATCTTGATCGTTCCGCTGTGTTTGCTGTTTGCGTTGATCGGTGTTTGGTTCCGCGGAATGGACAACAATATCCTGACGCAGATCGGATTCATTGTTCTGATCGGATTGGCGTGTAAGAACGCGATTCTGATCGTTGAATTTGCTAAAGCCGAAGAAGACGCCGGAAAGGATCGCTTCCAAGCCGCGGTGGACGCGTGCCGAATGCGTCTGCGTCCGATTCTAATGACCGCGTTTTCGTTCATCCTCGGGGTGATTCCGTTGTTGATCGCAACGGGAGCCGGATTTGAAATGCGACGGGTTCTCGGTACAGCAGTGTTCGCGGGGATGCTCGGTGTGACGTTGTTCGGGTTGTTCCTGACGCCGGTGTTCTACGTCGTGCTGCGTCGATTTGCCAAACAACCTTCACTCGCCGCCGACGGTGGCATTGCCATCGCCGCCGGCTCCACGGTGAACGCAACCGAGCGAACGATTGCTGCCTCCGAATTCAAACAACGTTACGACGATCGACCGCCCTGGGATATCGGACGCCCGCAGCCCTTCGTCGTGTACAACGCCGATCAGGTTCAGGGGTCTGTGCTGGACGTTGGCTGCGGCACCGGTGAGAACTCATTGTTCTTCGCCGAGCGCGGTCATGACGTGACCGGCATTGATTTCCTTTCAGATCCGATTGAATCGGCAACGCATAAGAATGCTCAGCGTGGTCTAAACGTTACGTTCAAGCAGCACGACGCATTGAAGTTGTCGCAGTTGAATCAGAAATTTGACAACGTGATCGATTGCGGTCTCCTGCACAGTTTCTCCGACACGGATCTTCAACAGTACGTCGACGAACTCGCCGCCGTCACCCACGCTGGGTCCAAGCTGATGTTGTTGTGCTTCAGCGATGAGGAGCCCGGCACGAAAGGTCCGCGGCGTCTGAGTGAGACCGATATTCGCGAATTGTTTGCCGACCGTTGGGATATCGACTCGATGACGCGCACCCGGTTCGTCGTTCGAGAAGATACTCGGGCGAACTACAGTGAGGATGGACCGCACGCTTGGTTCGTTATCGCCGAACGGGTGTAGGTGAAATCGGTGGAACGCCCGCGAATTGCAACTCCTTTGAATTGAAAATGGAACCCATGTTCGACAAGAAACGGTTGCTGTGGTTGCTCACTCTCGTTGCCCTATTGACGGCCGGACTTCATCCGAGTCCGGCGGACGAGCCGAACGCATCGCAGGGAGCGGAACGAAAGCTCCCGCCGGGAGAGCTCGGACGGTTGGTCCAACTCGGCCGCGAGATTGTGGAGAACACACACGATCATCCGCTGTCGAAGGAATTTGTCGGCAACTCACTCGATTGCACGTCATGCCACTTGGACGCGGGCACTCACCCGGAGGCGGCTAGCTTTCTCGGCGTCGCCGCCGCGTATCCGGCTTGGTCGCCACGTGAACAACGTGTCGTCACGCTGCAAGACCGGGCGCTAAACTGTTTCATGCGTAGCCAAAATGGAACGCGACCTCCGGTGGGCAGTCAGGTCGCTGTTGCGATCACCGCCTACATCACCTGGTTGTCGACGGATCAACCGATCCGCATGAATCCGGATAAACCACTCGGCCCCAATCATGTGCCGCCGCTTGAAGGAACCACCGGTGACATCGACAGTGGCAAATCACTCTACGAAGACAACTGTGCCTACTGCCACGGAGACAACGGCGAAGGTAGCGACGACGGACCTCCCGTTTGGGGCGATGGATCCTACAACGACGGTGCGGGACTAAGCCGCGTTCCTAAACTCGCCTCCTGGCTCAAAGTAGCGATGCCACTGGACGACACGACGTTGAGCTCACAGGAAGCGTTCGACATCGCCGCCTACGTCAACAGCCACTCACGCCCCAAGTTCCGTCTGCAGGACCATCTGCCGAAAGAAGGCAAAGCCGGAGTTTACAACGGCGACGGTGGTTAAATGTGTTGTTTTCGCCGTTTTTTACCACCGCGAACAAGCCAATCAAATCGCCTCTCGATTCGTGCCGCAGACGCTTTGATCGCAGCGGCGATTGCAGGAGTCTGCGGTTATTCGGTATCTCGGGGTGTCGTATCGAGGTAGATGCTCAGTGCACGGTCGATGGATGAGAGAAGAGCAACCTGGACGTTGTTTCGGTGGGTCTTGAGGATGTACCAAACAACCAGGAACATGCCAACGATCCAGAGGGTTCCGGCGATTGAGTTGAATCGGATGAGTTCGAGAAGATCGCTGAGATCGTCGCCGGTATAGGTTCTCAGAAACGTCATCCAGATCGTGATGGTTCCGACGACGAGGGCAACGATGCCGAACGGTGATCGGTCGAAGACTTTTCGCGGATGACGATCGCCTGTCAGGCCGGCGATCTCCAGTGCAACGAGTTGTCGAAAGTCTCGCAGTTCTGTGGGTGAGTAGTTGTCAAAGAAACTCCACAACGTGACGAGCGATTGTGCGTCATCGTAGAAGGTGCTCTCAAATCGTTGGTAGATCGTCGGTTTGCCTTGATCGTCGACGTTGTGTTCTTCGATTGCGGTGCGGATCCGTTGAACCGATGGGTCATCACCCGAGACTTTCGCCTGTTTGAGTTGAACGCTAGCGGCATGAATGAACTGCAGAAAGCGGGCGATCCGTTCGGATCGTTCAGTGGGATTCATGGATCGATAATGCAGTGCGGGATGCAAAGAGGCAGCGTTTTCCAGGCGAGATGACTCAGCGTTTATCGTAGCGAATCCGCGAACCGAATTGGCGAACGCTCCTCGGTACCTGCCCTACCAATCGTCGTATCCGTTACTTTCCAATGTGGATATGTCAGCTTCGGTTGGCTTTTGCGTGTATGAACCGGTCGTGGGATTTACGCGGCGCACTAGAGTTGGATGACTCTCTTGCTCTCTTTTGGATCCGAAACATGAAACTGACGATTGCGATCGTGGTGTTGTTTGTCGCCGGCTTTATCGGTATCGACTTCGTTAGCAAATACGCGATGGGTGGTGTCGAAGCGGGGTTGCCGGGTGGCGGCGATGGGAAGTACGCCGAGTATCACGAGGATAACCTCTTCAGTTATTACCTCAGTGACTTTGACTCCGAATACAAACCGTCTTGGTTCGGCAGCGAAGGCGACGCGGAGGTTCCCCAAACACGCGGGCAGGTCACCAATCCTTTCGCCAGTGGTGCCGACGGCGGTGTCGGCGAGCTCGGCACCGAAACGGTCCAACGCGAACCGAATCGGTAGTCGTTTTCGTCGGGCGATGCCGATTTCATGATCGGAAAATCGGTGATACGCGACTGCCGTGAAAAAGAGGCGTGGCATTTCAGATGCGTGCCAGGCCGCTCGGCCTGACCGGCGATCCGGTCAGGCGAGGCTTGCGAGATATTCGAGCTCTGCGAATTACCGTTTGGCGGCGAACAAAGGTCCGCCGTACTGTGCCGCGTCGCCGAGCAGTTCTTCGATGCGAAGCAACTGGTTGTACTTCGCCATCCGGTCGCTACGGCTAGCCGATCCGGTTTTGATTTGACCGGTCGACAGAGCAACAGCCAAGTCGGCAATCGTGCTGTCTTCGGTTTCACCACTGCGGTGGCTGGAGATCGAGGTGTAACCGTTGCGAGCGGCCAACTGAATCGCGTCGATCGTTTCGGTCAGCGTACCGATTTGGTTGACCTTGATCAGGATGCTGTTGCCGATTCCTTCATCGATTCCACGTTGCAGGCGTTCGACGTTAGTGACAAACAGGTCGTCGCCGACGAGTTGAACTTTGTCGCCGAGTTTCAGGGTCAGTTTCTTCCAGGTGTCCCAATCGTCTTCCGCGCATCCGTCTTCGATGCTGCAGATTGGGTACTTGCCGCACCAGTCGGCGAGGAAGTCGACCATTTCGTCGCCCGACAATTCTTTTCCGTCGACTTTGTACTTCTTCGTGCTGTCGTCGTAGAACTCGGTCGAGGCGGCATCCAAGGCGATCCAAACTTGCTCGCCTGCTTTGTAGCCGGCTTTGTCGATCGCGGTCATGATCACGTCGAGAGCTTCTTGGTTGCTCTTCAGGTCGGGAGCGAAACCGCCTTCGTCACCAACAGCGGTGTTGTAGCCTTTGTCGGTGAGCACTTTCTTCAGGTTGTGGAAGACTTCCGTTCCGCAACGCAACGCGTCGCTGAATCGTTCGAAGCCCAGTGGCATCACCATGAACTCTTGAACGTCAACGTTGTTGTCGGCGTGTTCGCCACCGTTGATGATGTTCATCATTGGGGCGGGCAGAAGGCGGGCACCGCATCCACCGAGGTAGCGGAAGAGTGGCTGATTGGTTGCGGCAGCAGCAGCGTGTGCGGTTGCCAGGGAGACGCCGAGGATCGCGTTGGCGCCGAGGTTTTTCTTGTTGGGGGTTCCGTCCAGAGCGATCATCGCTTGGTCGACAGCGGCTTGATCGGTCGCGTCCATGCCCTCGAGAGCGTCGGCAATTTTGCCGTTGACGTTATCGACTGCTTTGGAAACGCCTTTGCCCATGAACATCGATTTGTCGCCGTCACGCAACTCCCAGGCTTCGTGAACCCCGGTGCTCGCACCGCTGGGCACGGCGGCGCGGCCGGCGGCACCGTCGATCAAGGTGACTTCGCATTCAACGGTTGGGTTGCCGCGGCTGTCGAGAATTTGACGTGCGTGGATAGATTCGATCAGTGTCATGATTTTCAACGGGGTGTGAGGTAGTGAATTTGTGAGGTAAACGAGAACCGAAAATTGATTGAAAAGCCAATGAATCGGGATCGGGCGGACCGCTCGATAACAGTCCGTCGCCTGAACACCGGACGCCACAATACGGGCTAGCAAAACGCCAGCACGCCGGGCGTTGTGTTTTCACGGCGTAGTTTGTCCAATGACGGCAGCATTGAACACCCGGCAGGCCTGTTTGTCGAACCATCTCGGCCGCGACAGGGTGTCGCCTCCGCCCCAATCCCCTTCATCTGATTTGTCGATGTTTACCGGACTGATTGAAACCCTCGCCATGGTCACCGAAATCCAGGACGAGTCCCCCGGCAAACGGATCACGGTGGAGGCCCCGATGTTCCGCTCGCCGGGAACCAAAGAAGACACTCGGATCGGTGATAGCGTCGCGATCAATGGCTGTTGCCTGACCGTAGTTGAGATTGAAGGTGTATTTTTCACTTTTGAGGCGGGTGAGGAAACGTTGCGGCGTACCAATCTTGGTGCGTTGGTTGCCGGATCCTCGCGAGTGAATTTGGAGCGGGCTCTTGCCGTCGGCGACCGACTCGGCGGACATTATGTTTCGGGGCACGTCGATGCCACCGGCCAACTGATCGAACGAGTCGACGACCCGCCTTGGGCCAACCTGAAGTTCTCGCTGCCGCGTGAATTTTCTGTTCAGGTCGTTCCCAAAGGCAGCATCACGGTCGACGGGATCAGCCTGACGGTGGTCGATGTCGGCGATGATTTTTTTACTGTCGCACTGATCCCCCACACCCTCGAGGTCACCACGTTGGGAACTCGAAAGGTCGGCGACATCGTCAATTTGGAAACCGACTTGCTCGCAAAATACGTGCAGAGATCCCTGGAACACCGCTCCGACACCTAGAGCGACATCCCTCGATCCCAACTCACCTAAAGGCCGCACCTGATCCCGATGCTGCCCGCCGATAGAAATTCCGACGCATTCCCTTCCGATCTTTTAAATGCCTGATTCCGAAACCCCCAATCCATCCGACACGAACCCTGAAGACAGTGCCGCCGATCCGATCGACGAAGTCATTAAACTCGATCGCGATCGCAGCAAATATCGCCGCCCGGAATCCGACACCCCTGCCCCGGTCGATCAGTCGTCTGACGTTGCCGGTGACGCTTGGAAACGGAAGCCGAAGAAGTCGCCGGCGAAGCCCGTTTCTGTCCCCGAGGACCAATCCCAAGCCGCGTACATTCGCGCCAAACGCGCCCAGCAGGGTTCGCGGCAGACGGTCAGCTATCTTTCGAAACGGCTCACCTCGGCGGGGCTTCGGCCGGTCTCAAAATACGGGCAGAACTTTCTCGTCGACCTTAACTTGATCGAGCTTATCGCGCGTTCCGCTGAGCTGACTCGAAACGACGTGGTGCTCGAGATCGGAACCGGTGTCGGGTCGCTGACCGGGATTATGGCCGAGCAGGCCGGTGCGATCCTGACGGTTGAGATCGACAAAAACCTGTATCAGTTGGCGGGCGAGGAACTGCGGGACTACCCGCACGTGAAGATGATTCAAGGGGACGCCCTGCGAAACAAAAATTCACTCCGTGACGACATCATGGAGAGCATCCGCGACGCCAAGGCGAGGTTGCCCGAAGAAGGTCGCTTCATGCTTGTCGCGAACCTTCCCTACAACGTGGCCACCCCGATCGTCAGCAATCTACTGCACGAAACGCCACCACCGGACCGAATCGTGGTCACGATCCAAAAGGAACTCGCCGAGCGGATGATCGCGGGGCCGGGATCGAAAGATTACGGTGCGTTAAGTGTTTGGGTGCAGTCGGTTTGTAACGCGGAAATCGTCCGGGTTCTGTCACCGAACGTTTTCTGGCCACGTCCCAAGGTGGAATCCGCAATCATCCGTCTCGATGTCGACCATGAACGTCGAAATGCAATTCCGGATTTGCAGTTCTTTCACCAAACTGTCCGCGCACTGTTCTTTCATCGTCGAAAGTTTTTGCGCAGTGTCGTCATCAGTGCGTTTAAGGGCCGGCTCGATAAGTCGGCGGTCGACGAAGTCTTGGGGGCGCTCGGCTATGACGAAAACGCTCGTGCCGAACAATTGACTTTGACCCAAATCGGTGAACTCGTCGAAGCCCTCCGGCAGGCTGAAATCAAGGCGGCTGGCTAACCCGGTTGGACATTAACAACTACCGGCGTATTTGTCGTCGTCTCCGCCGCGGCCAGAGAGCGGTTTGGTAGCAAACCGTGTTGGTCGATTTTTCACGCCGTTTGCTGTCGGGCAGTTGCCGAATCGGACATTCGATCGACGCGGTTGAAATCGTCGGTGGGACCGGGTTGGCTGAGTTGTGCTAGCGTCGCGACAGTGAACCTGTTACCTCTCGCAACTCTCGACGGGGGCTGGCACCACCGGTATCCTTAGTGGCTGTTTCGAAACACCGCTGAGCTACTTCCCGCCGTGCAATAAAAGCGGGAAGCGTTGTTTTTTGTGGCGTGGGATGGTGTTCCAATCCGTTACCGATTCCGAACGCACCCCGTCCGTTTCACTCACATATCACCTGTTCAGGCTTCTGTATGAACCGTCGCTCTTTCGTTCCCACCGCTGCGTTTGCTTCGATCGCCGTTGCGGCAGGATGTCTTTTCGCCCAAACCGCATCGGCTGAAATCACGCTCGGTATTGGTGACAAAGCTCCCGCTCTGGATATCGAACATTACATCCACGATGCCAAAGAGGGCCGTGGCGAAGTCACCGAGTTCGAAAAGAACAAAGTCTATGTGGTTGAGTTTTGGGCAACCTGGTGTGGGCCTTGTATCCAGAGCATGCCGCACCTCGCCGAGTTGCAAGAAAAGTATCGTGGCGAAGGCGTTCAAATCATCAGCGTTTCGGATGAGGAACTCGAGACCGTCCAAGAACTGCTCGAGAAGGAATACCCCGGCGAAGAGAAAACGTTTGAAGAACTCACGAGCGCTTACACGCTAACCGTCGATCCGGACGCGTCGGTGAGTGAAGACTACATGCGTGCCGCCGGTCAGAACGGAATTCCCTCTTCATTCCTCGTCGGAAAAACCGGTTTGATCGAGTGGATCGGACACCCGATGGAGTTGGACGAACCGCTCGAGCAAGTCCTCTCGGACACATGGGACCGAGAAGCATACAAGGAACAAATGAAGCAGGAGCAAAAGCTGCTCGCTGCGATGCAAAAGGTCAACCAACTCGCCGGCAGTGGCAAGTTTGAAGATGCGATTAAGGTCATCGACAAAGTGATCGAAGAGATCGGTGGAGATGACCCACGCAGCGAAATTATTCGCGAAAATCTTGTCAACTTCCGTTTCAATCTCCGTCTCGACGCCGGTGAACGCAGCGAAGAGGTGATTGAGTTTTTCCGCAAACAGATCACCGATGCCAAAGGTGACGCTCAAGCGATCACGCAGTTCGGTTACGGGCTGATGTCGTCGATGCAGCAAGGGACCGACCCCGGCCCACTCGCCGCCGAAACGATCGCAGCGTTGAACGATGAGGTCGACGGTGCGGAAGATGAAATGAAGCCATACATGTATGTCTTGATCGCTCAAATGCAAGCGTCGATGTCGAACTTCGACGAAGCGATCGAAGCTCAAGTCAAAGCAGTGGATACGTCCAGCGGCAAGCAAAAAGAACGCATGCAACAGATGCTCGATCAATTGAAAGAGATGGCATCAAAGCAAGGTGAAGGGAGCGACGAATAGTCCAGCGTCTTTTTCGATCCAGCATTCGATCGCATCAAGATTCAATCACACCATACGCGTGTCGGCAGTATCCTGCCGGCTCGCGTTTTTTCATGCGCAGTGTCTCATTCGCTTCGGCTAAAATGCGTTGATTCGTTAGCAGGGTTTTCCTACTCTCCCGTAGCTGGATTCGCCAGAATTCAGGACTCCGAACTACGTTATGCAAAAACGCGGTGCGAAACAGTGACGCAAAAAAAGATGTGTGTCACGATGATGATTCGCCTCCGCCGAGACCTGCTTTGCGATCCCTGATCAGAAGGCTGGTCAGGTCGCTCCGGCGCACCGTCGCGATCAAACGGTGAGGGGGCTCGTCCGTGACAACTGCCACGCAGTCGTCGCTGGTTTGTCGAAACAGATCCACCGCAGCGCGGACCGGTTGCGACGGATGAAGCAAGAGGTCCGGGGGTGTTGCCAGGTCGCCTGCTCGCACGAGATGATCCGAAGTC
>JBICHZ010000314.1:0-52083 GCA_043101355.1 Rhodopirellula sp. JB044
CGACCCATTCGATTGTCATCGGCGAAGGTTGCGCGTGGCTCATCTTTCGACGCGTGACGCAGCGGCGAGTCGGTGTTTTCAAGAGGCCTGCCGACTCGGTTGTTGCCGGTTTTCGTTTGACGAGATGACTGATCTTGACACCGAAGACTCAAAAAACGAATGCTGCGGCAGCAGTAGCGAGAATCTTGAGCGATTTTTGCCAGAACCACTCGAAAGATACGTGCCGGTGCTTCAACCACAATCCATCTATCGTTCCATCGCCTGTTCCGTTGTTCGCGGCAGCCTAGCCATTGCGGTTTGCCTTTGCTTCTGCGTGACGCCGAACACGGTGTTTGCTCAATCGGACGTCGATCCGTACGCGACCAACGGTTATGCACCTTCGGGATCGTCGTACGGTTTTCCGACGACAAACATTTTCACATCGCCACCGACGTGGTTGACGTCGGGTAGCACGAATTCGTACACCGGCATTCCCGCGGTAGGGACTATGCTCGGAGTGGATCCTGCCAGCCGTCTATGGATTCGTGGAGAGTATTTGCATTGGTGGACCGAGGGGATGCAAACCCCGGCGCTGGCGACGACCAGCCCTGATGGAACGGCGCAAGCGGAAGCCGGCGTGCTCGGTTTCGACAACACCGCGATTCTCTTTGGTGGCGGCAAAATCAACGATGGTTCGACGCCGGGGTTGCGGATCAAAGGCGGTTTTTACCTGACACCGACGGCGGCGTTTGGCATCGAATCGGAGTACTTTTCGCTCGCCGAGCAAGACGACGGTTTTTCGGGTGGGACCGGCCGTGATATTTTGGCTCGCCCGTTTTACGACACCAACGCGGACCAGCAGACGTCGCAGTTGATCGATTACCCGGGATTGGTTGACGGCAGTCTCGCGATCCGATCGGATTCCGACCTGCGGTCCTTTTTAATCGCGGGACGAGCCTCGTTGTGTCCGACCTGCGGCGGGAATTGTGTCGCTTGCCGGAATACGGATCGTGTCGACTGGATCATCGGCTACCGGCACGTTCGACTGGAGGAAGGGCTTTCGTTTTCCGAGACGCTCGAATCGCTCGACGTGGCCGCACCCGGAACGGTCGAGTTGAGCGATCGGTTTTCGACTCGAAACGAATTCAACGGGTTGCAGTTGGGTGTTGCGTACCAAGCAAACCTGAAACGGATTTGGCTCGAATCGTTGCTTCGTGTCGCGGTTGGGCAGAACACGCAGAAGGTTTCGATCAGCGGGCAAACCGCGATTACCGAATTCGGTTTGACGGAAAACTACTCGGGAGGTCTACTCGCCCAACAAACCAACTCGGGGACGTATGAACGTGACGAGTTGACGTTGATTCCGGAGATCGGGTTGACGCTCGGTGTTCGTATTTTTGATTGGATGCACGCGACGGCCGGTTACACGCTGGTGTACCTGCCGGCGGTTGTTCGTCCCGGTGACCAGATCGATACCGACGTGAACCCAAACCTGTTGGCCCCGCCGGTCACGCCACTGACCGGATCGCAACGTCCTGAATTCAGGTTCGTTGAAAGTGACTACTACGCTCAAGGCCTCAGCCTCGGACTGCAACTTCAGTTCTGAGGCCCGCGGCTCCTCAGACCCCACCGAGCCCGTGTCGACCTCAATCAAACGATCGCCCGAACTCCGACGCTCCGATTGTACAATCCGCGAGGTTTGGATCGCTGCATCCCCGAAAGCAGGCAGCGGCGCGGGGCGAAATCAGATCGATCGATTGGTGAGCCTGTTGCGCGAGAGCGACGTCGATTGCCACGTCACGCACAGCATCGAGGCGTTGCAGAAACGGGTCGGCGATCCCGATGTCTCGCCCGACCACTTTGCCGTGGTGGCGGCCGGTGGCGATGGCACGATTGCGTTGGTCGCCCAGAACCTGCCTTCCAATTTCGCCATCGTCCCGATGCCGATGGGGACTGAAAATTTGTTGGCCCGTCATTGGGGGTTTTCTCCGATGGCTGTCGATGTCGCCGAGACGATCCGGCGTGGCGAACGATTTCGGATGGACGCGGGGCTCGCCAACGGGCGGTTGTTTCTGGTCATGGTGACGGCGGGGATGGATGCGGAGGTCGTCCGTGGCATGCACTTGACCCGTCGTGGGCATATCCGGCGGTGGAGTTACGCGAAGCCGATTCTGCGAGCGATTTCGCGGTATTCGTACCCCGTGATCCGTTCCGTGGAGGAAAGAGGGCGGTCGGATGAGCGGGGGATTCGCGCCGAAGAGGAAAGCGGAGGCGGGGCGGGTGAATCGTTGCCGGTGGACTCGGCCGAAACCGCGACACCGATCGATGCGTGTTGGATGATGGCGTTCAATATTCCTCGTTACGCCGGCGGATTGGGGATCGAGCCCGACGCAACGCCCAACGATGGGCTTCTCGATTTGATCGCGATGCGACGCGGTTATTTGTGGAACGGATTGCACTACCTGACCCGGATCAAATTGGGTTGGCACCTTTTTCACCGGGATGTCACTCGTCGGCGTGTCCGAAAGGTGACGTGGACGGCCCCGTCACGGGTGCCCTATCAGGTCGACGGAGACTACGCCGGCCGGCTGCCCGTGCGGATCGAAATTCTGCCGAGCCGCGTGACGCTGCTGCGGCCTCAGGCTGCGTGAAACCCGAGCCTGCTTGCTCCAACCAGCGGGTCCGATCGATGAACCCACTCGACTGGCGTCACTGGCAGGGGTTTGTAGGGCGGACCGAGCGATAGCGGTGATCCGGCATCCACGCTGCGTGGCCGGCTGGCAGTTTGTCGCATCGACCATGCAGAACTGCCACGATACTTGACTCAGAAGCGCATAGACTCCAAGATGCGGCGCTACGGGAATATTCTGCGTCATTGTTTAGAAATCCGATTGTTGAGTTATGTCGAAAGCGTGGTCGAGTTTTGTCGCCGGATTGCTGATCGGGATCCTGGTCGCGACCGTCGGTTTTGCCTTTTTCTTGCGATTCGGTTCGCCCGGTGATGCCAACTCGTCTGCCATGGTGCTCAAGCTCGCCCACGGTTTGGACACCAACCATCCGGTCCATTTGGCGATGGAGGACATGAAGACGCGTCTCGAGGAGCTGTCCGGTGGCTCGATGACGATCGACATCTATCCGAGTTCCGTCTTGGGCGGCGAAACCGAATGCATCGAACAATTGCAGAACGGTTCCTTGGCGATGACGAAAACCTCCGCGGCGGCGCTCGAAAACTTCATTCCCTCGATGGCCGTGTTTAGTTTGCCTTACGTCTTCCGTGACGAAGCTCACTACTGGGACGTGCTCGAAGGGCCACTCGGTAAGGAATTACTGCGCAAGGGTGAAAACAAATTCCTGTACGGGCTGTGTTATTACGATGCCGGCAGCCGAAATTTTTACACGAAGAATGCACCCATCCGCAGTCCCGAAGACCTGCAAGGGAAAAAGATTCGGGTGATGAACAGCTTCACGGCGATCGAGATGGTCAAAGCGATGGGCGGGGCACCGACGCCGATCGCGTGGGGCGAACTGTACTCGGCGTTGGCCCAAGGCACCGTTGATGGGGCCGAGAATAACCTGCCGAGTTTTTCAACGAACAAACACTACGAAGTCTGCAAACACTTTTCGCTCGACGGTCACTCACGCATCCCTGACATGTTGTTGATGAGCCTGCCGGTGTGGGAGGCTCTTTCGGCGCAGCAACAGGAATGGCTGCAGGTTGCCGCGAATGAGTCCGCTGAATTTCAACGTGAGTTGTGGCAAGAGGAAACGATCGCGGCGCTACAAAAAGCGAAAGACGAAGGTGTCACGGTTTATGACGTGGACGTCGCGGCGTTCGCGGAAAAGGTACAGCCAATGTTAGACAGTGTTGAGGACCCTGAAATGCAATCGTGGCTCGAGCGTATCCGTGAAGTGAACTGAGAACCTATCCGAGATGTCTTTAGCCGCTCGGCGTTATCCACGGTTCCCGCCGAATCACCGGAGTGAACTCCCGTTGGCGAATCGGCGGCTTAATCCACTCCCCATTTCGAAACCGAATGCATCAACACGTTAAAAGAATCGTTCAGGCCCTAACAAAACTGCTGCAGTGGCTGTTGATCGCTGCGATGGCGATGTTGGTGATTGATGTCGTTTGGGGTGTGGTGACACGGTACGTCGGTGGCGAGCAAGCGAGTTGGACGGAAGAGCTTGCTCGGTTTCTCTTGATCTGGGTCGCGTTGCTCGGTGGGGCGGTCGCGTTTGAGACCAAACGCCATCTCGGTGTGGATTACTTCGTCGGAAAGTTTGACCCGAGTGTCCGGCGCTGGGTCAGCGTCTTTGCGTACGTCGTTGTGTTGTTTTTTGCCGTGTCGATATTCGTCGTTGGAGGAGTACGCGTCGTCTATGACGCACTCATGCTCGACCAGACCACGCCGGCGTTGGGGTGGAAGATGGGACACGTTTATATGGTCGTTCCGATCGCCGGTTGTTTTATGTCCATTTTCACGATCGACCATCTCATCGCGTCAGTTCGCGGTGACGACGACGCACCACAGAAGGCGGATTGATGGGAAGTGTTGCGGTAATCTTGGTTGTCACCTTTGGCGTGATGCTCGTGCTCAACGTGCCGATCGCGGTTGCGATCGCGTTGGCGAGTTTCGTCGCCATTCTCGCCGAGGGCTCCGACCCGTCGGTGGTGTTGGCGTCGCGGATGGTCAGCGGCGTGAACAGTTTCGCTCTTCTGGCGATACCGTTTTTTATTCTGTCCGGTCACTTGATGGGCAAAGGCGGTTTGGCGAGACGCTTAATTGACTTTGCGGGCACGTTGGTGGGGCGTTTGCCCGGCGGACTCGGATACGTCAATACGCTGACGTGCATGTTGTTCGGTTCGATCTCCGGATCGGCTGCGGCGGCGGTTTCCTCGGTCGGCGGTTTCATGATTCCGGAAATGAACCGGAAAGGCTATTCGCGAGAATTCAATGTCGCCGTGACGACCACCGCGGCCACGACCGGCCTGATGATCCCGCCGAGCAACATCATGATCGTCTATTCGGTCGCCGCCGGTTCGGTGTCGATCGCGGCGATGTTCATGGCGGGGGTTTTGCCCGGCGTTCTGTCGGGGTTGTGCATCATGTTGGTGGCCGGCGTGATCTCGGTGTTCTCGGGATACCGCGGCGAAGTCGTCGAGATGGCCAAATGGAAGCCGATTGTTGCGACGATCGTGATTGCCGGAATGCTGGCCACCACGATCGCCGCTTCGCGGATGGGAGTGACGGTTTCGATGGCGGTTCTCTGTCTTCTCGTGGCCGTTTGCTTAGCCTGCTTTACCACGTTTCGGCGTGCCTTCTTCACGCTGCTGCTGATCTTTATCGTTATCGGCGGGATACTCGGTGGAATCTTCACCGCGACCGAGGCCGCTGCGATCGCGGTGGTATACTCATTCATTCTGTCGGTGCTGGTTTACCGGGAAATCAAGATCGGCGAATTGCCGAACATTTTGCTCGAGTCAGGGATTACCACCGCGGTGGTGATGCTGTTGATCGGGGCGAGTTCGGGCATGAGTTGGATCATGACGATGGCCAATATCCCGCAAACGGTCAGTGCCGCGTTGCTCGACATGTCGGACAACCCGTTGGTGATCCTTTTGATGATCAACCTGCTTTTGATCTTGGTCGGAACGTTCATGGACATGACGCCGGCTGTGTTGATTTTCACTCCGATTTTTTTGCCCGTGGTCACGACGCTCGGAATGCATCCGGTTCATTTTGGAATCATGATGATCGCGAACCTGTGCATCGGTTTATGCACGCCGCCGGTGGGGACGTGTTTGTTCATTGGGTGCGGGGTCGGGAAGACCACAATCGCGAAAGCCACGCCGACGCTGTTGCCGTTTTTCGGCGCAATGGTCGTGGCTCTGATGGTGATCACGTACACGCCATCGGTTTCGCTGTGGTTGCCCGTTCAGACCAAGCAACTCAAAGCCGTTGAGGTGGAGAAGGCGTTTTTCATGAACGAGAAGCCGCAGCCCTGATCAAAATCCTGACAACCTGAGTCCCATCGTTGATGCTTGATTGATTGCTCCATTCACACCAAAATTTAGTGTGGGTGTCACCATTTTCTGCCGTTCCCATTTCCGTGTCTGCCATTTCCCTGTCTGCCTGAAACTTCGAAAGAAAACTGAGATGCACAACCTGAAGCTGCCGTTCGCGATTGCGAGTTTACTGTTTCTGTTCAGCACGGCGTTGGCCGAGGAAATCGTTCGCGACGGTTGGATCGACCGAAATAAGAACGGCGAGATGGACCCGTATGAGAACCCGGAACTGTCTGTCGACGAAAGGGTCGCGGACCTGATCGGTCGGATGAACATGGACGAAAAGACCGCTCAGATGGGAACCATCTACGGGCACAAACGCGTCCTGAAAACAACGCACCCGACCGAAGATTGGAAGAAACGGGTTTGGAAAGACGGCATCGGAAACATCGACGAACACGCCAACGGTGTTCGCGAAGTGATGGACATGACCGGGCATTCCGAACACGCCGATTTGTTGAACCTGATCCAGCGATGGTTTATCGAGGAAACCCGGTTGGGCATTCCGGTCGACTTCACCAACGAGGGCATCCGCGGCCTTTGTCATACGCTCGCGAGTAACTTCCCGAGCCAACTCGGTATCGGGGCGACGTGGGACCGCGACCTCGTCAGGCAGATCGGCGAGATCACCGGTTCGGAAGCGAAAGCTCTCGGTTACACGAACATCTATTCGCCGATTCTCGATGTGGTCCGTGACCCGCGATGGGGGCGAACGATCGAATGTTATGGCGAGTCCCCTTACCTCGTCGGTGAACTCGGTAAACAGCAAACGCTCGGTCTGCAGTCGCAAGGTGTGGCGTCGACCGTCAAGCACTTTGCCGCCTACAGCACACCGCACGGCGGTCGGGACGGACGAGCACGTACCGATCCCCAAATTCCGTTTCGTGACATGCACGAGATACTGCTGCATCCTTTTGAAAAGGTGTTCACCGAAGCGAACCCGAAAGGGGCGATGAGTTCGTACAACACCTACGACGGCGTGCCGGTCACGGGCAGCCGGTATTTCTTGAATGAGTTACTCCGGGACACGTATGGCTTCCGCGGTTATGTGGTTTCGGACAGCGGTGCGGTTTCGCGGCTGCATGCTCAACACGAGGTGGCGAGCGATTTCGAAGAGGCGATTGCTCAGGCCGTGAACGCGGGGCTGAACGTTCGAACGAATTTCAAGAAAGCAGAGGACTTTGTCATTCCACTGCGGAAGGTTGTTGCGGACGGTCGGATCAGCGAGGAGACGATCAACTCCCGCGTCGCGGATGTTCTGCGTGTGAAGTTTGAACTCGGACTGTTCGACGAACCTTTTGTCGATCCCGACGCGGCACCAGGAAAGATCCATACCGACGCGAACGAAGCGGCGACGCTCCGTGCCGCTCGCGAAGCAATGGTGTTGTTGAAGAACGACGGTGTCCTGCCGCTGAGTCTCGATGAGTGCGGAACGCTGCTGGTGACCGGTCCTGCGGCTGACGATGCGTCGCCAATGATCAGCCGCTACGGCCCCGGCACGTCCGACGTGATCACGCCGTTGCAAGGGATCAAGCGTTTGGTGGGTGACCAAGCCAAGGTGATTCATTCCGAAGGCGTTGCCTACTACGACGAGACGTTTCCGGGATCAGGCATTCTGCCTCAGCCACCCAACAAAGAGGAACAGGCAAAACTCGACGAGGCCATCGCCGCGGCCGAGCAAGCCGACGTAATTGTTTGCGTGATGGGCGATAACGATGACACCGTGGGCGAATCTCGATCGCGAACGGATCTGAATCTGCCCGGGCATCAGCACTTGCTCATTCAGGAGATGGTCAAGACGGGCAAACCGGTCGTGGTTGTGTTGATGATCGGACGCGCCGCGAGCGTGAACTGGATTCAGGAGCACGCCAACGGAATTTTGGTTTCCTGGCACGGGGGCGAGAAAGTCGGCCAGGCGGTTGCGGAAACTGTCTTCGGCGAAAACAACCCTGGCGGCAAGTTGCCGATTACGTTTCCGAAAACCGTCGGCCAAATTCCGCTCGCGGTACCGCACCGCAATGGTGCGTGGTCCAAACAGGAGGCTCGTCACGATCCCAACGGATGGGGAACTACCCGTGTCCTCGGTCCGCTGTACTACTTCGGATATGGACTCAGCTACACGACGTTCGAGTACAGCGATCTGGAGATCTCGCCGACGAAGACTGACGCGAATACCGAGATCACGGTCACGTGCAAGGTAACCAACACGGGGGACCGCGACGGCGACGCTGTCGTGCAACTCTATGTCAAAGACGTGGTTGCCTCGGTGGCTCCGTACGAGCAAGTCCTGCGTGGTTTCGAACGTGTTGGGTTATCGGCCGGCGAAAGCAAAACGGTTCGCTTCACGTTAACGCCCAAGCGTGACCTCAAGATGCTCAATCGTGACAATGACTGGGTGGTCGAACCCGGGCGTTTCGAGATCATGGTGAGTGACTGTTCCGGCGACGATGGCGTTCGTTTGAAGGGTGAGATCGAGATCACGCCGTAAGACGCGACCTTGTAACGAGGCGAAGCGGCGGCGTGTTCTTCGTGTAAGTTTGCCAGGTTGGTGAAACGAAAAAAGCCGGTGCACGTTTTCACATGCACCGGCTTTTGCTATTTGATCGCGACGATTCGCTCGTGCGTTTAACGCAGACTCTTGCCGAACGCGGTTCGGAGTTTGCCGAGGTAGCTGTCGGCGTCATTGACTTCCGAAAGCACCTTCTGGCTCATTTCTTCGATCGATCGGTCCGCCGATGCGAGCAGGGTTTGAGCCTCGGTTTGTTGTTTCGACATCCATTCCCGCATGCTGAGCATTTGCTCGCGGTGAACGGACTCAACCTTTGCCGCGAGTTTCGCTTTGCTGACTTCGAGTTGTTTGGCGATCGCACCACGAGCGGCGTCGCTGAACGCGGTTCCGAGGTTGGTGTTCAGGTCCAGGTCGAGGTCCCGCCAATCGCCGCGGAACGTTGCGTCCACTTCGATCGTGTTAATCTCGGCGAGTGATTGATTCATCGATAGAATCGCGACCGAGTTCGCTGCATCGCCGTCGACTGCGAGGTGCATGTTGACGCCAACTTGTTTGCTGACCAAACGGCCCTCGACGTCTTCGCCTTGGCTGTTGAGTTGCACCCAAACTTCGCGTTGTCCGCCGCTGATCGCCACGGCAACGTCGCTGTCATCGCCCAGGCGAACCGGATCGACTCGCATCTGCGGCCAGTGCAGAGTGAGTCGGTCGAGCGAATCGCCTTGGCGGCGGTCGCGGACATAATCAACCTGAACCGTTTCCGGCCCTTGGAGCAACAACCGGGCACGCGTCGGGTCGGCGAGCAACTCGGGTTGAGGCGTCATGTTCTCGACCACACCGGTCAGGGCGTAGGTCTTGCCGTCGGCCCGCATCAGTCCGTCCACCTGGCACTCGCGAATGAGCATTTCAGGTTTGCGACGCGAGCCGAGGAAGTCGAAGTCTTCGCCGCGGACGCGTTCGGTGTCCGGTGCGACGACGGTGTAGTTGGCGAGCGTACGGCCGTTGTCGAGGTAGCCTTGGAGCTGAGTGAGCGAACGACGAATTTCAGCGGAGATCAAATCCACACCGAAGTTTTTCGACTCACTCAGGTCGCCTGGGACGTAAGCGTCGACTTTCGCGAGGTCAGCTTGGCGAGCCTGTTCGAGACGACGCAGGTCGGCTTGCATCTCGGCGGGCAACGCGTCAATCTTGGCACGCACTTCGAGCAGTTCTTCGCGAGCCGTGCGTGCTTCGGCGAGTGTTCGTTCCAGTTCCGGCCAATCACGCAGCGGGTTGTCGATTCCTTTGGCTGCGTCACGGATCCTTTTGACGCGTTGTTCGAGATCGCGAGCTTGTTGCAACAAGTACGCGTACTCGTCTTCCCATCGATTGCGAATCTCTTCACCCGTGCGAACCGTTTCGAGGTTCTCGCCGATCTCCTCCGCCCGGTCGGTCAGACCGTTTGTGAACTGCGAGAGCATTTTGCTGATCACCGACGGACTGTTATCGTCCGGTGTGATGTCGACTTCGTCTTCGTAATGCCCGGAGCTGTCACGCTGCGTGCCGATCTGCAAACCCGCAATGCGAGCTTGACGAACGACCCAGCGACGACGCAGGAACGCGTCACCGTCGACGATCAGGTCGACCGAGTCGGCGACGAACGCGTCGCGGAACTCTTTGCCGTCACGCGGGTCGGCGACATGCACGTCGGCATAGTGGATCGATGGAGGAAACAGGCCGACCTTCGCCGAACCGATTTCCGCACGTGCGCCGGTGGAACTTTCCAACCCGGCCACGGTGATGTACGTCGCCATCGGACCGAGGCCCAACGCGAGGATCATCAGAATTGCGACAACGATAATTACTCGTGTCAATAAAAAACGCCAACGAATCATGCCGCATCCTTGTCTTGGGAATCACGCAATTGGCGAAGCAAGTAACTCAGTGCCTCGTCAATCTTTTGTTGGTCATCAGCATCCGACCCTTTCGGATCGGCGACCGGAGAAGTCGTGGTGGAAGTTTGGTTCGAAGTACCCGCACCGGAGTCGGTTTGGGCTTGGGTCGCCGGTGCGGTCGTCCCGGCGATGGCGACTCGTGTTTCGCGTGCCGGAGTTGCGGGCTCGGTCGCCCGGGCAATGGAATCGTTGGGTGTCCCCGCGTCGATTCGGCGGACGTCGTACACGCGTCCGGAAGTTGCCGTGTGGGGGTGGACGGCGGTTGGCGCCGACGGTTCAGGTGACTGTGGTGCCACCGGTTGCGACGGTCTCGCGTGAGGACGTGGAGCCTTGGCGTGTGCCGCATCCGATCGAGCGACGCTGGGTTCTTTGTCGCGAATGTGCGATCGCTCTTCGCGTGGTGTGATGCGTTGCAGCGATACACCTTCGTCGAGGTCATCCTCCAGAGGAGCCCAGGCTCGAAAGACTGGGTAGGTGATGAGGAACAGCGGTACCAACGCGGCCAATCCGATCGCGAAACTTCCCGCGACAACGGTATTGTTCAGGTCGGTCCACGGCATCAGAGGATACTGCCACGCGATCGCTAGGTTCTCTGAAATCCTCGGGGACGCAAACAGCCATCGGCCGACCGCGTCGAATGTGGGATCCAACGTCGGCGCGACCATCGTGATCGCAATACCAACCAGGGCGACCATCGCATGATTGACGCGGAGTGTGAGGACGAGCATCACTAGCGCGACGGCGAGTAGGTTGCCGTGCGGTATCAGTCCTAACAATACGCCGAACGCGAGGCCCCATGCCAATTGCGACGGATGTTTCCGTCCCGCAATCGCCTTGCGTAGGCTGTTTATGAGTTTTATCGTCCAAAGTATCATGCTTGCCGCCTCTTGCGGTAGAACGCTTCGCAGACTGATTGATCAATCAATGCCGCGCCGATTCCATCAACGCGCTATCCGGTTTAATCGGCACCATCAGCACGATCATTGAATACAATCGCCGAATTCGATTCTGCCAGAGCAAAAGTTGCCTTTTGTTCATCAAAACGCAGTGATCGGTTCAGGAATCCGAGTCAGGAATCTGCCGTGAGAGCGGCGCAAAGAGATAGCGTGCCGAGGCCGTAGAACGTGTATTCGACGTCGGCGACTTGGTCGAGCGTGAAACCGACAAACCCGCCCTCGGGTGACTGCATCGATTCGGCGTAGCGTTGCACGCGTGGCACCGAAATTAACGCCGTTTCATCGAGATCAACGAGCGTCGTCAACGCCGTGAAACTGCTCAGCAGGTCTGCAAACGGGATGCGAGTGTTGGCCGTGAAGCCGCCCTCGTCGCTCTGCATGTCGGCCACAAATTCGGCCGTATCGATCTGTTCCGCCGGATCGAGGAAGCCCAGCGTTTTCATCGTGCCGATGGCCGCCGCGGTCGGGTTCACGCCTGCTCGTTTTGCAACCCGGATCTCCAGAAACCCGCCATCGACGTGTTGTTGCGAGGAAAGGAACCCGGCGATCGAGTCGGTGTCCGCAACGGGGACATCCATCAGTTCATGACACAGCACGGTGAGGAACGTCTGGTAGGTGCTGCCGGCGCGGCCTTCGGGCGTTTTGGCAAATCCGCCATCGTCGCAACGCAGTGTCGAGAGCGTCGCGGCAACGTTATGACGCCAATCCGCGTCGTCGTCGGAGATGACCACGACCCCGGTCGCCATTTCGACAATCGCGGACGCGAATATCAGCGAGATCAGGTCGATCACGCTGTCGCGCCGTGTCATTCGCTGGCGCAGGAAACGAGCAGATGCTTGTCCGATGCTTTCATCGAGTTCACCGAGGATCCAAAGGGCTCGCAGAGCAAACGCGGTGTAATAAGGGTCACTGTCCCCTTCACGTCCGGCGAAGCCACCGTCGGCACGTTGTTGTTTCCGCAGCCAATGTGCATGCCGGGATCGCAGTTCCGCGGGCAGCAGCGATGCACCGACCGCCAATCGCATCGTCAATTCGTTGAGGTATCCGCTCATGGGTTTGAATTTGTCGAGGCTCTCGGCGGGATGGTTGGTGCGACGATGACTGTATCGGAAAAACCGTGATCGGATCGGCCGGCGTGCGTTCGATCGGAACCGGCGACTTTTTGAAACACGATCGTCCTTTGTCGCGATCGTCTCGGTTGGGGATATTCCGCCGCGGCGAAGTTTGTCCGAGCGATAGCGGGCTCGGTCAGTTTTCGCGGGCGTCAATGAGTCGCGAAAGGATAGCCGAAAGGCGATGGTTTCATAGTGAGCGTTTCGTTGCGATTGATACAACCGGACCAATCGGAGCAAACGGATTTTATAACGAGTATTCGGAAAACCTGGCAAAGACGGCGTGCTGTTCAGGCGTTTCATTCATGGTGTCTGACCTAGGGTTTGCTCGAGTAGAAAGTTTATTTGCTCATCGTATGAAACATTTCTTCCTTTGCGCCCATGATGCGATCATGTCTGCCGTAATGAAAACCCCGCACCGCAACCCACCCGAACCGAGTGGACGTGAAACTGCATCTCCCGCACGCGGTCGTTGGACCTCGATCGCCCAGAGCGTTCGCAATTTGCTCCGCGAAGACGACGGCACGACTGCGGTCGAATACGCCGTCATGGTCGCAATGATCGCGGTCACCTGCATGGTCGGCGTCGCGTTGATGACGCAGGCCGCAGAAGAGAGTTTCATGAGTTCCGCAGAAGCGATCGGTAACGCGTAACGTTCCGCTCGCACGGCACTCTCGTTGGGTGCCGAACAATGATGTCGCCGTTTGTGCCCCCAAACCGCTATCGAGATCCCCCATGTCCTCACGCCCGATTCGCCAGCAATTGCTGGTCGAACAGGATGTCCAGGTAAGTCTAATCTTTCGCGCAGTGCTTTATGGCGCCGCGTGCATGACCTACTTCACCGTCATCCAGTTCTTCACGCAAGCCATGCACCACCCCGGCATCTTGATGTCGGAGATCTTCCTCTCGTTGACCGACGAGGCGATCTACTGGGTCCCCGGTTTTCTGGTTCTCGGACCGTTGATGGTCTACGACATGTTGCGGATCACCAATCGTGTTGCGGGACCGATCTACAGCATGCGGCGCGAGATGCGTGCCATCGCCAGCGGCGCCGACGGCCGTGGGCTGAAGTTCCGCAACGACGACTATTGGGATTCGCTCGCAACGGAGTTCAATGATCTGCGTCAAACCGTTCTCGACCTGCGGGAGGAGAACGAGCGGCTGCGAGAAAACCAAGCACCCGCCGAGCCTGCCGCTCCGCCCGTAGATTCGAACCCTGCCGATGAAGCCGCGGGCTCAGACGAGGATGCGGAGATGCAATTGGTCGACGAGTCGTTGGTCGACGAAGAAAACGCGGAAGCGGCGGGAGAAGTTGTCCCGAGCTAATTGTCGGCTTGAGCCGGTAATCATAGATGACTGGGCGCTCAATTGAGTGCTTCCCCTTATCCAGCCGAGTCGCGTCTTCCCCGATAATGTTACTTGTTGGGGCAACGTGACCCGGCGGCTGTTTTTGGGGGCCGAGCATTTTGGGGCCGAGCAAATTCAGCCGCTGTGGTCGCTCTTTTTTTGTGTAACAGTCCGCTCGCCACCAAACGTGTTGGCAACCGGTGTCTGCAAAACTCGTCGGCAGTTCTGTTTTCCGCGTTCGTTCCCCGGCAGGGTAGGCGACTTGGGCCGCCTCCGAAGCGCTCCTTTTGGATGTGCCCAGCCGATGTGGTCGGCCAATGTCAGCCAACATCGGCCGCGTGAGGGATATGCGCGTCGACACCATCGATTCGGATCTGCGGTCTGCAACGCACGAGACGTGAGATTGAGGGCGAACATCCGCCCCGGTGGGCACGTCATGAAGCAATCGTGACTCGGTTTCGTGATACATTATGAGAACCGACGCCGTTAGGCTCGGCGTCGGCTGATGATTTTGACTAGTGAGTTCGACGAAACCGTCGCGCGACGCCATCCCGCCTTTGTTCTCCTTCCGAGCCCCGCCGTGAACGACGCCCCCGCTTCCGCACCCGCCCTCGATCCGCAACTGCTGCAAAAACTCAGCAAAGATCCCGCCAAGCGAATCGACGAAGTGATCGCATTCTATCGTCGAGAACGCCGACCGGTGGAGTTGTTCGAAGCGATGAAGATGAAAAGTCGGATGCGGTTCGGGCTGCCGATGATCGCACCGCCCGACGAGAAACTGGGCATGCAAACGCCCCGCGAGGCGGAGATTCAGCGCGGCCTCGAGGAAGGTCTGCTCGACGCGTGTCGGCAGGCCGGGGCGATGCTGATCGAAGACGGCAAGGTCGGCGAAGGGTGGATGTACCTGCGTCCGATCGGCGACCCGGCGTTAGCCAAACGACTGTTCTCGACCGTCGAGATCACCGAAGAAAACTACGACGAAATGATCCACGTGTTGCTTCACGAAGGCGTCGATCTCGAGCGTGGGTTCGACGCCGTGCTGCGGCAGCAAGGCACCTGCAACTCGATCACTCTGTACGATTCGACAATTTCCGGTCGAAGCCGCGAAGACAAAAAAATCGCGGCAAAATGTCTGCTCATTCATCTCTTTGACGAACTCGACGAGCGAGTCCGCGAAGATTTTGCACAGCGTGCGGCCGACAACGGGATCGCCCCGGACGCGGTTCAGCGCGACCGCGACAACGCGACGCTCGGGGAACTGGTCACCAAACACAAATGGATTCTCGGCGGGGGCGGCTATCACCTCGATACCACGCATTTGGCGTCTGTGGTGCGGTTTGCGCAGGTATTGGACGATCCCGGTTTGCTCGAGAAGGCACTGCAGTTGTGCCAATATGGCCGACAACTGCCACCCGATTTTCAATACCCTGGCGAAGAGCCTTTTGTCGATTTCTACCCCGCACATGCAGCGTTCTTCTCCGCACTTCTGGGGAAAAATGTGGACACTGCGGTACGATTATTCGGGCAGCGAGCCCGTACAGTCGATTCAGTCGTTCACGGAAGCGGGGCGATCGAAACCTACATCGAACTGCTCGATCGCATCGGGCGTCCCGGTGAAGCGTTGCGAGCGGCGATGGAATTGTTTCCGGATGAAGTGCCTTTAGGGCGTGTGATGCCGGAAATGATCGAAATGGCGGGGCGGGCATCGCGAAAAGGCGACGAGCAAATTGTCACACTGCTCGAAAAGTTTTGTTTTGACCGGGGTGACCTCCTCGGGGTGGCTGCCGCCGGTGAACTCCTATCCCCCAAACCGCGTCAAACCACTAGGATGACAGCAGGCCAGTCGTAACGTAAGGTTTTGGTGTACGGTTTGCGTTGATGTTGACAGTGCTGCGAAAGATTCGCCAATTTGACAGCGTTAGAAATGTTGATGCGGGCCGTTATCCGCCAGCAGCGTTGAGGGTTCGGAACCAGATTTGAAGTTTTTGATTTAAGGACGAAAATACATGTACGAACGGTTTACAGACCGAGCCCGGAAAGTCATGCAGTTGGCTAACCAGGAGGCTCAGCGATTCAATCACGAGTACATCGGTACCGAGCATATCTTGCTCGGTCTGGTGAAAGAGGGCAGCGGCGTAGCCGCGAACGTCCTGAAAAATCTCGACGTCGATTTGCGAAAAATTCGTCTCGAGGTCGAAAAACTCGTTCAAAGTGGTCCCGAAATGGTGACCGTCGGCAAGTTGCCACAAACGCCTCGGGCGAAAAAGGTCATCGAGTACTCGATGGAGGAAGCCCGCAACCTGAACCACAGCTATGTGGGTACCGAGCACATTCTGCTCGGCCTGCTGCGTGAACAGGAAGGCGTCGCCGCTCAGGTTCTGATGAACCTCGGGTTGAAACTCGAAGACGTCCGCGAAGAGGTGCTCAATCTCCTCGGCCACGGTCTCGAAGGAGCCGAAGTCGGCGAACGCGGCGGTCGCTCGGGTGAAGGCAGCGAAGGCGGCGGCAGCGGAAGCGGCAGCAGCAAGAGCGGCAAGAGCAAGACTCCGGCCCTGGACAGCTTCGGCCGTGACCTCACCGAACTCGCTCGCAAAGGCGAATTGGATCCGGTCATCGGACGGGCTCGCGAAATCGAGCGTGCGATTCAGATTCTCTGCCGACGTACCAAGAACAACCCGGTCCTGCTCGGGGAAGCCGGTGTCGGTAAGACCGCGATCATCGAAGGTTTCGCGCAGCGCGTCATCAGTGGCGAGGTGCCTGAGATCCTCAGTGAAAAACGCATCGTCGTCCTCGACCTCGCGATGATGGTCGCCGGTACGAAATACCGTGGGCAGTTCGAAGAGCGGATCAAAGCCGTGATGACGGAAGTGCGTCGCGTCAAGAACACGATCCTGTTCATCGACGAATTGCACACCCTCGTGGGAGCCGGTGGGGCCGAAGGCGCGATCGACGCCGCCAACGTTCTCAAGCCAGCTCTCGCCCGTGGCGAGATCCAGTGCATCGGTGCAACGACCCTCGATGAGTACCGCAAGTACATCGAGAAGGACAATGCTCTGGCACGTCGTTTCCAAGAGATCATGGTCGAACCGACCGGAACCGAGGAAACGATCGAAATCCTCAAGGGACTCCGCGAGCGTTACGAAGAACACCACCGCGTTCAGTTCACCGACGATGCGGTTGTCGCCGCGGTCGAAATGAGCGAACGCTACATCACCGCACGTTGCCTGCCCGATAAGGCGATCGACGTGATCGATGAAGCCGGTGCTCGCGTGCGACTCCGCTCGATGACTCGTCCACCAGACCTCAAAGAGATCGACGAGCAAGTCGAAACGCTGAACAAGGACAAAGAAGACGCGGTTGCGAACCAAGACTTCGAGAAAGCCGCCAACCTGCGTGATCAGGCTGAAAAACTTCGTAAGAAGAAAGAGAAGATCACTCAGGAGTGGCGTGAGAAGAGCCAGCAAACCGATGGCGTCGTCGACGAAGAAGTGATTGCCGAAGTGGTTAGCAAGACGACCGGCATTCCATTGACGCGTCTGTCGACCGAGGATTCGCTGCGTCTGCTCAAGATGGAAGAGGAACTGCACCAACGTGTGGTCAGCCAAGAGCAAGCCGTTACGGCGATCGCGAAGGCTGTCCGGCGTAGTCGCTCGGGTCTGAAAGATCCGAAACGGCCAACCGGTTCGTTCATCTTCGCCGGTCCAACCGGTGTCGGTAAAACGTTGCTCGCCAAGGCGCTCGCGGAATACATGTTCGGCGACCCGGACGCGCTCGTGCACATCGACATGTCGGAGTACATGGAGAAACACAACGTCAGCCGTCTGATCGGGGCGCCTCCCGGATTCGTCGGTTACGAAGAGGGCGGTCAACTCACCGAGAAGATCCGCCGTCGTCCGTACGCGGTTGTCCTGTTCGACGAAATCGAAAAGGCACACCCAGACGTTTTCAACATGTTGTTGCAAGTGATGGAAGAGGGCCGTTTGACGGACTCCTTCGGTCGCAACGTCGATTTCCGCAACACGATCTTGATCATGACCACCAACGCCGGTGCGGAAGCGATCAAGAACGAAGCGGCGTTCGGTTTTGCCAAACCGGACGGCGACGCGAGCTACGATTCGATGAAATCACGCGTGATGGACTCGATCGAGCGTGTCTTCCGTCCTGAGTTCCTCAACCGACTCGACGACACGATCATCTTCCGTCACCTGACGACGACCGACCTCAAGGGCATCATCGACTTCGAATTGCATAAGGTCCGCGAGCGATTGCTCGAACGCGGATTGGCTCTCGAATTGACCGACGACGCCAAAGAGTTCTTGGTCAAGAAGGGAAGCAACCTCGACTACGGTGCTCGTCCATTGCGTCGTGCCCTCGAACAGCGAATCGAAGACCCGCTCGGCGAAGAGCTGCTGCGTGGAACGTTCGCCGGCAAGGACACGATCGTCATCGACGTCCACCGCGACGACTCCGGCAAGATTACCCGTTTGAACTTCGAAGGCGAAGTCCGCGGATTGCCTGAGCCCAAGAATTCCGAAGAAGCCGTCGCCGCGAGTGCAAGCTCCGAAGGTGAAAAGTCGGACGAGTCGTCGGACGACAAGTCGTAAATCGACGGTAATCGAGCTGATATAACGAAAGAGCGTCTGAGCAATCAGACGCTCTTTTTTTGTTTGTGCATCACGCCGAATACCAACGTAGCTGAACTCGCCAAGAGTTCAGTGTCCTACGGCGTATCGAGTCGTGCCACGTCGTTGATGGTCATCCGAAGTCTGGCGACTCCGGCTACGGGGTTTGGAGCGGACTCGCGTAGCTGAACTCGCCAAGAGTTCAGAGTCTTACTGCGAGTCGAGTCGTGCCACGTTGTTGGCGTTTGTCCGAAGTCTGGCGACTCCGGCTACGGTTGTTGGGGGTGGGCTCGCGTAGCTGGACTCGCCAAGAGTTCAGAGTCCTACGGCGAATCGAGTCGTGCCACGTTGTTGACGGTCATCCGAATTCTGGCGACTCCGGCTACGGGGTTTGGAGTGGAATCGCGTAGCTGGACTCGCCAAGAGTTCAGGGGCTTGCAGCGTGTGGGAACGTGCCGGTTGGTTGACGGTCATCCGAAGTCTGGCGACTCCGGCTACGGGGGTGAGGGGGTAATTGGATTGGGGCCTATTCGTTGGGGGCGAATCGGATGCGGAACGCGTATGCGGCTTCGCAGGGTTTTTCTTGGTTGGTTTGGATGATGAGGGCTTCGTCGGTTTGCTCCCACGTGATTTTTTGGGATCCGCTGATGAAGTCGACCGAGGCGATGGGTTGGGTGATATGCGGGCTGCCGCGTCGGAGGGTCTCGATTTGGAAGGTTCCGTCTTCGGGCCAGGCCAGTGAGATCGCGTAGAGCGTTTCGTTCTTGCTGGTGAAGCGGATGTCGGCGGCGACGGATTCGACGTCGTTGTATTCGGTGTGGTGTTGGTGTTTGAACCGGTTCTTGCCCGCCGCAAACTTGGCAGGGCCTTCGCCATAGACCTTCCACGGACGCGTGCCGTAGATCGCTTCGCCGTTGATCTTGAGCCAAGCTCCGAAGTCACGCAGGATTGCTGTCTCGCGTTCGCCAATGGTCCCGTCCGGTTTCGGGCCGATTGAGAGCAGTAGGTTTCCGTTCTTGCTAACGATATCGACGAGCTCGTCGATCAAGAAGTCCGACGACTTATAGTTTTCGTTGATGATCCACGTCCATGAGATTTTGCCCACGGCGGTGTCGGTCTGCCATGGCAGTTTGCTCGCTTCGCTGCGTCGGCCGCGTTCGATATCAAGGACCATCAGGTCTTCCGGGAACGATTCAAAACGCATGTTCTTGTCCTGAAAAACGACTCCCTTGTTCCACTCGAGACCTTTGTTGTAGTAGTGCGCCATGATCTTCTTGTGCACCGGAGCGAACCCGGGCTTGTCGAGCCCGAAATCGAACCAAAGAATGTCCGGTTGATACTGATCGACGATGTCAGTCGTGCGATCCCACCAGTGGTCGAGGAACTCCTGCGTCGGTGCCGCGTCCTTGTCGACCGGTTTTCCGTACAGGTCTTGGTATTGCGGGTCGTTCGTATCGAAGGTCGGGTCCCACTTTGGATAGAATTCTCGGTTCCACGCGAAGTGGGATGAGAGGCCAACTTTCAACTCGTTCGCGCGGGCTTCATCGACCAATAGACGCATCACGTCACGTTTTGGACCAACGTCGACCACGTTCCAGCGAGTGTGTTTGGACGCGTACATCGCGTACCCGTCATGCATCTCTGCGACGGGGACGATGTATCGTGCACCCGAGTCGACAAAAAGGGACACCCATTCTTCGGGTTGATAGTGTTCCATCTGGAAACGTGGGAAGAAGTCCTTGTAACCGAACTTCGACTGTGGACCAAAGTGGTCCTTGTGGTAACGGCGGACATCGATCCCGTTGGGAGCATACTTTTCCGCATACATCCACCGCCCGTACTTGTCGTTGCCGACTTGAGGAACCGAGGCCGGCCCCCAGAAGACAAAAATTCCAAACTTCGCATCGCGGAACCATTTCGGGCATTCGTAGTGGCTCCGGATCGAATCCCAGTCGGCCTCATAGCGAAAAGCTTCTTGTGCCTGAAGCGGTCCCGCGATTAAGAAGGCAAACGCGAGCAGACGGGGCAGGTGCCGTTGATTGTTCATGGTGTGGGGCCATAGCCGAAGGAGATGAAAAGGCAGCGGTAGAAAAGGATACTCGTTTCGATTGAACGAGATACTCTCGGTGCGCAATATTTCACCCGGACCCTCAACGGTGCGAGCCGGCAGGAATCTATAGCGTGTTCCTTTTGCGGGGATCGGCTTGAGCGTTGACTCCAAGCGTTAGCGTTGAGGCATTAGCCGATCGGTCGCAGGTCCACTGAGGAGCGATCACGGCCGGTGACCCGCAAAACGAAAATAGGACCGTTTCCTTTCCACCTGATTTTGCAGGCGGGAAGGAAGCGGTCCTATCGTTGTTGACTGACGTGCCAGGACGTTTTGAATCGTCCAGGCAGGTGTCAGTGGTCTGTTTAAAGGACGCCGCCGTGGGGACGGATCGGAGTCAAGTGACTCGGTGCGTCGAGTTGCCAGAAGCGTTCCCATTCGTCGACGATGGCACGCAGGTTTTCCGAGGTATAGAGCAACTGTTGCACACGGCGTTCAGGGCGAGCCGAGTAGATCGGCACGAAGCATCCGACGCTGGTCGAAATCGCGACCATCAAGGTCAACCCGAGGATCATTCGCATGGCGGCGGATTTCAGCGCGGAACGAGTCCGGGTCGCTGGGCCAGCCGAGGTCTTGGCTTCGGTGGCGTCGATCGCCGCTGTCGAAAGTGTCATCTGGGGTTCCTCCGTGAACAACAAGCGTTCGCGATTCCCACTATCCCCAATTGCCGCTCGGGCTGATGGGGCCGTCTGAATCGCGAGGTGATTTTGGATTTTGGTTTAAACGGTCGGTGGATTTCGGATCCGAGGTGCCGGGTTTCCCCGAACGTGCGGTGCTGGATTCATCCGTCATGTCCAGCCAATCCGGTCGGCTGGGTTTCTCGCTCAGTTCCTGAACTCGCTGTTCCATCACCTTTCCAGGTTTGAAACTGACGACGTATTTTTCAGGAACGTGAACTTGTTGGCTCGTTTTGGGGTTCCTCGCGTTGCGAGCGGCTCGAAGTTTGACTTCGAAGACGCCAAAGTTTCGCAACTCGATTCTGCCTTCGCGAACCAAAGTTTCGACGATTGAATCGAACGTCCGTTGCACAACCTCTTTGGTCTGCTGCTGGGTCAATCCGAGTTCTTCGGAAATGACTCGCACGATCTCTTTTTTCGTCACTCCGTCAGCACCCCCAACCCAGTGGACTCTCGATACCGAACAGGCGTCGATCGCGTCGAAAGACGCAAATCATTGACTCTGCACGACTTAGGAGCCGTCACTGTATGGACGTTGACGGGCGAGTGTCAAGCCGACGTAACCTTGGAAAACAGGATGGAATTGGAATCCGCCTGGTTGTCCGGTACGGCGCCGATTAACCCGCACAAAGGGTATCGACTGGCGCAACCGTCAAAGTCCAATCAATCTGAAGAAATTCTGGGATCCCCACCAAATCTCGGATTTTTGTCGAGATCCGAATGGCGGGTGGGTTTTTAGACGGATTTCTCGGTTCGCCGCACCTCGATTTCCTCGAGGGAATACAGCGGACCGGTTCCGGCACCGGGGCAGACCTCGCAGGTTTCTTTCCAGTCGGCGGGCGACGCCAAAGTGCTGTCCCAGAACGGCCACGTCCGGCACTGGATCGGCCGAGAGCGGTACACCATGCAGTGCCGCGTCTTTGGATCGAGAAAAATGCAGTCCCCGTCGGGATATTCGATCAGGCTGACTTGCCGCCCAACCTTCCGGGTGAATTTTTGCTCGAATTGATCGACTGGCATCTGCATCTCTGCAGCCATTGCGTCGATTTCTGCTGGATCGACAAAGACGTAGCCCGGTTCGCCGCTGCAACACATGCCGCACTGGGTGCATTCGAAACGGAGCCCCTCGCGATACCACGGAGTCGGCTCGGCGGAGGCGGGACTTTCCGTGGAATGGGTGTCTGGTTTTCTCGGGCGAGGCACGGGGCAGGCAGTCGGCGGCGAAAGTGGCGGGAAACGAGATTCCCACTCAGGCTATCAAACCAACGTGAGCGATCAAGCAGTCCTGCGATGCGTCGACTGCCCGTTCCTACCGCGTCGCGACCTCCGCCCCGCGAGGGTTACGGGGCGGTGAAGAACGAAGCAAGCGGGGCGCGACCACGACTCGCACGGATATCGGTTGGGGCGTTTTCGCGAAGTGTGCCGTCGCGGTCGATCGTTCCCGAGAACAACTGAATCGAGCTGCGTGGCGAGTCGCCGCCTCCGAGGCAAGGTTGGTTGCCACCGTCGGACGTTTCGTCATCGATTTCCTTGCCAGCAGCGATCATTTCGTCGGCTGACATCAGCCCGTCGACGACCTCGTTGCGAAAGCCACGGCTCGAGGCGTTGGATTGTTCTGTGCTCGCATCTGTTGGCTGTGGGGCTGGCGTCGATGCGGCGTCGGCTTCGAGGAAGTTGCGAACGCGGTTGGTCGGTGCTACCTGCGGCTTTGCGACGGTTTCGGCGTTGGCGGAGGCGTCGTTCTTGGGGGTGGTTTCAGGCGTTTCCTTATCCAGCTCGGCACGCATGACTCGGACATCGCGGGGGGCTTCGATGCCAAGACGAATTTGATTGTTGCGAAGCTTGACGACGGTGATCGTGATGTCGTCGCCGATTTTGATTTGTTCTTTAAGTTTTCGTGACAGAACCAACATGGCATTCTCCTTATTGCCTAGGCTTCGTTGCTTTCCAAAGGAAGCGACCGAAAGTACCAGGACTGTGACTCGAAAAGATGTGAAAGGCGGGGCTGCCGATTGAAGTCCTTCCTTCTCGCGGCAACGAAAGAGCGTTAATGCAGAGGGTGTGCCAAACCGGATCGGATGGCGAGTGTTTTGTTTGTAAGTGCTTGTTTGACGGCGAGTTGCGGCGATTTTGGGTTTTTCCCGTTTCCGTTTTTACGATCGGTCACTGGAAGGAATTACAAGGCTTTCACCCTGGATTACAAAACCGAGGGCAGGGTTTGGCGTCAACTGCAACAAAAATCAGGCAGTCGTTATAATTTGCCATCCCGTCTCGCCTGAGGAGCAGGCCTGCCTGAGAAAGGTTCGCGTCGAGTGAGATGATTTGCCCGAGATGATTTGTTTCGGGTGATTTCGATTCGAGTCTTCCCCGAGGGAGTCGGCATTGTTTCGATCTCCCCGGAGGTCTCATCAGCCGAACGGCATTAGCCGCGGTTCACGCGAGAAAACAGTTCGGCGAAACGCGGACTCGAAAAAAACTTCGCGCGAAAGGCACGCGGCACGAGATCACCGGAGCGAACGTCCGTTGGCGAATCAACTCAGTTAGGTTGTTTGAAGAGACGCGTGCGGTCGGCAGCATTCCGTGTTGGCAACGTCCGACGCGAGAAAACACGGGTGTTCCGTTTCTCGGTAAGTTTCCTTCGCGTTGTGTTGTGATTCGACGACCACGTACACCTCTTCTGTCCCAAGACACGCACTCCCGCGCACTCGAAAGCCCGTTGAAGATGGCCAACGAATTTATGCCTGATCCCTTACGACAGCACGGATACTATCGGACCACGGCGGCGTCACCGGAGTTGCGGGTGGCGGATCCGGCGTTCAATGTGACGGCATCGATTGAAACGATTCGTCAATTCGAAGATTCTGATCTGGTTGTTTTGCCGGAGTTGGGGATCACGGGGTACACGTGCGGCGATCTGTTTGCGACGAAGCAACTGTTGCGAGCCGCCTTGGACGGATTGACGCGATTGGCTGAGTCGACCGCCGGTCGATCGGGATTGGTCGTCGCGGGTTTGCCGATGGAGGTCGGGACCAGCCTGATGAACGTGGCTGCCGTGATCGGCGACGGGCGGGTCCTCGGCGTGGTCCCAAAAACATTCCTGCCCACTTACCGCGAGTTCTACGAGGGGCGGCATTTTCGTGCAGCGAGCCCGTCCGATCCAGCGACGATTTCGCTCGGCGGGCAGGCCATTCCGTTTGGAACCGATTTGCTGTTTCGTGACGGTGACGCGTTGGTGGCGGTCGAAATTTGCGAAGACCTCTGGGTACCGGTGCCGCCGAGCAGCCACGCGGTGATCGCGGGGGCAAACGTGGTCGTGAACTTGTCGGCCAGCAACGAGACGGTCGGCAAGGCACAGTGGCGGCGCGACCTTGTCGTCAGCCAATCTGGACGGCTGATCTGCGGCTATGTGTATGCGTCCGCCGGCGGTGACGAATCGACGAGCGACCTGGTGTTCGGTGGTCATTGTTTGATCGCGGAGAACGGCAGTCTGTTGGGCACGTCGCGCCGCATTGGTGACGGCAAGGAACCCGTCTTGCCCGGTGCGACTGCGTTGACACGTGATCTCGATCTGCAAAAGCTCGCGCACGATCGACGTGTGGTCGGCTCGTTCGATGACTTCCGTGATTCGTTGCCGCGGCCTTATCGCGTGATCGATGTCGGGGGCGACGGTTCGATCGAAACGGCCGGAGTGAACGCGTCGTCCGAAAGCCGAACGCGTGTGATCCGAAAAATCGATCCTCATCCTTTCGTTCCGGATAACTTTGCCGAGCGAGAGGAACGTTGTGCGGAGATCTTGGCGATTCAAACGGGCGGGTTGGCAAAACGTCTGAGCGGGTTGCCGGACGATCTGCCGTTGGCGATCGGAGTATCCGGTGGTCTCGACAGTACGCTCGCGTTGCTGGTGGCGGTCGGTGCGGTCGATCATCTCCAACGGGATCGCGGCGTGATCAAAGCGCTCGTGATGCCGGGTTTCGGAACGACCGATCACACTCGCGACAACGCGATGGAGTTGGTGCAGCGTCTCGGGGTGACGTGTCAGAACGTCGACATCCGGCAACTGTCGCTCGATACTTTCGTCGGGCTCGACCATTCGCCGATGGGGATCGAGGTGGATGCGAAAACCGAGATTGCTGCCTTGCAAGCACAACTGCAGGCGACGCCGGATGACGCGTATGATTTGGTATTCGAAAACGTGCAGGCTCGGATGCGAACGTTGTTGCTGATGAGCCGTGGGTTTGTTCTCGGTACCGGCGATTTGAGCGAGCAAGCGCTCGGGTGGAGCACCTACAACGGCGATCACATGTCGATGTACAACGTGAATTGTTCGATACCCAAAACGTTGGTGCGTTACCTCGTGCGATACATCGCCGACCACCGTTACGATGAAAAGATGCGAACGCTGCTGCACGAAATCGCCGACACACCGATTTCGCCGGAGCTGTTGCCGCCGACGACGGATGGAAAGATCCGGCAGAGCACCGAGGCGTCGCTGGGGCCTTACGAGTTGCACGATTTTTTTCTGTATCACTTCATCCGCAGCGGTTGTGACGCGGCGAAGTTGTACTTTCTTGCCTCTCAAGCCGAGTTCCATGAACCGCATAGTGAGGCGACGATCACTCGGACCCTGCAAACCTTCATTCGGCGATTTTTCAATAGTCAGTACAAACGCAACTGTGTTCCGGACGGTCCGAAGGTCGGTTCGGTCTCCTTGTCGCCGCGAGGAGACTGGCGAATGCCGGCGGATGCGTCCTCCGAGGCGTTTGCGTTTGAACCCAAAAAAGAGGATCGCGAATAGCCGTGTCTTCGATGAAAATTTGGATCGACGCGGACGCGGCGCCCACGGATGTGAAAACCATCGTATTCCGAGCGGCTCATCGTTTGAACGTCGAGACGATCTTGGTCGCGAACCAGAAGATTTCCACGCCGGCGAACGCACCGAGTGTTCGATCCGTGGTCGTTCGAGAGGGTGCGGATCAGGCAGACCGATATATCGTCAAACACGGCGAGAAGATGCAGCTCGCGATTACCGCTGATCTTCCGTTGGCGAGCGATTTGGTCGAGAAGGGGTTGCTCGTCATCGATCCGCGTGGCGAAGAATACTCCGCCGCCAACATCGCCAGCCGTTTATCGATGCGGAACTTCATGGATTCGCTCCGGGGCAGCGGAATGGTTACCGGCGGGAGTGCTCCGTACGGTGACAAAGACAAGAAGGCGTTCGCGGCAACGTTTGATCGGTTGCTGCACAAGGCGATTCGCCATTTCGAGAAAGTGAAGGCGAACGACGAGAACGTTTAGTTCCATTGAGAACCTCGGCAACGCAATCAACCGGCGGGCCAATCAACCATCGGGCCAATCAGCCGACGAGATTGAGCCCCGGTTTTCTGATGCCAACCGAGGCTAGCGAGGGTCGGCTGATGGGTTTCGGATTGTATCGCACGACACCCAAAGTCTCCTTTGACAACACTCTAGAAGAAGTGTGTCACCTTCCCGGACGTGGCGATTCCGACCAGGACACCGGAGATTGCGCCAAAGAGGTGACCGTCCCAAGAGACGGAAGATCCGAACGAAGGGATGATGCCGCCGAGCAGGCTGCCGCCGAATAGCAATCCCACCGCGATCGCGACGGCGATGGAGACGAATTGTTTCTCGCGTATCCCAACGATGATGAGGAACGTGATCAGCCCGAACACCAATCCGCTCGCGCCGACATGATTGGCGGGGCGTCCGAACAACCATAACAACACGCCGCCGCCGACGAGGATTGCGATGATTGATTCCCAAGGACGTTCGCGTGTCAGGACGGTCAGCGACAACAAAACGGCGACCGGGATGGTGTTGCCGATCAGGTGCGTGAAGTTCGCGTGCAGGAACGGCATCAGCGCGATGCCGGGCAGACGACGAAACGTACGCGGCACCAAACCGTATTCGATAAACGATCCAGGCACGATGAAGTCGACGAGGTAGACCGCCCACATCGCGCCGAGGAACCCGGCGACGGGATAGAGAATCGGGGGCATCGTGTATCGCTATGGCCTAGGGAGGATGAGTCTGCGGTTGCGGAATACGGATCACTCTATCACCGTCGTGCGGTCGGCGGAAACCCGGCGAAACATGGCGGAAACCCCGCGCGGCCCGTGCGGTGTTGCTCGCGGTCGGAACGATCGAGTTGGTGGTTACAAATTCACACAAACCGATTTGGTTTGCAGATAGTTTTCCAGGGCGGCGTGTCCCATTTCTCGGCCCCAGCCGGACTGTTTGTAGCCACCGAAGGGCAGTGCGGCGTCGAAGATGCTGTAGCAGTTGATCCACACCGTTCCGGCTTTGACGGCCTTGGCCAACCGGTGTGCCTTCGAGATATCACGCGTCCAAATTCCGGCAGCGAGGCCATAGGTGGAATCGTTGGCGTGAGTTTTGAGTTCGTTGTCGTTCTCAAACGGCATGGCAGCGACGACGGGACCAAAGATCTCCTCACGAACGACTGACATTTCCGGTGTCGCGTTCTTAAGTACGGTGGGTTGGACGAAGTAGCCGCTGCGGTCAAGGGCGGCACCGCCGGCGGCGGCTTCGGCACCCGCATCGAGACCGGCTCGCAGGTATCCGTTGACTCGTTCGAATTGTTCGCGAGAAACCAGTGGCCCCATTTGAGTCGACGGATCGAAGCCGCTGCCGACTTTCATGTTGGACGCAATTTCGCTGACGCCCGCGACGACTTCGTCATAGATGCCGCTTTGAATATAAAGCCTCGATCCGGCGCTGCAGACCTGTCCTTGGTTGAAGAAGATTGCGTCGGCCGCACCGGCGACGGCGGTATCGATGTCTGCATCATCGTAGATCACGTTGGGGCTCTTCCCACCGAGTTCGAGTGTCACCTTTTTCAGGTTGCCGGTCGCCGCGCCGATGATCAGTTTGCCGACTTCGGTGGAACCCGTGAAAGCCACTTTGTCGACATCATCGTGTGACGCGAGTGCGGCACCGGCGGTTTCGCCAAAACCGGTCACGATGTTGACGACGCCGTCCGGGATGCCCGCTTCGGTGACCAATTCACCGAGACGAATTGCCGACAACGGTGTCTGTTCGGCGGGCTTGAGGACGATCGTGCAACCGGTCGCCAATGCCGGGCCGAGTTTCCAGGCGGCCATCAGGAGTGGAAAATTCCATGGAATGATTTGCCCGACAACGCCGATCGGTTCTTTCAGCGTGTAGGCGTGAAATTCGCTGCCGGGGGCGTACGGCACGTTGAGCGGAATGGTGTTGCCTTCGATCTTTGTCGCCCAGCCCGCCATGTACCGGAACATGTCGGCGGCGAGTGCCACGTCGGCTGCTTTGGCGACCGCAAACGGTTTGCCGTTGTCGAGCGTTTCTAACTGGGCGAGTTGGTCGGCGTTCGCTTCGATCAGGTCGCCGATCTTCCAGATGAATCGGCTCCGCTGCGACGCGGTCATCTTCGACCACGGCCCTCCGTCGAAGGCTGCCCGAGCGGCGGCGACGGCGGCGTCGATATCGGCGCCGTTGCCCTCGGCTGCCTGTGCGATCACGTCGTCGGTTGCCGGGTCAAAGACATCAAACGTCTTTCCGCTTTTGGCGTTCACCCATTTGCCGTTGATCAACAACTGTTTCGGCGATGCGAGAAACGATTTCAACTCGGACGGGACGGTGTGTTCGGATGCGATCGACGTCGACATATAGCTGGCTTTCTGCAGTGGGGATGAAGGTGGGGACCGACGATTCATCGTAGCAGAATGGATACCGCCGGTTGGTGAGACCGCGGGCAAGTTGGACGAAGGAAAACGCGAGTGTTGACTCCACGGCGATCAACCAAGACGAATGAAATACGGTCAATGAGAAGCCACTCATGCGATCACGGTTGCATGCGTAAAATTCGCGTTGGTTTCTTTGCTGTGCGTACAACCCGCGTGAGAGATCAATTTTGTCGAAGCCGTGTTCTTAAGAGCGTGATCGGCAGCACGCTCCGGCCCGATATGTGCTGCGTCGCGTCCGGATGAGTTGAGACGTTGTGAGGGGGACGAAGATGTTGGTGAAAGAAGCTGTTCGGACGTGGGACGTTCGACGTTAAACCGGCACGCATCGATCCGTCGTTGACAACGTTGTCGATCGACATGATGTTCCCGATGATACGAAACAGAGAGCTACCATTGATGATCCGAAAAGCTGCAGGGATGCCGCAGACCGTGAGCGATTGGAATCTAAAACAGTCGATGAAATCCGCGTTGGCCGTCGCGGAGGAGGGGGTGCAGCACGGCGAGCACCCGTTCGGGGCAGCGATTGTTTCGCCTTCGGGAGAGCCGATCGCGGTCGCTCACAATACGGCAATCTCGACCAACAATCCGTCGGCGCACGCGGAGGTTAACGCGATTGCGTTTGCATGCGAAAAGCTGCAACGACGTGACCTGAGCGGGTATTGGTTGGCCGCAACCGCCGAGCCGTGTCCGATGTGTCTGTCGGCCGCGGCGCTATCGGGAATCCGGCACATCGCTTTTGGTGCGAACCAGGTCGTTGTGAAGGAAGCCGGCTACGGGGGATTGGGAATTACCGGCCGAGAATTGGCGAAATTGTTTGCCTGCGATATCGAGCTTCGTGGTTCGGTGCTCGGCAACGAATGCATCGCGTTGCTGTTGCGAAACCGCAAGCGTGGAAGTGCGTAGGACAACGCGGCGAAGCGAGGTCGTTCGTACTTCGCAGCATCCGGGTGGAGCGTGACGATCCCGATTTCGGATAAGGCGCCGTCGCGAAAGTCGTCAGGACTTTTGGCGATCCCCGAAGCCTGCCGAAACTCTTGGCGATGTTCGCAACCGTCGCTTCACGAATGTTAGGCGGCCTTGGATGCGGTGCTTCGCATTTCGGCGTGACTCTTCAGTGGAGTCGACAGATCGGCGGCGGTGATTTGTCGGATGCCGGCGACTTGTCCGTGTACGAGCGCGGCGTGCACGAGCGATGCGAGTCGCGAGATCGAACCGTTGCTCGAGTCGGCGAGCTGCGTGGCGGCGGAAACCGTGAACGCCGGGCGAGTGGCTCCGGCGTGTAGCATCGCTGCGTTGACGCATCGGCGAAGTTCACTCGCGTGGGGGCGCGAGAGATGAAACGTTGCCGAGTGATCTGCCGCCGCGATACTGAATCGTTTCGGACCTGCCTGACGTCGTTGACGTTTTCGAACGATCAGAACCTGCAGGTTGCGAAGCCGATCGGCGCGGGCCGAGTACCATCCGGCCAATAACGCGGCGCGGTTGATGTCGGTATCCTTTGACGTGTTGAATGTCGGGGACGGCTGGGATGTTTGAATCAGCCACAGTGTTCGGACTTGACTGAACGTTTCGACATTGCCGCCGATCCGTAAGAGGTCGCCGGCGAGTTCGTCGATCGATTGGTTTCGCCAGTCCGCCACGGCTGTTTCAAACGCGGTCGAGCCGAGACCGGAACTCGCGGCGAGTTGCCGCAACCAAGTCGTGGATCCTGATCCGTTCGATGCCGAGACGATTCCGAGCGATCCCGGTCGACTGAGCAGACGTTGCAACCAGGAAAATGCGGACGTATGTGCCGAGATGCGGAAGTAAAAGTTGGACGCGTCCCAAGGAACGTCGACCGTCGCGTGCGATGAAAATGGGCTGGCGAGCAGCCCCCAGTGACGCAGCACTTCCGGTGGCAATTCATGAATCGCGGCGGAGGGCGTCGGATGGAAACGATCGTCGATCAACTCGCCTCGGGTGGGTTCGCAGTACGTTCGACGCGCGGAGGTGTCGGGTTTGACCGAGTGGGGCTGCGTAACGAAACGTGGTGCGCTGTTCACCGAAGTTGGCCTCGTTGATTGAAGTGGTTGAACCATTTTTGCGTTCAACGGACGATCGAATGACTCAATCATCGGCTAGGTAGACGTGGCCACTGCGAGTCGTGCGACCGAGTCGTTAAACTCTGCCCGATGCAACGCCTCTGTGGGTTTGCGCTCAATTAACGGTTACGACGGTCAACGTGAACCTCGACGCCTTGGAACTTGAATCTTTCTGAGCTTTTTTGAAATGACGCGACGCTACTACGCCCCCGATTTGTTGACCCAGCAACCGCTCGTCGAGTTGCCTTCGGAGGAGGCGACGCATGCCGCCCGGGTGATGCGGGTGCAGGTCGATGACGAGGTTGAGTTGTTTGATGGAAAAGGCAACCAGGCCGTCGCCACGGTGAACTTCGTCGACCGACGTCAATGCGTTTGCCGGTCAGAGAAACCGGAAGTCGTCGACCGCGAACCGAGCGTTTACCTGGAGTTGGCGATCGCGCTGCCCAAACCGGACCGGGCGAAGGAAATGATCGAGCGACTGACCGAACTCGGCGTCGCCCGGGTTCAACCGCTCGTGTGCGAGCGAACGCAGCGACCGCCTGCGGATTCGTTGCTCGGAAAGTTGGAACGCATCGTGATCGAGTCGTGCAAACAATCCGGACGAAATCAATTGATGTCGATCGCCCCGGTGATGAAGTTCCGTAAGTGGATCGAATCCGGATCATCGTTGCAAGCGGAAGGGATCGCGCAGACGGAAAAGTCGATCGGGGAAGAAGATTCGCGTGAGGAAGACTCGCCCGGTGAATCAGGCGAGCCGCAGTGGGACGTTCGATTGATCGCGATGCCGGGTGGCGAGTCGCTCGTGGACCTGATGGCGGGGTTGAAAGAGCCATCGAGGCAAAACTCATGGGGGCGTGTCAAAGTGCAGTGCGCGATCGGACCGGAGGGCGGTTTCAGTGATGAGGAGCTTTCCGCGTGCGTGGACGCTGGAATGAGTTCGATTGATCTGGGTAAACGGATCCTGCGGGTTGAAACGGCTGCGTGCGTGATCGCGTCACGATTGCTAGAGGATTAGGCGGTCATATCGACGAACCCGCAGTCGTTATTGTCGATCCGCGGTCGGTGACGCCGGAAAACCGACGGTCTTCCGGTGGGAATGAGGCCACCCGAACCACTTCAGGCTTCAAATGTCCAGGTGCGCAAAATTGTGAGCTACGTTTGCGTGGAAGGATTTCTGCCCCCGCCGTGTTGGCGAGGCGGTTTCCGCATGACACCATTTTCGCTAGCCAATTTGGACGAGACGAAGACTGATGACCGCATTGATGACCGATACCCATAGCTTCGAATCATCGGCGCTCGGCGGGCTGCTGACGGACGATACGTTCTGGCCAGCCGAACCGCGGAGCCTGAACGAGCTCGGCCTTTCGATCACGTTTGTCGAGTCGTTGTTGATCAAGACCGTGCATCAAACGGGGACGATCAGTGGTCGCAACGTTGCCACTCGGTTGGGACTGCCGTTTCGTATCGTCGAACCGATCGTGGACGCGTTACGGGTTCGCAAGTACGTCGCTCATGTGCGTCCGGCCGCGTTCAACGACTACTACTATTCGTTGACCGAGCTCGGTCAGAAAAGGGCACAGACACATTTTGCGCAGTGCAGCTACGTCGGCCCCGCTCCCGTTCCGCTGAACGATTACACGTTGAGCGTGGAAGCCCAGGCGGCAGGAGTTGACCCGATCGACCGCGATCAATTGCGAGAATCACTTTCACGGATCTCGTACCAAGACGAACTGCTCGACCAACTCGGCCCCGCGATCAACAGCAATACCGGGTTGTTCCTTTTTGGACCTCCCGGAAACGGGAAAACGACCATCGCTCGCAGTTTGACACGTTGTCTCGGTCAAGAGATTTGGATCCCGCATGCGATCCTCGACGACGGGAACCTGATCAAACTCAAGGACGACGCGTTTCATCAAGAGGCACCGATCCCGGAAGGGGACGGCAGCATGTTGAACTCTCAGGAATGGGACAAGCGTTGGGTCCGCATCCAACGGCCGAGCGTTGTCGTCGGTGGTGAATTGGTGATGGATAACCTCGAGGTACGCCACGACTCGCGTTCGAACATGTGCGAAGCACCGCTGCAGATGAAGAGCAATTGCGGTTGTTTGTTGATCGATGACTTTGGCCGTCAACGGATCGCACCCGAAGAGCTGCTCAACCGCTGGATCGTGCCGCTGGAGAATCGTTGCGACTACCTGACGCTGCCGACCGGGAAGAAGATACAGATTCCGTTCGAACAGTTGATCATCTTCTCAACCAACTTGAATCCGGATGATCTCGTGGACGAAGCGTTTTTGCGTCGGGTGCCCTACAAGATTTTTGTGGATGATCCGTCGGAGAACGAGTTTCGCATTTTGATGAAAACCGTGGGGGCTCAAATGGGTTTCCCCGACACGCCGGAAGCCGCCGAGCATTTGCTCGCGTTTTACAAATCTCGTAAACGTGCGCCTCGTCGTTGCCATCCTCGCGATTTGTTGACTCAGGTAGCGAATTTCTGCCGATATCGAAAGCTCCCGTTGACGCTGCGACCGGAGTACCTCGATCAAGCCTGCAAGAATTACTTCAGCGCGTTGTAAGGATCGTCGCTCTCGCGGCAGGGTTCTTTTCTCCGCTTTTGCTGTCATCGTATTCGTCGTCATTGCAATTCCCCGACACTGTTTTTTGTCCCCTTTGTCTTATTCTCTTTTCTGATTCGTTTTCATGGCTGTCCAAAGCGTTCGCAAAATCGGGCCGGGTTATGAGCCGATCGCCGGCTATACCCTCGAGCAGAAGATCGGCGAAGGCGGTTTCGGCGAAGTTTGGCGTGCGAACGCGCCTGGTGGTTTGAAGAAGGCGGTGAAAATCGTCTTTGGTGCCACCCATGCGAATCGTGGATCACGCGAGCTGAAATCGCTCGAACGGATCAAGGGGGTGCACCACCCGTTCCTGTTGACGCTCGAACGATTCGGCGTGGTGGACGATCAGTTGGTGATCGTCACGGAGTTGGCTGACGGATCGCTCGAGGACGTTTTGAAGCGGCACAAGGACCGTGGTTCGTGCGGGATTCCTCGTGCGGCGTTGTTGTCATATTTGCATGACGCCGCCGATGCCCTCGATTATCTGCACAAGAGTTATCAGCTGCAGCACCTCGATGTGAAGCCGGGCAACCTGTTGATGGTTGGCGGTCACGTCAAAGTCGGTGACTTTGGTTTGCTGAAGGATCTCCGCGAGACGGACAACTCGATCGTCGGCGGACTGACGCCAATTTACGCTCCGCCGGAAGTGTTCGATGGCCGGCCGAGCATGAACAGCGATCAGTATTCGCTCGCGGTCATGTATCAGGAATTGCTGACGGGAACGCGTCCATTCGCGGGGCGAACGATCGCTCAGTTGGCGACGCAGCACGTGCACGCGGCGCCGAATTTAGAGCCTCTTCCGCCGGCTGATCGTGTGGCCGTCGCTCGTGCGTTGGAGAAAGATCCGGATCGACGTTTCGAAAGCTGTCAGGAGTTTGTCGATGCGTTGAAGACCCCGCGGCAGCGTCAAGATACGACGGTACAGCGAACCGCGACGGCGACCGCGGTGCCTCAGGATGCGTCGGTCGAGGACCTGCCGAGTCTGACCGCCGACAGCAAACTGCTTCGCAGCCGCGTGACCGGACACGCTTTGATCGTGGCGATCGGTGGAGTCGGTGCGGAATGTCTGCACGAGCTCCGCGGGCGAGTGGCGACGTTGCATTCGGCCTGCCCGTTGGACCTGCACTCGGTGTTGATCGACACCGACATGCACACCATTCACGCCGCACGTTTGACCGAGGCGTCTGACCGGATCCCACCGGCCGCGATCATTCACACGCCGTTGCGATCGGCGTCGGATTATCGTGCCCGGCCAACCGAACATCTGCGGAACGTTTCGCGTCGATGGATTTATAACGTTCCTCGCAGCGGTGCGACCGAGGGCATGCGTCCGCTCGGTCGGCTCGCGATGGTCGATCACGCGGAGAGAATTGACGGCGAACTGCGCGAGTCGATCGACCACCTCGCTGCGGTTTGCGGCGAACGGGTGCCTTCGATCTATTTGGTCGGATCGGTATCGGGAGGAACGGCGAGCGGCATGTTACTCGACATCGCGCCTCGTCTGCGCACGTTGCTCGACGAAGCCGGGTTGGAGCACGCTCCTGTGTTGCCGCTGTTGTCATCGGTCGCGATGCAAGGCAATCCACACCAAAGCGTCTCGTTGCACGATACCCACGCGGCCGTTTCGGAGATACGGCACTACGTCACGCCGGGCAACAGCTATCCGGGCGATAACGGTGTCGATTGGCCGGGTGTTCCCGCGGTACGCAATCCGCTGCGAGACGCCTATTTGATTCTCGATGGCGATCAGTCGTCGCCCGAATCCGCGTCGGCGTCGGCGACCATTGTGGACTACATTTGGGCCGACGCGACCGGTGCAGGCGAAATTTTGGCGTCGGCCCGTCGCTGTGACGCGACCGAAGGCGACGCGATGGCGAAGCCGATGATCCGCAGCGTTGGCGTGACGAGATTGAAGTGCGTTCGAGCGTTGGAGGAAAACCTTCTCGCCCCGGCAGCGGCCCGGCATTTGTTGCTACGTTGGCTCGGCAGGCCGGCCGAGTCTCGAGAGATCGCTGGCCCGTTGGCCGAACGTCTCCGCAAACGTTGCGACATGGATCCGGACGCAATGGTCGGCAAAATCCGAGCCCTCTTTGGAGCGAACGAAGCGGCGATCGTCGATCGGCTGTCGTCTCTCTTGGCGCCGCTGAGTGACGATTCGATCACACAATGTGAAACCATTGAAATGGTCATCCTCGGCAGTCTCGACGATGCGGACGTTGGGGCTCAGTTGCAGCGGATGGTTGCGGGGCAGATTGTTTCGCTGCGACGGGAACTCGTTGTGCGTCTGCAAGACGGACGGATCGACGTGACGTCTGCCGCACAAGCGATCGAGAAACTGATCGCGGAAACACGCGAGATGTCCCGATTGCTTTCGGAACAGTCCAAACAACATGCGAGCGAAGTCTCCGGCGTTCAGCAAACGAGTGATGATGACTTGGTCAATCGCCTCGAAGCTTCGGAGGCTCTTGCGCTGCAACGCTTGATGGCGATCGCGCAGCAGTTAACCAGCCAATCGTACATGCGGTTGAGTCAACAGCTCGAGGGATTGCACACGCATCTGTCCGAGGCCGCGATCGGAATCGCTCGCGCGGTGCGCTCGGTTCCCGGCGACAACCGTGGCACCGAAAACCCGTGGACGGAAATGCCCCAGGAGATTCAACTGCGGCTGCCTCAAATCCTCGACCACCTGCACGGGCAAACCGCGCAGCGTTGGTTGATCGCCCCGGTTCGCAGTCCAGAGGCAAAGTGGGATGTCGAGGCAATGGCGACGGACTTGGTCGCGAAATGCCTGCCGATGGTGGAGGACGTGATCGATCAACACCGCCGTGCGACGGAATCGTCTTCGACGACCACGTGCAGCGACGGGGTGTCGAGCACCGCAGGAGGGAAAACCGCGAACACCGCATCTCTCGGCGTGACCGACGAGAAAACAGTACAAAAGACGGCCACGGTGACGGCGTTCTATATGAACTCGGAAGATCGCGAGCCGGCATCGGCGCCGATGAAGACGCAAGAGTTCAGCCCCACCGGCGGACAACGTAACCGCTGGAATGAGCAGACGACGATTGAGTCGGCGTTGAAGGTCGCGGTGCCTGGCTTGCTGCAATGCGGCGGCCGTCAACGGCTGTTGCTGTTCGTATCGAGCGAAGGCGAACGCGAACGGTTGGAGCCGAAAGTATCCGCGGCTCACCAAGGGTCGCTGACCACCGTGGTGATCCCGGGGATCACCCCCGTGCTGGTTCACGAAGCCCAGCAGATTCCAGTCGACAGCGTGATCAAACGCTTCGAAGCACTCACCGGTGGCAACACCCAAGTCAGCAAACGCCTGCACGCCCGCACCGACGTGCAATGGAATCAGGTTTAGTCAAACCCCTCGAGCAGAACCGTAGCCGGAGTCGCCAGAACCGACGTAGCCGGAGTCGCCAAGACTTCGGAGGCACTTGTGGTTGGTTGGGTGTTTGGTCTGAACTCTTGGCGAGTCCAGCTACAAGACGTTGGTCCGCCATTCTTAGATAGGCGTTTGAGCAGAACCGGCGTGGCGGGACGTCGCCAAGACTTCGGAAGCATGCGTGGTTGGTGAGGTGTTTGGTCTGAACTCTTGGCGAGTCCAGCTACGTCTTTCGCCCTAGGATTCTATTCGTAACGAATACCACGCATCGGCGGACCGGTGGGGGCCGAGGCGCTGTAGGCGCTCGGCGTGCCTGCTGCGGTGGTGGTCGGGGCCGACCATGCCGACGTTCCCGCGACCGGATAATTCGGCGACGCAGTACCAGCCGTTGCACCGAAAACGGTATTGCCGAGGTTTGCAGGACCGCCGGCGAGTTGCATCAAGTCGACACGGTTGGCTGTCGCGGGCATGGCGAACAACTGAGGATCACCCGAGAGCAATTGATTGATGCTGTAGGTGGCGACGCTGAGTTGCAGCGCCAACGGTGGACCGGTGGCAGGGAACAGCTCGATCTTGACTTGATGCGGCAGCACCGTGTCGACCTCGGCAAAGTATTCGTGTTCGCTCGCGAAGCTCTTGGCGACGAGACGTTGGTTCGGCGAATAAAGGAACAGGTGTGTGATGTAGCCGGCGGTGGGTTCGATAAAGCAAACACGTTGGTAAGTGCCGACCGCACTGGGGACCGCCGTGCGGACTTCGATCAAACCGTCGGTGCGGGTCACCGGTCCGGAAATCACCGTGTTCGGGTCCAGACGTGCCAGGCCGATCGCTTCCATCATCCAGCTCGGGTCGACCGGCAAGATCGCTCGATCGAGATTGCGCGAATACTGTTCGTGGGTGGCGTGGTAGAGCGTTTGCGTCATGCCCTCGGGAACCTCGAACCAGAACTCCTGCGAGTTGCTGCCCAGATCGATGCCACTGCCCATGATGATCGGGACGCTCGCCTTGAGCCGGAAATTGCGTTCGCGTTGCAGGTGCATGTTCGCGGACAATTTTGGCACCGCCGACATGCTGAGCACATCCACTGTAGCCGAGTTGGTCGAGAGTTCGCGGATCGCGTCGGACCGGTTAATCGCAGCGGCGAGGGCCTGAATGTCGGGCGTTTCTTGGAAAACGACCGGGGGCGGTGGAGTATTGGACACGGTCACGGTTCGAGCGCAACCGGCGCACACGAGCATCCCGAACCCGATGATCATGGCGGTGCGTGCGTCATGCATTACGAATTTGGGCTCCCTGCCACAGCGCGTTCGGACGGCGTCGTCTTATTCCACTTCGCGATACAATAGATCGACGAGTTGCTCTTGTAGGCTTTCTGCTTCCCCCGCGGCAATGGCACAAATTTCGATCGCCATCACCGACCCGTCCGCGGTCGATTCGAGTTGCAACATTTCGGCAGGCGGCCGGGAAGGAGCGGTTTCGGCGACCTCGTTTTGTCCGTCTTCGGATTCCGGACCGTCGAGGTCGGTGAAACTTTCTTCGGTCGATTCACGGCTCGATTGAGCATCCGGATTCGTGAACGACGCCGACTCGTGCGGCTTCAGGGCTCGTTTCCTCAGCAGCATCAACGCCAACAGATAACGCATTTTCGCTTTCGCGGGATGCCCCTCCATCGATCGCAAAATGTCGATCAAGACCTCCGGTGGCGCGAGTTCTCGCTTTTTCTCCTCCGGCAACGGGACCCGGTTTTTCCAGTGTCCGACGCAGCCTTCAGGCGGCCCGTTCCAGGCGTTGGCGGAAATATCCGCGCGGTGAAATTCTTCGTCGCCCTCGGTAACGACGGAATAGTAGTACTCGCCGGGTTCGAGGGGGCGGTTCTCCACGCTGCATCGACGCGTGGTCCGACCGATTTTGTATTCGCCAATCATTCTCGTTCACGCACTCAGTTCACTCGAGTTGGAGGTGGCAACAGGGGTAGCAGAACTACCGCACCAGCCTGTTACATTATTAGCAAAACCGGATCTTCCAATGAAAGATAGACGTTGAATACCCAAAACGCATCCAATTCGCCTATGTCACCGAATGCATCCTCTGCGGAGCAGGCATCCCGCGATCCCGCGACGGACTACGCGCCCGTGGTCATGAACGATCAACTCGAGAACGACCTACGGCAACTCATCCGTTTGGCGATCGCCGAGGACCTCGATGTGGCGGTCGATTGGACGACCGTGGCGATGATCGATGCCGACCGACGCGGTGCCTGCGAGATCGTTTCGAGGGCTAACGGGGTCGCCGCTGGCGTGGCTCTGGTGCCCTGGATCATCGACGAATTCGATGCGGATTTGGATGTGGAGGTCCTCGTCGGCGAGAGCGAAACGTTCACGCCCGGAACGGCCTTGGTCCGGCTGTCGGGATCGGCGCGAGACCTGTTGACGTCCGAACGCGTCACGTTAAACCTGCTCTCGCGGATGTGCGGGATCGCGACGATGACGCGGCGGTATGTCGAACTGCTCCAAGGCACCTCCGCCCGTTTGTATGACACCCGGAAAACCACGCCCGGCATGCGACGTTTGGAGAAATACGCGGTTCGCTGCGGCGGTGGTCACAATCACCGCACCGGGTTGTTTGACGGGTTCCTCATCAAAGACAATCACCTGGCCCTTGGCCGATCGAAACTGAGCATCGAGTCGGACGACGCTTCCAAACCCACTCGCCTATCGGCCGGCGAGGCGGCTCGAAGGGCGGTCGAGATGCGGGGCGGTTTGATGAACCATTTGGTTGCGCCGAAGATGGTCGAAATCGAAGTCGACGGGCTCGATCAGTTCGATGAGGTGCTGCGAACGGGCGTCGATATCATCCTGCTGGATAACTTTGCGATCGAAGACTTACGCACCGCGGTCAAGGCACGTGACGAAGCCGGCGTTGGTGTCGAGTTGGAAGCGTCGGGCAACATCAATATCGACACGATCGCTACGGTCGCTAGCACCGGTGTGGACCGAATCAGCAGCGGAGCATTGACTCACCAAGCGACCTCGTTGGACCTGGGAATGGATTGGACCGAGGGTTTTGCGACCTAGGGTAGTGCAGTTTGACACTCCTTCGCATACGCATCGCTTTTTGTTCACCATGTCATCGACGCCTACGGGTTCCCCCGCGCTCACCCCATCGGTGGGCTCACGTTCCACAACCTCGATTCTCGGTGGACGTCACTGGTTCGAATTCCTGCAACCGCTGCTCGATGCCGCCTCCATCATGGCGTCTTTGATCACGGTCAAGATGTTTGCACGCGGACATGTCGATGAAGCCGCCTGGGCGATGGGTTTGCTCGCGATCATTGTCTTCTTCCTCAGCAGTAAACTGACCGGACTGCAGCGTCCGGATCGACAGATCACCGTTGACGGAGAGATCATCAGCATCATGACGACGTGGGCGTTGACGGTCTTCGTCCTGGCGTTGACTGCGTTTGCGACTCGCTACGGTTCGCAGTTCGCTCGCAGCGTGATGTTCGCGTGGATTTTGACGAGCCCCGCGCTGATCGGCTTGACGCGAATGTGTTTGCGGATCGTCCAGGTCGGGTTGTTGCGACGAGGGATCGGATCACGCCGAGTCGCGATCGCCGGTTGGAACCAACTCGGGCAACAAACACGATTGAACGTCGAGGACGAGCCCGCGCTCGGGCTGCAGTTTGCCGGGTTCTACGATGACCGAAATTCCGATCGTTTGATTGCGGATCTCGAAGGCGGCAAAGGTGCCGAAGACCTTGGCGATTCCTCCGCCGCATTGCTCAAAGGCAATCTCGAAGAACTCGTCATGGCCGCGCGGTCGGGCGAAGTCGAAACGGTTTTGATTACGTTGCCGATGCGGGCCGAAAAGCGAATTCGTTACCTGCTCGACGAACTCAGCGACTCGACCGCATCGGTTTACATCGTGCCGGACTTCTTCGTTTTCGAGTTGTTGCACTCTCGATGGACGCAGGTCGGTGGCTTGCCCGCGGTGAGCGTATTCGAGAACCCATTGTTCGGTATCGATGGTGCCGCCAAGCGTGTCGCGGACTTGGTCCTGGCGACATCAGGGTTGATCATGATCTCGATTCCGATGTGTTTGATCGCGATCGCGGTCAAGCTAAGTTCGCCGGGCCCCGTGTTTTTTCGTCAACGACGGTACGGGCTCGACGGCCAAGAAATCCGTGTCTGGAAATTCCGTTCGATGCGGGCCTGTGACGACGGGCCGGTCGTCAAACAAGCGACCGCGAACGATCCTCGGATCACCCGGGTCGGTGGAATCCTCCGTCGAACGAGTCTCGATGAGTTGCCACAGTTATTCAATGTGATCGAAGGGACGATGAGTCTCGTCGGGCCGCGTCCGCACGCGAGTGCCCACAACGAACAATATCGCGGTTTGATTCGTGGCTACATGCTACGGCACAAGGTCAAACCGGGGATCACCGGACTCGCCCAGGTCAGCGGTTGTCGTGGGGAAACGGAAACACTCGACAAGATGCAAAAGCGGGTCGAATACGATCACCAGTACATCCGCACTTGGTCGTTGTTTCTCGATCTGCGAATTCTCGCTCGAACGATGCTCATTTTCTGGAAACAGCCCGAAGCGTATTGAGGCAGAGCGTTCAATGCCGTTATCCTGCCTAGCAAGTAGATGCCTGGAATGCGGACACCTCGGAGGCTAATCGATGCCGACCATCGCAGAGTTTGAGCAAACGATCGACACCCGTTACGAGCAGTTGAGCCAATTGCTCGACCTGACGACCCAGCAGGAGGCGGCGATCGAGCAAGGGCATATGAACGAGTTGATGCGGTTGCTCGGGGTGAAGCAACGGTTGATCGAACGATTCGTTACGACGTCGGATCAATTCAAACGAGAGTTCGACTCGTTCGAGACAAGGCCGACTGTTTCGCAGGCACACCGCGAACGCAACCAAGCGTGCAACACGATGCACCAAGAGTTGCTCGCCCGTGAAGCCAAATGTCAAGAAACGTTGACAACCAGCCGCAATGAGATCGGCGAACAATTGATGCGCGGCGAAGGGGCACGTCGCGCCGTCGCCGGCTATCAGCAAACCTCCACCCCTCGTCCACAAGGCGGCGGTTTGGACCTATCGAGCGACGGCTGAGAGCGGCTGAACTGAACTTGGCCGAACTGGGCCGGGCCGAACTGAGCAGGTAGTTCACCGAACCTAGCCGGGAGCAATCTGCGGATGCAGCACCCGAACGGCGTTCGGGACAATGGCGGTGCTTCGCCACCAGGATGGATTGACGGCATGGTGCTGAACGTCTCAACATCCACGGTTCTCAATCGAAGCTATACTGGATCTTTTCTGTTGCGATGCATTTGCCGCGGCGAGAACAGTTGTATCCGTCGATCAATGCGAGCGTGTCATTTACAAAATGGGAATAGGCCGATGAGTACGCTGGATTCAAAAGAGACCGGCGAGTCCGCGACCCGCGAGTCCCTTTTGCGACGGGCTCAGGCGGACGCGCATGGATCGGCCTGGGAAGAATTGCTGCAGTATTACGAGCCTTTTGTGAGGCGAACACTCCGCGCGATGGGGGTGGAAGAAGGCGAAGCGGACGATGTTTGCCAGCAAGTCTTGGCTCACCTTTGGCGGCGTCTTGTCGACTTTCAACCCGATCACGAACGCGCGAGATTTCGTACATGGTTGACGCGTATCATTCGCAATACGGCCGTCAGTGAGTACCGCAAACGGATGCGGAGACAACGCGTTTCATTTGCGGAGAGCAGTATTCTGGAGAGCCTCGTCGGGGATTCATCGGACATCGAACAACGGATCGAAGACGAATGGCAACGCTACCTGGTAGACCTCGCAATGGACCGGATTGACGAGATTTTTTCCGGGAACGCCGTCGAGGTGTTCTTGCGCAGTGTTGAAGGTGAATCGGCTGCCGATATCGGACAAAGCCTTGGGCTTCACGTCGATAGCGTCTATGTTTTGAAGAACCGAGTGCGGAGGCGATTGGTACACGAGATCAAAGTCATCCGCGAAATGTTGGAGTTTCCGAGCTAGTGGTGCGTCACGATCCAGATTGGGACATCATGACCGTAGCGAAAATCGCCAAGACTTTTGGAGATTCACGAGCACTTCCGAAACTTTTGGCGAGTTCCGCTACATTGAATTTAGGCTTTGACGCACCACTAGGTTTGATGGCCAGAATCGAAAGTGGTGAGTGGTTTGGATAGCCGAAAACCACAGCGAAGTGACCGGCTCGGGACCGTCGCACATGAGTTGTACCGCGCGTCTTTTGAGGCTGACCAGGACGAACAGAAAGGCGAGAACCCGTCCGGTGATTTGAACCCGCTCTACAACACGATGCGCAAGATTCGGTCCCGATACAGCGATCCCGAATTCGCCGGTCGCGGAGGGATGAAGGAGGTTTATCGTGTCTACGATGCCAAGACGGCGCGTCACGTCGCATTGGCAAGACCGCTCGCGAAGCACGGCGACGATCACTTTGATGCGTTTCTGCGCGAGGCCCACCTGACCGCCCGCCTGCAACACCCTAGTGTCATTGATGTCTATGACATCGGTGTCGATGAAGAGGGAAAACCGTTCTTCACGATGGAGTTCAAGCGAGGCCAATCGCTCAAGGATATTGTCCAGGATTTGTCGCAAGGGAAGCGAACGGACGAGTTCCTGTTGCGAACCCGGTTAGGATGGTTTCTTCGAATTTGCGAAGCGGTCGCGTACGCGCATTCACGTCGTGTACTTCATTTGGATATCAAACCGGGGAATATCCAAATCGGTGAATTTGGCGACGCGAAACTGTGTGACTGGGGGCTCGGTGTGGTGGTTCCCGACAAATGTGGGCTTCGCGATTCGGAGGTGCTTTTAGACCCCGACCTCTACGGTCCGCTGTTTGTCGACGTTCGGGGGACTCCCGCCTACATGGCCCCCGAACAGAAGCGTCGCCAGACGAAGAAAACGGTCTACATGGATATCTACGCCCTCGGGTGTGTCTTGCACGAACTCGTTTTTCTCAAACCATGCGTTGACGGCGAATGCGATGTCAGGATGGTGGACCCCGGGTTGATCGCGATCATCGAAAAAGCCACCGCGGATGATCCGGCGTCACGATATGACGACGCGCAGTCGCTGCACGACGACGTCTCTCGCTGTCTCAATGGGTTCAGTCCGGCGGTCGAGAGCGCCAATCTATTGCGTGAGATGGGATTGTTCTGGCGACGTCATCGCGAGGCGTGCGTGACGGTTCTCTGCGCCTCCTTGGCGTTGGCGATTTTCGTCGCCTATTTTGTTTGGCAACTCAACACGCGGCACCAGATGGCGGAAGCCGCTCGGGTCAAAGCGGTCGAATCGCGTCTCGCCGCACTCGACGCGAAGGTTGAAGCGGAGGAGGCACGGCGTTTCGCAGAAGACTCCCTGGCGAAGTATGTAGCGAAGAAGAATGAAGCCGAGTTGCTGGTCAAGAAAAGGCAGGAGGCCATCATTTCGATGATGACCGGGCGAGTCTGTGACATCGCTCTCGTGTCCGGATCGGGCTACGCGGAAGCCATCGAGATGGCGATCAAACATTATGACGACCTCGTCGCGGATGCGCCCGAACACAATCCAAGGCTCTGGAGGGACAAGTTTTGGTTGCATTTCTTATCGCAAGACTTCGGCGCTGCGGTCGGGTTGCTCGATGAAGGCAGAAAGGTGGACGCCGATCTCGCGGTATTGGCCCGTGAGTACGTGCTGCAATGCAACGAAGAAGGCTACCTTCCCACTGAGCAGTTTTGCGACCTCCTGTTGAATCTCGTCAGCCGAAAAACACGGTTGGCGTTGGTCCATCGAATGATCGAGTTCGACCAGCGTTTCCCAAGGAGTATGGAAGAACGCTTGCAGATCGTTTCGCAGTGGGTCCGGATTAATAACAATCACTCGCCGGAAATCGAAGTCAGCTATTCGCCCGACTCTCAGTCGATTCGGCTGAAAGGTCCGATCAAACGTTTGTCGATCCGAATCGGGCTCGATCGGTTGTCTGCGAGCGTGAAGGTGAACCTGTTGCAGTCGCTTCGGCCGATCCGGTTGGACCTTCGTGAGACGGAAATCCACGACCTATCCGAGTTGGCGAAGATGGAGTTGATGCAGGTCGACATTCGACAAACTCCGGTAAAGGATCTCCGTCCGCTTCACGCGATCCGCAGTTTGCGAACCGTCATCGTCGGGAAGGATCAGTTGCCGGAGAAGAGCGTGCAGGAACTCCCGGTGTGGATTGAGGTGATCGAGAAACCCGACGCCAGCACGCCGTAACCGGGCTGCCACAACGGGAATGCCGCGTTCGCGTTATGTAATTCTCTTTCGCTCTAACGCAACGTCCTTGCGATCGAGCGCACTGGCGTACATCGCCAGACGCGATGTCTTCTTCCGCCGACCGCTTGCCTTTTTAAAAGTCGTTTGAAACTGCATGTCGCCGGACCGCGGTGGGAAGCTCGGTTTCATCGGCGCGAACGCTGGCGAATTCATCTGCCCGGGTCAAACCAGCCATCGCTTTCAAGGGAGGCGAGGTGCGCCAGGGGCTTTGTCAAGTTCCGCGACTGACCGAATGCCGTGGCGTCTGAGGCTACGCCGGCAGTGACGGATCGCCGCTCAAATGGCGGTTCGAAGGGCACTGCTGGCGGCCTTGAGAATAATTTTGAAGAAAATTCTGATCTGCTGTTAAGACCGAGTCAGCTCGCGCGAGTAGTTGTTCGTCAGCCCTTCTTGGCGATCGGCCGGACGTGACGTTTTCGTCGCGTTGAGGCCCGTTTCTCGCGAAGGCGTGAACTGGCACCGTTCGTCGAGAGGGCGAACACCTACATCCCGTAATTTTTAACAAAGAGAGAAGTATGTCTAACTGTCCCAAGGCCGGTTCGCCGGCCATTCGGCGTGCCGGCTTCACGCTGGTGGAGCTTTTGGTTGTGATCGCGATCATCGGCGTTCTCGTCGGGTTGTTATTGCCCGCCGTTCAAGCGGCACGTGAGGCGGCCCGCCGGATGAGTTGCAGCAACAACTTCAAGCAAATCGGTCTGGCCGTTCACAACTATCACTCTGCCTACAACCAACTCCCGACGCACATGTCCGGGACCGATCGGCCTGGCGTGAACGGCGATGGCGTGCATTCGCAAACGCTTTGCAACGGAATGCGGCACAGTATCTTTGTGGGATTGTTGCCGTTCTTCGAGGCACAGGCGTTGTGGGAACAGGTCTCGAATCCTTTGGTGATGCGTGTCGACGGCAATGCATCGGCAACGCCGGGCAACGCCACGCTGCCTTGGATCACATTTGGTCCGACTCCCGAAAACGCGCAGTACCCGCCCTACCTGACGGAAATTCCGACCCTGCGTTGCCCGAGTGATCCCGGGTTCGGGCTTCCCTCTTTCGGCAGAACCAACTACGCCGCCTGTCTAGGAGATAGCCCGTTCATGGGTGCCGCAGGGGCGTGGAACAATCACTTGAACACAGCCTCCGCCTTGGTCACGCAAACCCGCGCGGCGCAACGGGGGATGTTCGTTCCACGTCAAACGATGAAGTTCCGCGATGTTCTCGACGGGTTGGCGAACACGATCATGGCCGGAGAAATTGCCACCGACTTGGGTGATCGCGACGTTAGAACAACGCCTTTGGGAAACAACCCTGACGTTACGCTGCGTGCGATCAACAACGTCAACGGACAGGCTGAGACTCCGGTAGGGTTTCCGAATCAATGCAACCTGAACGACGATATCGATCCGACCCGCCCGAGTTTTTGGAAAGGACAGGGCGTCGCCGTCCAAGCGTTGTCCGAACACAACATCACCGCAATGCGTGGGTACCGATGGGCCAGCGGAGTTCCATTGTGCAGCGGCATGAACACCTTGTCGCCACCGAATAGCCCGCTGTGCACAACGCGAAGCAACCCGGTCGGCGTGAACACCGCTGTGCGTCGAAACGGTTTCATGTCGCCTAGCAGCAGACACCAAGGTGGTTGCCACGTCTTGTTGGGCGACGGCGCGGTGAAGTTCATCACGGATTCCATCGACGCCGGCGACCAGAACGCGGTGCCCGTCGCGGAATTGGGAACCGGAGTCAGCGCTCCTGGATCGCAAAGTCCCTACGGTCTTTGGGGGGCTCTCGGTACCCGAGCATCCAAAGAGGTTATCCAAGAGGAACTGTAAACCCTCAACAGTTGAAATGGCGTGAGGATCGACCACGGTTCTCACGCCATGTAAGCACTCGCGACCGGTTTTCCGCCACGAATTTCGTTTGGGAATTTGCTACCTGAATCCTCGGTCATGTGTCTTTTGAGGCGCGTTTGATAGACGAACGCGCCGTCCTTTCGTCCCCACGTGTTTCTGATGTCTCAAGTAATAATGCGCAGCTCTCTTAGTCTCGTTTGTATTTTCATGTTTCTGTTCTCCGTCGGCTGTGGAGGCGATAACAAGCCAAGTCTGATCACCGAGGGAGGTGGGATGACGATTGAAGAGTTTGAAGCGTTGCAGGCGGATATCCAGAAGAAGGATATCGAACGTCGAATCGAGGAAGGTCAACCGGGAGCGGAAGAAGACTTGGAAGTATGGGAAAAGCAGCAGGAGGAGAAGGCTACCGCAAAGGGATCAGAACAATGAAAACCGAAGATACGAGTTTGCTCAAACGCGAGCGAAATGCCATCTCGGCGCGGCCAACGCTCGCCGCGGTGACGCACGGACGCGGCAACAGCGCGTTGTGTCGACTCGCGATGGTCGTGTTTGCTTTGTGTTCTCTCGGTTGGTCGTCCAACGCACATTCAGTCTACCAGTTCGAATACGTTGGCAAAGCATTGGAAGTGGAGGGAATGCATATTTGGGGGGCGTCACCCGTGGCGGGGCCGGATGGCCGTGTCCATCTTTACGTCGCGCAGTGGCCAACCAACACTCAAAAAAACTTCGGTGGATGGTACAAAGACTGTGAGATCGCTCACTACGTTGGTGACAATCCTGAAGGGCCGTTTGAGTTCGTTCGCGTTGCGGTATCTGATCGCAATGGCCGCTTTAACTCGCCGCACAATCCAACGATCAAAAAGATCGATGGCAAGTACGTCCTTTGCTTCATTGTGAACGAAGACAACAAGCTGAAGACGCAGCGTATCGTGATGTTGGTTGCCGACAGTTTGGATGACGATTGGCGACCCGCTGCTGGTGCCGAGTCGGACGGAACGATTCTGCGGAAATCAAACGTACCGACCGAATGGAACTACACCGCACGACTCGGGGTATCCAACCCGACCCTTTTGAAATTTCAGGGCAAGTACCTTCTTTACAACAAGTCGGTTGTCAACAAGAACGTATCGGCTCGCGGCGGTTCCTACACCTACGGCGTCGCCGTGTCCAAAACTCTCGAAGGGCCTTACGTCCATCACCCAGAGTCGGTCACGCCCTTGTGGTTTGGGATCGAGGACGCGTACGCCGTTGAGTTTGACAATGCGGTCCACCTCCTGACACGCGACTTCGGCGGAAAGAAAGGGTCGCACGGCGGGGGCCTTTGGTGGTCATCGCAGGATGGATTTCGGTTCGAAAAGAACAGGGTCAGGAGGTCCTTTGAGCACCTGACCCACTACATTGGCAAAGAGAAGCTTCAGGACGCGGCGGTGCACCGAGGAGACCTTTCCGGTCGTCTCGAACGCCCGCAATTGCTCTGCATCGAGGACCAACCAGCGTACTTGTATGTGGCTACGGGCACGAATGAGAACCGACGTTGTGGAAGTTGTTCCCATGTCTTTCGCGTGATCAATGACGAGTAGCGTTCTCACGTAGGTTCGTCTGTCCATGACGGGCGCCTCCGGGCGTCGAGCGAATTGATGGGGAAGGGGCGATTCAAACGCCAATGACAATCGCTCGCGGGAATCGGTTCATCACCGCCGTTGATCAGGAGCTTCCTCTGCAAAAACATACACGGCAGGACGTTTTGCGGTTCTTGGTCTTGAAGGTCCGAACAACGCGTGGAGATCGCTACCTTTTTCGGCGGAGCGATAGCAAACGAATCTCGATGCCTTGCTCGCCTTGAATGTTGCTGGCGGTCAGTTGCAGCGTCCCGCGACCGGATGGCAATGCCAACTGACCGATGGGAAGTCGTTGCCATTCTTTCTCATAGCCTTCGGATCGGGGCACGCGATCGAACTCGGTGGCGACGTGGCCTGAGGGAGTTGATTGATTGACAACGGTTGATGTCGTTGGGGGCGTGGGTCCGTCGGAATCGTGGGCTATGAACGAAAGCGTCAATTTGGTTCCGACGGCCTGTTCGTCGCAGGCGTACCAAAGTTCGGCGTCGAAGCCTCCCGCCGCAATCACGTCGACATCCCAACGGATCGTGTCGTTCGCGTTGGTCCAATTGGAAAAGTAGGTGCTGTTGGGGTGTCGGCTGCTGCGCCGGATCGCACCCGTTGCGGTGGCGTCGCGCACCGGCAATAGGGTCCACTCGCTATCGGGATGACCGACCGGGAAAGTTGGCTCTTGGTGATCACGCGGATCGTTCGACGCGGTTTCTTCTCGCCAGCGCTTGAGCTTCTTTTTCAACCGTGCGACCACGACCGGATGCTCCTTGGCGACGTCGTGTTGTTCTCCCGGATCGGTCGCGATCTCGTACAGCGTCCCGTCCTGGTGGTATCGGTAGTTCTGTGTGCGGACGGACGCGCGGCCCTTCCAAGTGGAGAACAATGCACGGTGCGGTGAGTCATGCGATGGCTCATTGAGATCGGAGTCACCGGTCAATTGATCGGCGAACGACTTTCCATCGAGCGGGCCGCGAGTCTCGCCAAGATCGGCCAGGCAGAACGCGGCCAACGTCGGAAGCAGATCGATCGCGCCGGCAACGGATTCCATTTCGGTGCCCGGTTCGATCTGCTTCGGCCATCGAATCAAGCAGGGCGAACGCAAGCCTCCTTCGTAAACCGAACCCTTCTGGCCTCGCAGTCCGCCATTGAAACGGCGACCGTTCGGCCCGTTGTCGCTGAAGTACACCACGACGGTATTATCCGCGATCCCAAGAGAGTCGAGCGACTGCAGCAAACGGCCTACGTTCCGGTCGATGTTCTCGCACAACGCCAACGCGGCGCGGGTGTGTTGCTGGTTTTCGCGTCGGGCGTTTTCTTTCCGAGGATCCGGAACGATGTCTTTATCAGCGAACGGGGCCCAATCGGAATCGGGAACCTGCATCGGCGAATGAGGCGTGTTCAGCGGCAGGTAAACGAAGAAAGGGGACTGGCGATGTTTTTTGATAAATTCGATCGCATGATTGGTCAGGTCGTCCGTCAAGAAGCCATCGCCACGAACGATCTCGCCGTTGTGTTCGAGGATCGGCGAGAAATAGTTGCCCCAATGTCCACTGCAGAAACCGTAGAAGTCGTCAAAACCACGTGAGTTCGGGTGATAGGGAGCCTGCATTCCGGAATGCCATTTTCCGTAGGCGGCGGTTTGATACCCGGCATCGGAATACACCTCGCCGATCGTGCGTTCGCCGAGGTGGAAACGTTCGCCACCTTGCGATGTGCTGTAGACGCCCATCCGGTTGTGGTAGCGTCCGGTCAAAAACTCCGCGCGTGTTGGTGAGCAAACCGCACAAACGTAGAAGTTCTTGAGGTTCGCACCGTCGCGGGCGAGCGAGTCGATGTGGGGCGTTGCTAAGTTCGGATTCCCGTGGAGGCTCAGATCGCCCCATCCCTGGTCGTCTGCGAGAATCACAACAACATTGGGACGCTCGGTAACTCGCATGTTCTCGTCGTCCGCCGTTCCCGAAACGTCGGAACTTAGGATCAACAGCAATGCGGCAAATGCGACCGGATAGGGGAGCCGATGCATATGAGTCTCCGTGGGATGGGGAGATGATGATGCGTATCCGTTCAACACGGATGCGATCGATCATGGTAAGGCGGGAGGTGTTGTTGCCGATCCGTTTGCTCACACTTTTCATCCGGCGAGCAATTTCGGTGATCTCGGCGTCGTGATTCTATTCTAATGCAACGACGACCAACGGTGTGAACGTCGCCGCTGCTGGTTTGAAATGGTCCGCAGGCGACCGTTGCAGAACACGCATGTCGAGTGGTGAGGGCTCCGTTTGCATCAATGGCGATTGACAGTCGCGGCTCAGACGTCCACTGATACAACGACAGACTTTTTGCTTGTGCGCCGCTTTGTCTGGTGAGTGTTTATTTGAACAATCCTCCGTTTCGAGATGCCTTTAGGCTGTCGAGTTGTTTAGAGCGACTGCTCGGCCGGCGGCGAAACGATGGGATCGTGCGTGTCCTCTCGCGAATCATCCCCTGTTCGCCGACGCCGAAACCGATCCGCAATGAAGGCTATTTGAATGAGATTGAAATTCGCGTTTTGCTGCACCGTGATGTTGGTCGGGATGATGAGTCCACCGGTGTGTACCGCCGATTCGCCATCGCCGCCGAATGTTCTTTTCATCGCGATGGACGATCTCAACGATTGGATCGAGTGCCTCGGCGGACACCCACAAACCATCACCCCGAATCTGGATCGACTCGCCGCGAGTGGTGTGTTGTTCAATAACGCTCACTGTCCCGCGCCCGCGTGTAACCCGTGTCGGTCGGCGATCTTTACCGGACGAGCACCTAACCGCAGCGGAATGTACGACAACCGGCAACAGATGCGAGAGATCATGTCCGAGGAGGTTTTAATCCCTCAGTACTTCCGCCAGAACGGTTATTTCGCAACCGGTTCCGGCAAGATGTTGCACTATTTTATCGACGCACAATCATGGGATGAGTACTACCCGGCGAAGTCGAGTGAGAACCCCTTGCCGCGATCGGCGGAGCCACCGCAACGCCCCGCGAGTCTGCCACGTGGCGGGCCATGGCAATACGTCGACACCGATTGGGCGGCGTTGGATGTGACCGACGAACAGTTCGGTGGCGACTACGCGACCACAGAATACGTATCGCAGCAGTTG
>JBICHZ010000315.1:0-10507 GCA_043101355.1 Rhodopirellula sp. JB044
TTGAGATACGAGTGGTTCTTGGTTTCGTCCGAAAAGCTCCCGGCTTGAGGTTCCGTCGGCATTGCAGTCTCCGTGCTAAAAAATGCCTCGTTTTTATCATCTCCAGGCAAACGCAACGTGAACAAGAACCGCACGGCTTCAAGATTCTACCACCGAAGTCTTGGCGACTCCGGCTACGTTGGTGTAGCTGGATTCGCCAAGAATTCAGGCTCCCCACCATCAACACACCTCCGAAGTCTGGCGACTCCGGCTACGTTGGTGTAGCTGGATTCGCCAAGAATTCAGACTCTCCACCATCAACACACCTCCGAAGTCTGGCGACTCCGGCTACGTTGATGTAGCTGGATTCGCCAAGAATTCAGACTCCCCACCGGCGACGCACCCCCGAAGTCTGGCGACTCCGGCTACGTTGTTTCTATGACCTTGCGAAACGGTTGCTAATTTTCTGAGTCGCCTAGCATCGTTGCTAACTTGAAATTGCCGATCGTGCTGGGTTTGGCCGTCGATGGGGTTTGTTGGCCTTCGGTTAGCTTTTGCACTCGGTTGCTGATCTGTTGGTCGAGTTCGATCAGGTTGATGAAACCGTCCCCGTCGACGTCGCTGGATTCGTCTTGCATGCCGTCGAGGATCGCTCGGGTGAACGCACCGTGTCCCCACAGGTCCGATTCGATGCTGAGCTGTCGTGGTTTGCTGCTCGCGAAAAGAACCGCACCGATTTCGTCGGTCACAATTTCGCTCCATGGTTCCTCGCCGAACGCTCTCGTCGCGCCGACCGCACCCGTTGCCGCGCCCGAATGACAGGTGTCGGCGAACAACAGCACCTTGCACGGTAGATCTTGAATCAACTGCTCGATCGCTCGGTAAGGAAGCGCCGAGGAGCGCAGCCGTTTGGGATCGACTTCATGGGAACAGAAATAATAGTTGCTGCGGGTGTCAAACGTCGCGTGCCCCGCGATAAAGACCATCGCGAGGTCACGCTGCGTGACCGATGAGATCAGCCAATCCATTCCGTCGAGGATGTCCGTCGTGGTTGCGTTCTTGTCGACCAGCACGTTCGTTTCAACTTGGCGATAAAACGGGCCTTGTTGCGGTTTCCATAACTCGGCGAACGACTTCGCGTCGGCGGCAGGATACTTCAGGTCGAAATCATCGTTCTTGTAATCGGAGACTCCGACCGAGAGGATGAACAATCGCGGTTGCAGTTCGCCGGCGGCGAGTGGCTGCGCCGTGCAGGTGATGTTGACCGTTCTTCGCGGACTCGAAGCGGCTTCGTTTGTTGCGATGAACGACAGTTCGTTGTCACCCGCGTTGAGTTTGATGCGGGTTGTCAGGACGAGTTGCCCGTTGTCGAGGCGTTCGATGTTCTTGATCGTTCCGGTCGGGCGTCCTCCCGAGAGCACCACGATTTCTCGGACCCGGAGATCGTTTTGCGGTGCGGCCGTGACGACCAATTCGATTTCGCTCTCGCGAGTTTTCCCATCTTCGGGGACACCTTCGATCCGCAGTTTGGGAGGCAGAATCTGATTGAGGGTGGTCGGCTCGCGAAGGTCAGGAGTTGCGGGAGCGTTGGCCGACGGCGGTGTGCTGATGTCGGTGCCTGCCGTGGGGATGGACGCGTTTGAGTTAGTTGACGTGGAGGCAGGTTTGCGTCCAAGGATTTCGTGAACGCGTTCTTGGATGAGATCCGGACGTTGCAGCTTGCGACGCAGAAGCTGTGCGGAGAAGAAATCGGCGGTTTGATCAAAACCACGATTCCTTTGCCATCCGATCAAACGGCTCGCACCGGGCGAAGCATCGAAAAGTCCCTCGGGGGTGAACAGAATCCAGTCGCCGTTGGACGTCGATAGAAAACTGAGCACGGGGTCGACGGCGCGGATGAAGTGGTCATCGAAGGGAAGGTATTTCGCGTTGACGATTTCACCGTTCTCGCGGGTGATCGGCAGCAGAGAGCCGGGGACGACGTTTCTCTCGAAACCGTAATCGCTCGACGATCGGTTGCTGTGAACCATCGGATCGATGCCGGCGACGGCCGTGATCACGTCACCCACCCTCAGGCCTCCGGCGGCGTCCTCGTCACGGACTTCAATAACGCTGATCTTGCCGGTCTCTTCCGACTGTTCCCACATGATCGGCGTTTGGAATCCGACCTGCGGGGTGAGGTCATCGTTGCGATAGATCCGTGCGATTCCGTCGCTCCATGCGGTGACCACGTACTTGTTGCGTTTCGTCGGAGTGATGTCCATTGCGATCGCCTCGCATTCGGCCGACAGCAATGAGATGACATTGGAGTTCGATGGTTTGGGCGTGCCGAGTGTTTCCGCCTGCAGGAAGCTGGTCCCGCCATAAAGGATCAATGGTGATCCTTGAGAGCCGGGTTGAAAGTGCCAGCTAAAGATCATGCTCCCCTGCTCTTCGGTTCGCAGGATCGTCTTGGTCGGTGTTGATAGTTTGAGAAAGCGATATTGGTCCTTGGTGACCATCTGCTTGACCGAAACGTTGATTGGCGGTGGGAATGAGGTTACCGGATCACGGAATGTGCCACGGCTCGCATCGACGAATTCGCGTTGGACCAGATCGAACGCCTCGTCGATCTTCGCGTAGCTGTTTTGTTTCCATTCGCTTCCCGAATTGGGGCGGCGTCCGAGGCCGAGCAGTCCGGTGTCAACGTCCAACGCCGCCGCATAGAGAGGGCGGAGCGACGGGCTTTTCGAAAAGAGCACCTCAGTGGAATCCAAATCGATCACTTGAAAGTTACCGAGAGCGTCACCGATCGCCAGCCGTTTGCTGTCCGCGGAAATGTCCAACGCGGTGACTTCCCATCGGACCCGTTTGAACACGCTGTAGGGGACCAGTGAATCACCGCGGTACAGTTCGACCTGGTACCGTGCCGATCCACCGCTGCCGGTCGTCATTCCAACGGCGGCAATCCGCGTATTCACATCGGCGTCGAACCACGTTTGCTCGCCGCCCGACTCTTTCGCCTTCGCCTCGGCGTGTTGGTAGATTCGTTTGAGCCACCGGGAGTCACCTCCCACCGCACCGGCGACCACCCTGTTGTTGGCAATGTCGAGTGTGCGATCCGCATACACGTCGTATCCGTACGTGTTCGAACCATAAAACGTTAACGGGCCGTGCTCTCCTTCCGAGTCGTAGTCCTCGAGCAGTACCGGGTCGACTTCGTTGTTCGTCGGGTTCTCGATGAATTTGTAAAGCGTCTGCCGAAACAACTGCTCGGTCGTGTAATCATCGGGATCGTCGTTGACGTATTCTTCGAAGTAAGTTTGGACGAGGAGGTGTTCTCCGTCGCCGGTGAAATCCAGCGTGGTGCACCCGCGAGCGTATTCCATCCCGGCACCGGTGTACCCGAACGTGGTCGTGTAGTCGTCCGTTTTGCAGCAGCGCACGTAGCTGCCGCGCGAGGTCTCGATTCCGATCATCAACCAGTTGCCGCCGGGGCTGTAGGCGATGTCATAGATCGCGCCGGAATTGGGATCGAGTGCGCCGCGAATCTTCGACAGCAAGCGGTCGGTTTCAACGTCCCAAACCTGGATCTCGTTCGCGCAGGCGACGGCGATGTGTCGCCCGTTGGGATGAAACGCGATGTCACAGATCAAACTAGAGAAGCCGTCGAGGTTGTTGACCAGACGCGGAACCTCGCGGATCGGAGCGTCGTTCGATGAGTCGAACCGCTCCTCTTCCGTCCGAACTTTGTCGACCTTCGCTTTCTTTGACGAGCCGAAATCGATATCCGACTGGGCACTGCCGATCGAGTTCGCTTCATCGGCAACGACGTGGCTGTGCATGCCGAGCATCGTGATGAAGGCCAACGCGAAAACCGACAGCAGCAGGTGTTCCAATCTCCAGCGGATTCGGCGGATGGATGATTGGTGAAGACGGGGCGAATCGAATCGTCCGGTGCGATGCATCGTGTCACTCTCTCGGTGGAAAACTTGAACCCTCACGCAGGTGCCCTGAACCAAATCGTAGTCGCGATCCGAGGGATGCGTCAACGAATGGTGACACCTACACGTAAAAGGCGTTTTTCACGAAAGAACCGGACAACGATCTCCGATTCGTCGGCGAACCGTCATCCGGAGGGCCGTTCGCCAGGCCGCATCTAGCTCGCGTTGGGGTCTTCACCGGGCGTGACGGACTCGGACGCGTCGGACTCGTCCGGGGAAGCGGTATCGGACTGATCCGGCGACACAGGTTCTGCGCCAGGAGTCGGTAGCACGCGGATGCCCCGACGGGTTGCCCGTTCCTCCCAACGTTTACGCGCGTACGATTGCATGTCGACCTGAGCGTCCGACTCGTCAACGATCTCGAGCCCGAGCAGCGTTTCGACGAGGTCTTCGAGCGTGACCAAACCGACGATGCTGCCGTACTGGTCGCTGACCATCGCTAAATGAAAACGGCCTTCGAGCAACTGTTCCAACAGATGCGGCAACGGAGTCGTCGCGTGAACGGTTTTGAGCGGCCGAGAAAACTCGCTCAGTTTTCGCTGTGACTCGCCGTTGGCACGGGCCAGCAAAAGATCATTCTTCAGGACAAAGCCGGTCAGGTCGTCGAGCTTTTGGTGGTAAACCGGAATGCGAGAAACCGGCAGGTCTTCGGTAGACGCGAACAGTTCTTCGATCGTCAGGTCGTCTTTGTAAGCGATGATGACGACTCGCGGAGTCATGATGTCGCTCGCCGAGAGTTCGGGCATTTTCATCAATGAACGGAAGACGCGCGACTCGTGGTCTTCCAAAACACCTTGTTGGACACCGATCTCGGCCATCGCGGAGAGTTCGTCTCGCGTCAGCGCGTGCGACGGGTGACCGCCGGACAGCAGTTTGGTCAAAATTTCGCTGAGCCAAACGAGCGGGTACAGCAACCAAATCAACCACTCGACGGTCATCGCGATCGTCGGGCCGAGGCGTCGCCAGTGAAGGGCGCCGATGGTTTTGGGAATGATTTCACTGAAGACGAGGATCAACAGCGTCATCACGGCACTGGCGATGCCGACCGCGTGTTCGCCGTATCTGCCTTGGCCGTACACGACGGCCGCCTGAGCACCCACGCCGGCGGCACCGATCGTGTGCGCGATCGTGTTGAGGCTGAGGATCGCGGCGAGAGGGCGATCAACGTTCGCCTTCAATCGTTTGAGCCTGTCGGCGGCTTTGGCGTTGGAGTCACGCAGCGTTGCGATGAACGACGGCGTGATGGACAGCAGGACGGCTTCGGCGACGCTGCAATAAAAAGAAAAACCGATCGCCGCGACGAGGTACGTCAGCAGTAGAAACATATTGGACCCAAAGAGAACCGGCGTTGATACACGTCAAATTCGAACCGTGAGTCGCGACAATCGCACGCCCCGGACTTCATCAGCGCGATAGTGTAGCAGCCGAACCGGATTTGGGAGACTACGGGCAAAACGCCGCGATCCTCTCCGCAAAACCGGGATGTGATCTACCAGTCGGCCGAAGTGCATGTGCACTCGGGTTTTGGGCGGGTGCGGCCACGATTATCGTTCGACGTTCCCACCCGAGGCCTTGCGGCCGTTCGGCTCACAGAACGTCGCTCGGGCTTTCCAAGACCGAGAGCAGGCGTCGGCTATTCAGCGATCCAACGCCTTGAAATTGTTTAGGCGGGATGGATCATGGATTGTCCGCCTCGGAGATGCGGACCTACGTGATGGCCCCGACCAGTGAGCACTCGGGTTTTTGTGCCGGGTTGGGTTTGGGAACTCGCCCGGCGATTCGACCGAGGCCTTACGGCCGTTGGGCTCACATTGTTTTCAGCGAGGTTTCGTGACCGATTAGGCGGCCATGCGGGCTTGTTCGCTGTTGGTCGGTTCGGGCGTTTCCATCGCGGCGCGAATTTCTTCTTGGGCGATGACTTCCTCGGCCAACGATTGATAATCAACCGCTCCGTTGCTTTCGCTCGAATAATCGAAAATCGACTTGCCGAAACTCGGTGCTTCGGCCAAGCGGATGTTGCGACGGATGCGTGTGTCGAAGAACTTCGCGTTGCGGAAGAACTCCCGAGGCCCCTTGGACGCACTAAAGAACTCGTCGATGTCCGTGCTGACTTCAGCGGCCAATCGCGTGTTCGAATCGTACATGCATAGAACGACGCCCGACAAACGCAGACGACTGTTCATTCGCCGCGAGACCACTTCGATGGTTCGCAACAGTTTGCTCAGCCCGTGAAGAGCGAGGAAGTGCGGTTGCAGCGGCAAGAAGACTTCGGTCACCGCGACGAGTGCGTTGATCGTTAGCACGCCGAGGCTCGGCGGGCAATCCAAGATCAGGTAATCGAAATCGTCTTGGTCGTCGGCGAGTTTATCGCTGAGGATCATCTCCCGGCCGACTTCGCAGGCCAGTTCCATTTCGGCGGCGGCGAGGTCGAGGTTAGACGGAACAACGAACAGGTTTTCGTCGACCTGTTGGCGAGCATCGGCAATGGACGCGTCACCACACAGGATTTCGTACATGGTGGCTTCGCCGTCAATGGCGGTGATTCCGAGGTGCAGCGACGCGTGAGCCTGCGGGTCCAAATCCATCACGCAGACGCGTCGTCCGGCGCGAGCGAGGGCGGCGGCCAGGTTAACGCTGCTGGTCGTTTTTCCCACGCCGCCTTTTTGGTTGATTACAGCGATCGAACGCATGACTGAACTCCGGTTTGAGGGCAGAGGGCGGGTTGTGAAAACACAATCCGTGTCGAGTTGGTTGGGTTAAACCGATGAGTGTCGGAGCGATTGATAGGCCAGTAGCACTTCGTACAGGTCCGCATCGATCTTCACGCAATCGTCCGCGAAATCGGTCAGCCAGGTTCGGTTCGTTTCCGCCGCGTCGATCAGCAAACGTGTGATCTGGGCGAGCGGGATGGAAACCGTTTTGGGCTGGGACGTTCCCGCCATTCGGTCCATCTCCATTTCACGAACAAAGTTGTGGTTCTTGATTCGAGCGGGATGCGATTTCACGGCGGTCAATCTTTCGGCTAATAACGAGGCGTATTCGCTCGGTACTCCCGCGAGGACTCCTTCCACGCGGTCGGTACGATGCTGTTTAGCAAGCCAGCACGCTCCGTCGCCAGAGCGTCCTGCACATGTGGTATCGACTTTGACGATTAGGGGACTTGATCCGATTCTGCCGATTTGTCCGGATTGAGAAGAGATGACGGCGCCGGCCGCTATCGGTCCGTTGGGGAGCGAATTCGTCCGGCAGGCCCAAAGTGTGCTCGTTCGCTAGTATTTCGCATGGAATTTCACTAATCAAACGTCATCATGCGTGGCGGATCCACCGCGTACGCAGACGTTTGTAAAACCATTCCCCACTTCCCAGAAAAACGAATGCCCCGCCTGTATGGGGAGCGTACAATGGTCCCCATTGGATCAACGATGCCCTCTGAACCCATACCCGCCGACGAATCGCCGAAGAAGGATCCGCAATCGCGAGTTCCCCGGTCGGCTGTTCCTAAATTGCTGCCGCCGACCAACACCGGTCGGTACGTCACCGGAGCGAGCGGGCACGGCGAGGCGATGTTCGACAGCGGTTTGGTCGAAAAGCCGCCGACCGTAGATCGAACGGCCGTAGACGCCGCTAAAGAACCCGGCTCAGATGCGACGGGCACAGACAGTAACACCGACCACCCCGATGGCACGGCGTCACGTTCGGGTAATCTACAGACGCCTGACGACATCGCGACCGAAATGGCGTTTGACGATATCGCGGTCGAGGAGATGGTCCGGGATCTGGAATTGGAAACGCGGGGCGATGACGGGCCCGCGGACGAAGATTCGTCGACCAACGCCAATGAAGATGACTTTGCCGTCATCGGCGTGCAAAATTTTGAATGGCGGTTGTCGGTAATCCGCATCGCGGCGCACCGTAGTGCCGACGCGATCGCCGCGAGCCAACTGGTCGAGCCGTCGTGTGACAAAGAAGAGAAGCTCGCTCGGATCGTTCTATCTACTTATCGTTTGATCGACCCACGGTTTCGCCCCAGCTATTTTCAACAGGTTCGCGTCGGCCGGTTGTTGCCGTTGGCATTGCAGCGAGCCGCGTGCATCGATTTCACGCCACCGACGTTGCAAACCCGCAGCCGTGTTTCGCGAAACGAATCGGTTCGTTTGTTCGGACACCCGTTCCCGATCCGTGTGGACCGAAAACACGATTCAACACGCAAGAAACGCCGCCGAGCCGCATCGCATGGCGACGACGTGTCCAGTCGTGACGAGGCGTTGGAGGTGCTCGCGGAGCTGCGTGCATTCTCGACCGCCACGACCGTCCGGCGTTGGATGCATGACACGCGTTTCTTATCCGCGATGATTATCGTGATCGCGGCGACCACGGTCGGATTGGGTGTGTTCGCGGCGCGTCGCCGTATGATCCTTCCGAGGTCTGGTCTTAATCAACCGGTGTCCACCCAAGCGAACGCGGCGTCCGGACCGGCGCCGGACGTGCTGGCGGCGTCGGATGCGGAGGCCGGTTTGATCGCAGTGGACGCCGTCGATTCGGACCTGACGCAACTGCCGGATCGTTCGATGCCGCACGTTGCGGCGTCGGATGCGGAGATCGGTTCGGCAGCGATGACGACCGATGAGTTACTCGCTGCGTTGGCTGAGGTAGGCAAGACGCCGCTCGTCACAAGGCCGCTGCCGATCGAGGCATTGTCACGAAGTTCGTCGAACGGTGAATTATTGCCGGGTGGAGGATTGCCCGGTGAAGGATTACCCGGTGAAGGATTGCCGATGACCCCGAACGGGGACATGCCGGATATCGCGTCCATCGACGGTGCTACCGACGGATCGACCGATTTGCGATCCAGAACGCTCCATGACGGACGGAATGCGGATGACATGAGCGCGGGAGCCGGATCGTCGAGCCTGCTCGATTGGATGCCCGAAATTTCGCTTCCGGAATTGTTTGATTTGGATGTGTCGTCCGCCGCAGCGAACACGCCGTCGTCGCGGGAATTGCCGATTGCGGAAACTGCCGAGCCTGACGCTGACGTTGACGCCGCCGAAAGTTCCGCGATGAACGACGACGCCTCGACGCCCGCGGTTGCCATGCCGCGGGACACGTCTGCTCCCGAGCCGCCGGTGCACTCGGACGAGGAAATCGCGACCGCGGTTTCTGAACTATGGACGGACACCGAATCAGCCGCGAGGCGGTTCACGGTCGCTTCGGCGGGCAGCTTGATCGAACAGTGGGATCTCATTGCGGAGATCGCGGCTCCGGAATCGCTCGAGTACGCTGCGGCTCATGATTTGATCCGCCAAGCCGCTTGGTTGACGCATCCGGTTTCGGACATTGTCGCGAGCCTGCGTCAAACCGCCGGGTTGCAGGTGTTTCGTTTTGCCGACGTCTCGCACGTGGACGCGGAACTGCGCAGCATGGTGAGTTTGACCGGTGACGAGGTCGACCGGTTGCTCGCGTCATGGCGTGCGTCGCGTCGCCGTGTGGTGGCGTCCGCCGACGTCGAACGGATGTTGGTGCAGGCCAACGTGTTGCTCGACCGGATCGTCACCAGCGATCGGATCGACGCTTCGAAACGGTCCGCTTTGCTCGACGACTTTCGGACGGAGGTCGAGAGATTGGCGAAGATCGTTTCGAATGAGCAGTTGCTCGCCGAAACCGATGAGTTGTTCACCGCGATCAGCAACCTGCCCGCATCGACGGAGTGGACGCGATTGTTGGACGCGGACCAACCTTCAGGTTTGTTGGGAACGATCTATTGTCTGCAACAACGTCGATGGGAAGACGGAATCGTGTGGCTAGGGCAGTCCAGCAATCTGGTGGTCGCCGGATGCGCCAAAGCGGAATGCGAGTTGTTGCAGTCGGGAGGCCCGGACAGCAGCGACGCGGAGTGGATCGCGTTGGCGGATCGGTGGACGAAAGTCGCCCAACGTCTCAGCGGCCGTGAGGCTGCCTCGATCCGATGGCACGCGTTGCAGATCTACGGCAACGATGAGTCGACCGCGGACCAACGCAAAGAATTAATCGATGCTCTGCCCCAGTACATGCGATCCGAATTCACGGGGCTTCCGTGATCGGAATTCTTGCGAGTTCCGTATCGGGATAGAACCCGCCGGTCCTACGACCCACTCCGGTCGCGAACGTCCTGAGAGCAACGTAGTCGGAGTCGCCGAGACTTCGGAGATCCGTTAGCAGCTAGCGATCAGCCATTAGCTTTTAGCTTTTAGATCCCCGCACAACGCTTCCGCACGGGCTTGCCCCGGCGGAGTAACAACTGACAGCTACCAACCACTCCTCCCCCGCTCCTCGTAGCCGGCGTCGTCAAGAATTCGGAGGGTGCGTTGATGGGGGAGAGTCTGAATTCTTGGCGAATTCAGCTACAACAACGTAGCCGGAGTCGCCAAGACTTCGGGGGTGCGTTGGTGGTGGGGGAGTCTGAATTCTTGGCGAATCCAGCTACACCGACGTAGCCGGAATCGCCAAGATTTCGGAGGTGCGTTGGTGGTGGGGGAGTCTGAATTCTTGGCGAATCCAGCTACACC
>JBICHZ010000316.1:0-15059 GCA_043101355.1 Rhodopirellula sp. JB044
AGGACTGCCTCAGGAAGACGAACCGATGATCGCCGAGGTCGACGGCGTTCAAACAGACGGCGTGATGCCTCTGGCGATCGAACAGGCGAAGGTCGATTGGGGAGAAAAGGGACAACCAACACGCCTTCGGACTGGCGCCGACAACGCCGTCCTCTGTGGAGTCGATCCGGCGCGGGCGTTTGGTGGAGATCAACCGTTTGTGGATGTCACGTTTGTCGAAGGCGATCGTTCGACCGCGATCGACGCGTTGAAAGCCGGAGGAAGCTGCGTGATTGCAGAGGACTATGCGATGGCATCCGGTCTCGGCATCGGCGATTCACTCACGTTCATCCCTCCGTCGGCGGAAAACGAACGCGTTGAGTATCAGATCGCAGGCATTGTCCGGTTACCGGGTTGGCAGTGGGTTACGAAATTTTCCGGCGTGCGGCGACACTTTGTGCGAACCGGAACGTTGCTCTTCGCCAACCGGTCTGATGTTCAAAAAGACTTTCATCTGCCCCGAACCGAGTTTTTTTGGGTGAACTTTCACCCCGATGCGGACCGCGACGAAGTGGAAGCAAGCTTTCAGGAAATCGCTCAGCGGCAATCCGGTGAGACGTTTACCGCGGAGGGCGTCGGCGCGGTTCAAACGTACCGACCGTTTGCCCGCATGACGACGACGGACAACGTCAAGAAAGCGATCAAGATCCGTGCCGACGACATGATCTGGGGCATGAGCTACCTGCCCTTGATCACCCTCGTGGTCATGTCGCTCGCGGTAGCCAACACGATCATCGCGTCGGTACGATCCCGAACGTGGGAGTTCGGTGTCATGCGATCCGTCGGCGTGACCCGCGGGCAGTTGGTGCGAATGGTGATCACGGAAACAATTCTGATCGGCGTTGCCGCGTGCGTGCTCAGCCTCTCGTTTGGCTTGATTGCCGGTTGGTGCGGTGTCGGGATGGCTCAATTCGGCGGATGGTTTGCCGGTCCGCCTTCGTTCCGCATCCCATGGTCTCACCTCGGGATCGGTTTTGCTCTCACGCTGACACTTTGCTTGCTCGCCGGACTGTGGCCCGCGATCAAGAGCGGACGCGCCGAACCACTCGGTCTCTTGCAATCCGGGCGTTCGTTGCAGTAGCGGGCTCCGTTTCGCCCGCGAGGGATCGCAACGTGATCCGAGCCAAATCGATCCACACCGTGCGAATCGGTCACAGGTTCACCGCAGCAAGCCAACCTCGAACCTCATTGGCAAAACAGTCATGGATCGCTCTGGGGCGGATCCTGCGACGATCTTTGGCGTCAGCAAACTCGATTCGGAAATGATGGCATCGCAGTTGCTTTCTAAGCTGCATTGCCCAGTGTTCGTTTCATGCGGGAGAGAATCATGAACGCCCCTCAAACAGTGCCTACGCAAACGCAACAACCGACACGCACACGTCGTCTATCCCAAGAACCCGATGCCCATGTCGCATGGCGACACCTGCAAACGACGTTGTGGGTTTCGATGATCGTGTTTTCGGCGATATCGCTCGTCTTGCTCTTCATCGCGCCCGCCTATGTGTACTTGGCGGTAATCCCGATTCCACTTTTGATGGTCGGTCGAGCGGTCGCGGGTTCGATGACGAGCACTACCGAGGCGGCGGAACTGCGTGCGGGGGACTCGAAACAAATCAGCGACGCGGAGGTTAACGCCGACGTGGCAGCGGTTAAGCTGATGACGATCCTCAAGGTGTTCGGCGCACTCGCCTTGGCGACTTTCGTCATCGCGGTATTCTATTTCCAGGTCGAAACTGTCGCGATCGCAGCGGTAGCGCTGCTGCTGTTGACGTTATTGATCGAACTCCCCTTTGTCATTGCCGGGATCGATGATGCGGCTGAAGACGAAGTCAACAAGCTGCGTCACAACTCAAGGCCCTAGTTTCCACTCGCGAGTGCATATTTGGGTCACCTCGATCTTCATGTAGTGAATCTTGTTGAAGATCCTGCTGCATAAGGATCTTTAACGAGATCCACTACCGAGGGCCCGAACAACGCTCCTTTATCATTGATACGCCCCATGCTTCCTCCTCTACCTTCGGTTCGAACTCGTTCATGAATATTGTTTGCTCTCATTGTGGTGCACTCAATCGAGTCCCGCCCGAACGACTCGGCGACAAACCGGTTTGCGGGAAGTGCAAAACGTTATTGCTGCCCGCTTCTTCTGTCGAGTTAACCGATTCGTCTTTCTCGCGGTTTGTCAGCAAAACCGACATGCCCATTCTGGTCGACTTTTGGGCCCCGTGGTGCGGGCCCTGTCGCATGATGGCGCCCGCGTTTGAGCAGGCGTCCTTTAACGCATCCCCGAACGCGATCTTTGCGAAACTCAATACAGAGGATAACCCGTCGGTAGCATCGCAATTCGCGATTACTGGCATCCCGACGATCATCCTTTTTCGAGGAGGCAGGGAAGTGAACCGGCATTCGGGCATGCTCGACGCAGCCGGACTCAGCCGGTTTGCTCTGCAATAGCAATCACTCCGACGACGCGGCGAATCACATAACCGCCTGCGAGTTGCCCGCGATTTTCAAATCACTTCCGTACGATACGAAACGAGCGCACGTGTGTAGTTGGCACGCTCATACGCCGATGGATCGACGCAATTGAATTGACTAACGCTTCCCTTCATCTGTGCGACCGAAAGGTATTGATGCTCCTGCAGCCAATCTTCCAATCCCGTTAGGATTTCGCAAAGGTATTCCGGGCCGTTCTTCAATAGCACCGACGCCATCATGGCCACGTCCGCCCCAGCGAGCAAGACTTTCAGGACGTCGTCGCGATCGTGAATACCGGTATTGGCCGCCAATGAAGCGATCACGCGATTTCGCAGCACGGCAATCCATCGGATGGGCAGGTGATCCTTCTGCTCGGTGCTGAGAACCAATTTCGGAACCACCTCGAGCGTCTCCAAATCGATGTCGGGCTCGAGGTATCGATTGAACAATACCAACCCGTTCGCACCGGCCTCGGTCAGCCGAACCGCCATGTCCGCCGGAGAACTAAACACATCGCCGACTTTGACGGACAACGGGATCGAAATAGCCGATCGAACGGAACGAACCAAATCCAGATATTGCTTCTCGACCTGCTGTCCGGATAGATCTCGCTGCGTCGGAACGATGTAGATGTTTAGCTCGAGCACATCGGCACCGGCGTCCTCGATCATCTTCGCGTACCGCGTCCAACCGCCCACGGTCGTCCCGTTGAGACTGGCAATGATCGGAATATCGACGGCTTGCTTGGCCGCTCGCAGGTGTTCCAGATAGCCGTCTGGTCCCGTGTTGTACGATTCCATCTCCGGAAAATAGCTCTGCGATTCCGGACTCGAATTCGCGTTAAAGTCATAGAGTTCCGACAACTGGCAATCGAGATGTTCGATCTGTTCCTCAAACAACGAAGGCAACACGGCAGCGGCCGCGCCGGCGTCTTCGAGCCGTTTCAACGAATCCAGGTTACCCGTCAAAGGACAAGCCGAAACCACCAGGGGATTCTTTAGCGACATCCCGAGATAGCGGGTCCCTAAGTTGACACTCATTACAATACCGCCTCATCGGATGCGATGGCTTCGCGTTCCACGCCAGCCATCTGTTCATAGAATTGCCATCGGTCGTCGATCTCACGTTGTGCTAAATCAAACAGTTGGCTTGCTCGTTCCGGATTCGTCCGCGTTAACATCGCAAAACGAGCCTCCCGCATCGCGATCTCCTTAAACGAAACCGATGGTTTGCGACTGTCCAAGTGGAACGGGTGTCCGTGATCATGCGCCATACGGGGATCGTAGCGATACAGTGGCCAGAAACCTGATCGGACGAGATCTTTCTGATGCGTCATCGACTTGGACATGTCGATCCCGTGTGCGATGCACGGGCTGTACGCAAGGATCAGCGACGGGCCTTGATAAGACTCGGCTTCGCGGATCGCTTTGAGGGTCTGCATCGGCTGGGCCCCCATCGCGATCTGTGCGACGAAGACGTTTCCGTACGCAACGGCGAGCATCCCGAGGTCCTTCCGCCCGATCGATTTCCCGCTCGCGGCGAACTTCGCCACCGCAGCACGCGGTGTCGCCTTCGACGCTTGACCGCCGGTGTTCGAATACACCTCGGTATCGAGGACGAGAATATTCACATTGCGATCCGAAGCGAGAACATGGTCGAGACCACCGAAACCGATGTCGTACGCCCAACCGTCGCCACCAATAATCCAAACGCTCCGTGGGACCAATACATCCGCGATCGTTGTCAGCAATCCTGCTTCCGGTGAAGATTCCTTTTGCAGCAACCGCTTCAACGTTGCCACACGTTTGCGTTGACCGGCGATCGAGGCCTCGTCGGTTTCCTTCGAACTCAAGAGTTCATCAACGAGTTGATCGCCAACCGCGGGGGCCATTCGTTTGAGCAGTTCGCGAGCGGCCGCTTCTTTTTGATCGATCGCCAACCGCATCCCCAATCCGAACTCGGCGTTGTCTTCAAAGAGCGAATTGTTCCACGCGGGGCCACGGCCGCAGTCATCGACGGCCCAAGGCGTCGTCGGCAGGTTCCCGCCGTAGATCGAGGAGCATCCCGTCGCGTTGGCGACCACGATGCGATCCCCGAACAACTGAGTCAGCAGTTTGAGGTACGGCGTTTCCCCGCAACCCGAACATGCACCGGAGAACTCGAACAGCGGAAGCAGCAACTGAGCCCCTTTGATCGAGTCGACTTTCACCGCTCGCCGATCCGTTTCGGGCAGTTGACGGAAATAGTCGTAGCTTTCTCGTTCGACCTGCAAATGTTCCGTCTTTGGTTCCATGTTGATCGCCTTGTGCCGGACCACCTCTTTGCTCTTGGCCGGGCAGACATCCACACACACACCGCATCCCGTACAGTCGTCCGGTGCGACCTGGATCGTCAACAGATGGTCTCCGAGTTCTTTTCCTTTCCACGGGAGCGAACGGAATCCATCAGGCACACCGTTGACCGCCGACTCGGGATACGCCTTCGTGCGGATCGCGGCGTGCGGACATACCATCGCACACAGACCACACTGAGTGCAGATATCGGGATCCCAAATCGGGATTTCATGCGCGATGCTACGTTTCTCGTACTGCGACGTGGCGGTGGGAAACGTACCGTCGACAGGCAGAGCACTTACCGGCAGCAAATCACCTTTGCCGGAGATCATCATCGAGGTCACCCGTTTGACAAAATCAGGACTCGCGGCAGAAAACGGTGCTTCGCGGCGCACGGTTGCATCCACGGTTTGTGGCACCTTCACCGCCAACGATGCATCGAACGCCTTTTCAACGGCGACGAAGTTCTTCTCGATGACCGCCCGGCCCGCCTTGCCGTAGGACTTCTCGATCATCGCCTTGATATTTCGGATCGCGTCCTCGCGAGGAAGAATCCCGGTCAATGCGAAGAAGCAGGCCTGCATGACGGTGTTGATGCGTGTCCCCAAGCCGCACTCTCGCGCGACCGACAACGCATCAACCACATAGAAACGCAGCCCCTTGTCGATGATTTCTCGCTGCATCTCTTCAGGCAGCTTCGACCAAACCTTATCAGCCGGATACGGGCTGTTCAGCAAGAATGTGCCACCGGGCTCGGCCGTTTCGAGCACGTCCACCTTCTGCAAAAACTGGAATTGGTGACACGCAACAAAGTTCGCTCGGCTAACGAGGTAGGTCGAGTGAATCGGCCGCAGACCGAAGCGCAAATGGCTGACGGTCATTGATCCCGACTTCTTCGAGTCGTAAACGAAGTAACCTTGCGCGTACATCGGCGTCATCTCACCAATGATCTTCACCGAACTCTTGTTCGCGCTAACCGTCCCGTCACTACCAAGACCGTAGAAGACCGCCCGAGTCACATCGTCGGGTTCGGTCGAGTACTCATCGTCCCACGAAAGACTCAAACGCGTGACATCGTCGTAGATGCCGACGGTGAAGCGTCGTTTCGCATCGTCGGCACGGAGTTCATCAAAGACGGACTTTGCCATCGCGGGAGTAAACTCTTTCGAGGACAAACCGTATCGTCCGCCGATCACACGCGGCATGCTTCGCTGCGGAAACGACTCACTCCACGATTCCGTCAGCGCCATCGAAACGTCTTGATGTAGCGGTTCGGCGATCGCACCGGGTTCTTTCGTTCGATCGAGAACCGCGATCTGCTGCGTCGTCTCCGGCAATGCGTTCAGGAATGCGGTGGTCGCAAACGGGCGGAACAGCCGGACTTTGAGCAACCCGACTTTTTCGCCGGCGTCTGTCATTTGCGCCACGGTTTCTTCCACCGCGCCGCATCCTGATCCCATCATCACGATCACGCGATCCGCATCCGGGGCGCCGACGTAGTCAAAAAGGTGGTACTGGCGTCCCGTCTTCTCGGCGAACACATCCATCGTTTGTTGCACGATGTCCGGGCAACGCTGGTAGAACGGATTGATCGCCTCGCGGGCTTGGAAGAACACATCGGGATTTTGCGCCGTGCCTCGCAACACCGGGCGTTCGGGGTCGAGGCAACGTTCCCGGTGCTCTTTCACGCGTTCGATGTTGATCATCGAGCGGATTACCTCGTCATCGATCAACTCGATTTTGTTGACTTCGTGGGAGGTACGAAAACCGTCGAAGAAGTGCAGGATCGGAATGCGGGTTTCCAGCGTTGCTGCGTGAGCAATCATCGCCATGTCGTGGGCTTCCTGCACGCTGCCGGACGCCAGCATCGTCCAACCCGTCGATCGTGCTGACATCACGTCGCTGTGGTCGCCGAAAATCGACAACGCGTGCGTCGCGAGCGACCGGGCGGCGATATGAAACACGGTCGGTGTTAGCTCGCCCGCGATTTTGAACATGTTGGGGATCATCAGCAGCAATCCCTGCGATGCGGTGAACGTCGTCGTCAACGCACCCGTCTGCAACGATCCGTGAACCGCTCCGGCCGCGCCGCCCTCGCTCTGCATCTCGATCACTTCGGGCACGATGCCGAAGATGTTCTTCTTCTTAGCCGCCGACCAGGCATCCGATAGTTCACCCATCGCCGATGCCGGCGTGATCGGATAGATCGCGATCACCTCATTGGTGGCGTGGGCGATCCTCGCCGCGGCCTCGTTGCCGTCCATCATCGCAAATCGGCCATTCATCGTACGTGTTCCTTCTGCTGGGAATGGAAAAACACTGGGTACTTGCCGGCCGATCACACCGCGATGCCCGACCGCCGTCTACGCATCTGACATCGATTGCGACGGTCCTCTCAGGTCTTCTCACCTCGACTCAACGAGGAAATCGTGACGCGCCAGGATGGTACTGCCTACACCCCGAGACGAGTTGTCGCGGTACCTGCAAATACAACATGTTGTTGTCTGTGCGAACTGTGCCAAACGCCTGCCGCACACGCGTCGCGATCGAATGCAACTCGCATTCCGAGGGTGTCACGGGCGAGTCGTTTCGCCGCATCAACGCACTTCAAAAGCGCCACGAGTCATCGCGTATATGCGGTCAATCAGGTTCAGCCGCGTTCAAAAAAGACGCACCGCAAAGAAATCGATAGCACACCCGAGCGTGCAAATTGGCACACCTGCGAGAGTGGATCTCGTGAAGGAGCCCGCGAAATTCCGTTCGCACACGGCCGAAGCGTGCGTCCGCGTTAGCTCGACTTTTGCGTTTGCCCGATGCGTTCGGACCCTTTCAACATTTTCACCAGCGGTGTCCAGTACCAACGACCGAGTGACTTTGTCGCCTGAAAGAGGTCCGCTCCCACGAGCACCGCACACGGGACCATGTAAAGCGTGATCGCGGTGGCAAAGAGCACACCGAACGCGAGCGAGACTGCCATTGGGATCAAGAATTGAGCCTGAATCGACTCGTCCAACATCAGCGGCAGTAATCCGACAAAGGTCGTAATCGACGTCAGGAAGATCGGACGGAACCGTCGCCCGCCGGCTTCCAAAGCCGCGTCCATCAGCGAGACGCCCGATGCTCGCCGGCGGTTGATGAAATCCACCATCACGAGCGTGTCGTTGACCGCAATTCCCGCCAACGCCAGCATCCCAAAAATGGAGAGGTAGGAAGGCGTCAAATCCAGCCAAATGTGTCCGACCAACGCGCCGACAATGGCGAACGGCACCGCGAGTAAAACGTAGATCGGCTGTGTTAGTGATTTCAACGCGATGGCCAGCAAACCGTACAACGTCAACATCAACAGCGTCGCACCAATGATCGTTTGCCGGCGAGTCTCTTCCGCTTCGGCAACATAGCCTTGGAACTGGAACGACAAATCGTGCTCTTTGCACATCGCATCGATCTGGGGCGTGAGTTCCTTGGCGATACCGATCACATCCACCGCTTCATCGACCGGCTGAGCACCGAGCCGGATGATCTCGGCGCGGTCGTTACGTTCCACTGACGAAGGTGCTTTGACGAGGTTGATGCTCGCAACGGTATCGAGCGGCACTTCCGCACCACGTGGCGTACGAATTTTCAAACGATCCAACGTATGCAACGATTGCCGGGCCTCTTGAGGCAGCCGAACCATGACACGGATGTCATCCACGCCGCGCTGCAGCCGCTGAGCCTCTTCGCCAAAAAATGCTTGCCGGATTTGGCTTGCCAGGGTCGACTGCGTGAGTCCGAGTTCCGCCGCCCTCGGTTTCAAACTCAGCTCAATCTCATCTTGCCCCAACGTTACCTTTGCCCATTGATCTTTCAGTTCGCCGTACCCATCGAGCAACGCTTTGATGTCGCGAGCGACTTGCAGTTTCTCCGGCGACGTCGGGCCACGCAGTTCGATGTTCAGGTCTTCGTCGGAGAACTCCTTGTCACGTACGAGCGACGATTCCGAACGTGTTTGGAACCGCCGAGCCTCCGGAATTTCACCAACCAATTCGCTCCAACGGGTGGCCAGGTCAGTGTTCTTCGGTCCGGGAACGCTGCGTTTCTCCGGTGGCAAAACCTCGAACGCCACATACCCGCGTGATTTGTCGTAATGCGATCCCGGTCGCTTGGCACCCGTCACTCGAACGATGTTCTGAACGATCGACTCGCCGGTTCCCGGATCGACAAATTCCTCTTTCAGTTGGTTCAACGCGTCGTTGATCCGATCGACGTATTTCTCGGTAACCTCGATCGGTGTGTCGTCAGGCAGGTCCAACTGAGCGCTGATCATCGTGTTGTCGACCGACGGGAACGCGACAAACCCCATCCGCCCGCCGGCGCAATATCCCGCCATCAGCAGCGCGAGTGCGCAGAACCCAGCAATCACGGACAAACGATTGCGAACCGCAAACTGCAGCGTCGGTTGATAAACCACCGCGATGAATTTCTCGAGAGCCGATGCGACGCCAGATTGGAATCGGGCGAACAAGCCCTTCCCGCTCGCTCGACGAATATGCTTCAGGTGCGCCGGTAGGATCAGTTTTGACTCGACGAGCGAGAACAACAAAACGGGAGCAACCACCGGCGGAACTTGCCTCGCGTAGTCGCCCCACTGGCCGTCGAAAAACATCAACGGCAGGAACGCGACCATGGTCGTCAGAGCGCCAAACGTCACCGGCGTTGCGACTTCCTTGGTCCCCTCAACCGCCGCTTCGAGAGGATCCAACCCGTCCATGATCTTCGAGTAGACATTCTCGCCGGTCACGATCGCGTCATCGACAACGATGCCTGTCACGATAATGAACCCGAAAAGGCTCATCACGTTGGCGGTCAAATCGAACCACGGCATGAACAGCGCCGCGCCTGCAAAACTGACCGGGATTCCGATCACGATCCAAAACGCCAACGTCGGGCGAATGAACAGCCCAAGAATCAGCAGCACAAAGAACCCGCCCTGCAACAGTGACCAACCCAGCGTGCTCAACCGATGCCGAATCGCGAGAGACTCGTCGTCCCATATTTCCAGCTCGATGCCTTCCGGGAACCGTGTTCGGGCGGTGCGAATGTACTCGCGCACTTGGTTGCTGATTCGCAACGCGCTTTCGTCGCCGACCCGCATCACGGGAACGAACAAAGCCGGCTTCCCGTTGAAGAGCATCTTTTGTTCGCCCTCGACAAAACCATCACGGATCGTCGCCACCTCGCCCAGACGAACCTCCGCGCCGGCAGCCGAACGGATCGGAATGTCTTCGAATTCGGCTTCTGTGTAGGCCTGTCCTTTGGTCCGGACGATGAACGTGCCGCTGTCGCTGTCGATCGCCCCGGCGGGAAGGTCCAGCGAAAATCCGCGGATCGCGTCGGCGAGTTCTTGGAAACTCAAATTGTACGCGAGCAGCTTTTCAACGTCGGCTTCGATGGAGACTTCCGAGACCTGTTCGCCGCGAATGTCGACGCGACTGATTCCCGGCATTTCCAACAGGTCCTGTTGCACCCGCCGTGCGACGCGGCGCATCTCGTGCGGCGACAACTCCCCCATAACCGCGATTTGTAAAATATCGAAAAAGTTCGCCGACTCGGGAATGAACACTCGCGGCGGTTCGGTTTCATCGGGGAACGTCGTGATCGTGTCGATCCGAGCCTTCACGTCATCCATCAAATCGCGAAGGTCTTTCCCACGGCTCGCCCGCAACATGAACTTCGCACCGCCACGATAGGCGTCCGCGTTCAGTTCATCGATCCCTTCGACTCCCTCGAGTGCCGCCTCGACCGGGATCAAGATCGCACGTTCGACGTCCTTCGCCGTCCCACCGCGATAATCCATCTGGATCATCACCGTGTTCCAACTGAGCGCCGGCGTGACCTCAAGCGGAACGTGGTTGACGGCCACGTAGCCACCCGCAACGACGATCGCCAACATCAGAAAGTTGGCCGCGATTCCGTTTTCCGTAAACCAGCGGATCACGGCGTGGTATCCAATTCAGGTGGCTCGCCGGCTAACGAGGACGCGGGACGTTCCTCCGGTATGATCTCAACCGGGCTGCCTTCCGGTGCGTACACGAGCATCGTCGTCGCGAGCAATTCATTGTCCAAAATCGAATGCCCCGAAACGACCACGTTCTGCGAATCGGACCACAACGGATCGATCGTTAACGAACGCAGCGTGAGTTTGTCTTCGTCGATCAGATAAACCTGATCCAATCGGCGGACGGCCGCGCGAGGAATCACCACAATGTCATGAAGGGTTTCGCCGTAGATCGTCGCCGTCACCGGTTGGCCGATCCGCAGTACCGGGTTCTCGGTCCGCAATCCGAAAGGATCTTCGATGCGAGCGATCGCGAACAACTCCAACGAGTCAGCGTCCAACGTTCCTTCGGTCCGAACGATCTTGCCCCGCCAAACCGCGCCTCGCGTGGAGTCGATCGCGTCACGCAGTTCGACGTCCACCGCCGGGTCGCCTTCCATCTCGGGCAGCTCCAAATGCCTCAGGTCGCGGCTCGAGATCGGCAATCGCACCTCGGCGAAGTCGACCGCGAACACCTCGCCGAGCGTGGTGCCGGCACTCACCAATTGCCCGACGCCGATCGTCTTGCTGACCACGCGTCCGTCAAACGGAGCGTAAATGCGGGTCTTTTCCAAATTTCGCAACGCGATTTCGATTGCGGACGCGGTGATCTCGACTTCCGAATCGGCTTGCACGAGCGTCGCGAGCGTGCCGTCAACCTCCGACGTCGACGCACTCCGTTGGCGTGCGAGTTCCTGCATCCGGTTGTGGGCGTTTTGAGCGATCTTCAGATTCGCCTTGGCGAGTTCGTGTTGCTCTTTGGCGACCTTCAACGCCGTGCGGTAATCACGATCGTCAATCTCCAGCAGCAGCTCGCCTTTCTCGAAGAACGCACCGGCTTCGAACGCCGATTCGGTCGACCGAATCACGCCGGTCACCTCGGCACTGAGCGTGACCTGATTATGAGCACCCACCACACCGTGCGTTTCAATTCGAACCGGATAGTCGCAAACACTCAGCGAACTTGCCCGGCTTCGCAAAACTTGATCGGGAGGCGGTTCCATCGCGTCCGGCTCGGGCTGCACTGACAGCACGGCATAACCGTATCCGCCTGCCGCGAGGATCGCGACCGGCAAGAGTACCCGAGCGAGAACGTGGGCCAAGAATTTCATGAGCTTGCACGCCAACTGCGCTGTGCGTCGGCCGAGGGTGGGCAGGAAGGGGGGATGGTGGGAGGGGTGAACAGTATGACTGCAATGGAGGTTGAAGTCAAAAGGCCTGACATTTCGAAACAGCCGTCACAACCCATGCGACCGTATACCGCAGCAAGCCGTTCGCAGACAACATCCTCAATCGCATGTCATATCTAATACCGCAAGCCGGCAAAAAATCACTTGGAAACCGCGCCCATCTCGACCTGGATTCCCGCCATGTTTGGTCGAAGGCAAACTCACAGCACCTCAAATCACCGCCCGGGCCAACCTCATCGCAGGGGCCAACCGCGCCGAAGTTCGCTTGCGACGAAGGATCGGGAGGTTAAACGCAACGCCCAAATCCTCTCCCGACATCGCGACCTATACTTCCCCGGATCGTACCGAGAGGCATTCGCGCGGCGATATCTTTCAATCCGACACGACCACCTCGAACCGAATCATCCGCAAAACCGGACGTCCCCCAACGAATTCAAAATCTCATGAAATTTGACCCTGACGAATGGCGAGACATCGATCTGCGAAGAGTCGATCTCAAACGCCTACCGATCCTTTGGATCATCCCGGTGCTGCTGCTTGTCTTCGCCGCCTTCACGTGCTTCTACACCGTGCAGGCTGAATCCGAAGGGGTGGTGCTGCGATTCGGAAAATACGTTCGGAACGCCGAACCCGGCTTGCGTTTCAAACTGCCCTTTGGGATCGAAGAAGTTCAAATGGTTCCGGTGAAACGCCAACTCAAACAAGAGTTCGGCTTCGGCACCTCAGGCGCCACCAACCCGAATCAATTTTCATCGGAACAAAAACTCGAACGTGGAATGGTCACCGGTGACCTCAACGCGGCCACGGTCGAATGGATTATCCAATATCGCATTCGCGAACCGGAAGCCTACCTGTTCAAAGTCAGAAACCCAGACAACACCCTGCGAGATATCTCCGAGTCTGTGATGCGAACCGTTGTCGGTGATCGCACCGTCGACGAAGTCATCACGGTGGGTCGTCAAGAGATCGAAGCCAACGCGCTTACGCAATTGCAAGCTCTCGTCGACAAATTCGAACTCGGATTAAGTATCGATCAGGTGCAACTCAAAAACGTCAATCCGCCTCAGGCCGTCCAGCGTTCGTTCAACGAAGTCAACCAGGCTCAACAAGAACGCGAACAACTCATCAACGTCGCCAATGGTGAATACAACAAGGTCGTCCCACGGGCGAGCGGTGAGGCCGAACAGATGATTCAAGGCGCCGAGGGATACGCACTCAAACGCGTCAACGAGGCCGAAGGGGACGTCGCACGGTTCAACGCCGTCTTCGCGGAATACCTTAAGGCACCGAAGGTCACCAAGCAACGCATCTACATCGAAACGATGCGTCAGATCGTTCCGAACCTCGGCAAGAAGGTCATCCTCGACGATGACGCGAGCCAACTCCTTCCCATGTTGCAACTGTCCGCGGCCGCTTCGAAATAGACACCATGAAAAACTTACCCACACCCATTCTGATCGGCGCGGGCGTCCTCGCACTTTTCCTGCTCTACAACTCCGCCTACACGGTCGATGAAACCGAGCAGGTCATCATCACGCAGTTCGGTAAACCGGTCGGCGATCCGATCAACGAGTCAGGCTTGCATTTCAAAACACCGTTCGTCCAAGAAGTCACCAGCATCGAGAAACGCGTTCTCGAATGGGACGGGCGTCCGAACGAGATGCCGACGAAAGACAAAACCTACATCGTCGTCGACACGTTCGGTCGATGGCGAATCAACGACGCCAAGCAGTTCTTCCTGCGGCTTCGTGACGAACGCAGCGCGCAATCACGCCTCGACGATATTCTCGGCAGCGAGACCCGAAACGCGATCGCGAAGCATAAATTGATCGAAGTCATCCGCACAACGAAAGACCGCAAACCGGTTCGTGACGCGGTTCTCGTGGACGCCCCCGGCAGTGTCGGAATCCTCTATCCGATCACCAAGGGACGAGCGAAAATCGAAGAAGAAATTTTCGACATGGCCGCCGCCAAACTCACCGACTTCGGCATCGAACTGCTCGACGTGCGTTTCAAACGGATCAACTACAACGAAAGCGTCCAACAACGCATCTACGACCGGATGATCAGCGAACGTCAACAAATCGCCGAACGATTCCGCTCGGAAGGGGAAGGCGAAGCGGCAAAGATCATCGGACGGAAAGAACGCGACCTTCTGAAGATTGAATCGGAAGCCTACAAACGGGTCCAGGAAATTCAGGGTGCCGCCGACGCCAAAGCAACGGAAATTTACGCCAACGCATACAACCAAAGTGAAGAGTCCGGCGAGTTCTATGCCTTCATCAAAACCATGGAGACGTATCAGGAGATGCTCGGCGGCGACAGCACGCTGATCATGACGACCGACAGCGACATCTTTAAATTCTTAAAACGTGTCGACCCGACTGCGGAGTAATTTGGAGTCTGGGCTTTACTGCGGGCCATTTGCCCGCCGTTGGCCTGGACTACGCAAGCAGATGGTCCTTCGGGCCTTTGGATTCCAACGAACTCGGCGATAGGGAAATCCGGCGAGAGGGATCCGACCCGTCAAAGTGTTCTACCTGACGTGAACCGATAGAAACTCGTCGATTCTCTTGATCACTTCTCGGTTCAGCGAAGCGTCCAACGCATCCGCGTGCGGATCGCTGAAACGTCCTCGATCGTTATCGAAGTACTTGCCCGATGCGTCGTTAAATTCGTCGCTCAACGAGGCACGCACCAAAATATCGACGCCTCTTTGCACGTCGCTGCCCGGGACACCGAACGCTTCATTGACCATCTTGGTCGCCAACAATGACGCCGGGTTCACCGCGACGACAACCGGTCCCTCAGGGCCGAGTTCCTCTGCCAACGCGCTCGTCCACATCGTCAACGCGAGTTTGCTTTGTGCGTACGCGGAGTTGTCGGTCAGCTGAACCGTGTCGGTCAACGCGTTCAAGTTGACGGGCGCTTGTGCAGCCGACGACA
>JBICHZ010000317.1:0-16212 GCA_043101355.1 Rhodopirellula sp. JB044
TCCGACATTGAGTCATACTCGAAGGAGCGATTGCTGCGAGGTTTCGCTCCAGGTTGCGTCGGCGGAATCGTCCCTGGATTCACGAAGACCGCGACCGTTACCGGAATTTCACCACGGTGAATCAATTCGTCGAGCACGTGAGGTACACGGAAATTCCCTTTCTCTCGCGCGTAGTTCAGTCCGTCCATGAACACCATCAAATTCGCGGGTGTTTGCGAGTCGTACTGGGCCGGAACGTAGACGCGATAGTCGCGAGTCGTTCCCGGGTAAATATCGCTGCTGTCGAAAGTCCCCGAGGTGATGCTTCCGCGTGGGGGATCGGATTGAGTTTTCGCGTGCGGGTTTTCAGTGTCCGTGGACGGTTGAGCAAACGTTTTATGGATGGATCCGCAAGAGAAGATGCAAAGAAGAATGGCGATGCGATGAATGGTAATGCATCGAAGAGATGTGAAACGAGTTCTCATCGGCTGTGAACCTCGGGTGGGGAAAGGCGAGGGAGGAAGGCGGGGCCGGTTCAATTCGGCGTGTCACGATTGTACTCAATCCGATCGATGGAGTTTTCTAGTCAGGCGGCATCTCTGAACGATCCCGCCGTGCGATCCTGCCGATGGTCTTGCGATCAACGCACCGTTACATTGCTGCGATGTCAACAACGCGTCGCGCGTGACCAACGAGAGAATCCGACATGGACATGGACCAACTGGCGTACTTTCAGTGCGTTGCCGAAACGAAAAACTTCACTCACGCGGCGGAACGGTTGAGCCTTTCGCAGTCGGCACTCAGTCGTGCGATCCAGCGACTCGAAGACGAAGTCGGACAGCCGCTCTTTGAAAGGAAACCACGCTGCGTGGAGTTGACGGACGCTGGCCTGATCTTTCAATCTCGCGCCGAACAAATCTTGCTGATCGTCGAAGACATGAAGGCGGAAATCTGCGACGACGGGCAGACGGGGCGACTGAGGATCGGAGCGATTCCAACAATCGCGCCGTATTTCTTGCCTGAGTTATTGCGTCAGTTCGCGGACCAGTTTCCCAATGCCAATCTGATCGTGCAGGAAGATACAACAGACAACCTCGTGCGGCGGTGCAAACAAGGCGAACTCGACGTCGCGATTCTCGCGTTGCCGATCCCTACGAAGTATGTTGAGATCGACAATCTGTTCGATGAAGAGTTGAGTCTCGTGATGCCGCCGGATCACCCGTTGACGAAGAAAAAGCAGATTCGTTTGAGCGACATCCAACACGAGCCGTTTGTGCTGCTCAACGAAGCTCACTGCCTCTCGGACAACATCGTCTCGTTTTGTCGACAGCGGTCGGTTCACCCGCTCGCGGTCGAGCGGGCGAACCAGTTGGCGATGGTTCAAGAACTCGTCGCGTTGTCGCACGGAGTTTCGCTGATACCTGAAATGGCGAAGAACCTCGACCAGACCGATCGCCGTGTTTATCGTTCATTGAGTGGTGCGAAGCCCAAACGCACGGTCGTCGCGATTTGGAACCCATACCGGTTTCAAAGCCAACTGCTGATCCGATTCCGAGAGGCGATCCACGACTACGTCAGTGAACATTTCTCCTGAGCCTCATCACATTCGACATTAGCCACCAAAGCCATCTGACTCGTTGAAGCAGACCCGTTCGCGTGAGATTTGTGACCAATCGAAGCGAGCAATCATTTCATCGTGCCAACGGCGAAGGTCCCAGCCCGCCGTTTCGGTTTGGCTCGGAAATGTTTCTTGAGTTCCCATCGCGGACCGAGCAGCCCAGGCGACGATCGTCTCCGGTGCAACGCCCTGTTCTCGGTACTGTGACAATCGCGTGTCGCCATGGCGCTTCGCCAGTCGGCGGCCGTCCTCTCCGACGACGAGCGGGACATGCGCGTACGTGGGAGGCGGGGCATCGAGGTAGTGATAGATTTGCAGTTGGCGGAACGTGCTGACCAGCAGATCGTCGCCGCGGACGACTTCGGTGACTCCCGCATCGATGTCGTCAACCACGACCGCGAGTTGGTACGCGGCGACGCCTTCTTTGCGAGTAACCGGAAAGTCACCGATCGCGGTCGTTGGGACGCAGTGCACACGGCCGGCAATCTGATCGTCAAAAGACATCGGCGCGGGATCGATTCGAAACCGCAGGCAGTAGCTGCCTTCCTCAGGCATCGCTTCCCCGAAACGCCAACCGCTGCACGTGCCCGGATAGATTGTCGTTTCCGCATCGACAGTGAGTTCTGCGTCAGACGACGGGGCACTCGGTGGACGTTGTTCGTGGGGCGCCGAGGCGGCGGTTTCAATGTCTTTACGCGAACAAGTGCACGGGTAAACGCGGTCGTCAGCAAGGAGCCGATCGAGCAGTTCCTGGTAGAGTTCGGTGCGCTGCGTTTGGATGATTGGTGATCCGTCATGTTCAATCCCTAACCACGCGAGGTCCTCGATGGCCTGTTGAGTTGCCCAGGGTTTCACACGTGGCGAGTCGATGTCTTCGATCCGCAGCAGCAGTCGAGCGTTTTGCGCCCGGGCACTCCAGTAGGCGATCAAGAACGTCCGCGCGTTGCCGAGGTGTTGCGCCCCGGTTGGAGACGGGGCCAACCGACAGACAGATTTTGTCGCGGTGGTTTGGGAGAGCACGTCGGCGATTTCGAGTCAGAATTCCGCGTTGCCAGGAGTTCTCGGAAAAGGGATCACATCACGGATGTTGGTCATCCCGGTCGCGTACTGGACGGCACGTTCGAGGCCGAGTCCAAATCCCGCGTGCGGCACGCTGCCGTATCGACGAAGATCGACGTACCACCAGTATTCCTTCTCGTCGAGTCCCGCTTCGTTCATCCGTCGAAGCAGGACGTCGAGGCGTTCCTCTCGCTGGCTGCCGCCGATGATTTCGCCGACGCCCGGTACCAACACGTCCATCGCCGCGACCGTCTTCTCGTCGTCGCTCACTCGCATGTAGAACGGCTTGATCGTCGACGGGTAGTCGGTCAGGATCAAAGGCCCGTCGACGAGCTGGGTGAGGTATTTCTCATGTTCGGCTTGAAGGTCGATTCCCCATTTAACCGGATACTCGAACGACCCCTTCGACGACGTCAGGCGATCGACCGCCTCGGTGTACGTCATGTGTTCAAAAGGTTTCTCGATCACCGATTTCAATTGATCGATTTTTCCCTTTTCGATCCGTTGGTCAAAGAACTCCATGTCCTCGGCGCAGTGTTCCAGGACATCCGAAAAGACGTGTTTGAGGAACGACTCGGCGAGCTGCATGTTGTCGCGAAGGTCGAAGAACGCAGCCTCCGGTTCGACCATCCAAAATTCCGCGAGGTGTCGCGACGTGTTGCTGTTCTCGGCACGGAACGTCGGGCCGAAGGTATAAATCTTTGACAACGCACTGGCGTAGGTTTCGCCTTCGAGTTGACCACTGACGGTCAGGTGGGTGGGTTTGCCAAAGAAATCCTGTGACGGATCGAACGGACGGTTGCTGCCGGCGAGTTTTTCAAGGTCCAGCGTCGTCACGCGGAACATTTCGCCTGCGCCTTCGCAGTCGCTCGCAGTCACGATCGGAGTGTGCAGGTAATAGAAACCGGCATCGTCGAAAAATCGGTGGATCGATTGACTGATCCGATTGCGGACCCGCATCACCGCGCCGAGCGTGTTAGTGCGGGCACGCAGGTGCGACCACTCGCGGAGTTTCTCGAACGAATGGCGTTTTTTCTGCAACGGGTAGGTTTCGCCGTCGCACCAACCGATCACGCGAACGGATTGTGCGTGCAGTTCCGTGGATTGCCCCTTCGCGGGTGATTCGACCAGCTCACCTTGAACGACAACGCTGCAACCTGCGGTCAGTTTTTGGACCTCGGACGCGTAGTTGTCGAGTTCGCCCGGAGCAACGACCTGGAGATTGCCGAGGCAGGTTCCATCGTTAACCTCAATGAAACTGAAGCCCCCCTTGCTGTCGCGGCGGGTGCGAACCCAACCGCGAACTTCGACCGTTTGAGGCAATGTTTCGCAGCGTCGACAGGCGTCGATCGTCTTCCAATCCATGGAGTACTCACTTTGGGGTTATCGAAAGGATCGACCACTATTTACCAGAAATAGTAATAGAGGCCCATGGTCGCCAAAATAATCAACCCGCCCGCGATTTGGGCACCCTTGGACGATTCGAGATTCATCTTCTCGTTCACCGGCATCAGGACCGGGGTCTTGAGCGGATTGACCAAGGTCACGACCAAACCGGTCACCAACACAATGAAGAAGCACAACGCCATCCGGTCCAGGAACGCGATCTGATCGGCATACCACCAACCGTTTTCGACCATGATCGGACCGAGGACCCATTTGAACGCACCGTAGGCGATCACGTTCACGATGATACCGAGCGTTCCATAATACTTCGGCGTTCGGGGTGAGAAGAAACCGAGCAGGAACACAGCCAGAATCCCTGGCGAGATGAACCCTTGGAACTCTTGGATGTAAGTGAAAATGCTGGTGAAGTTATCCAGCGATGGGGCGACCAATGCGGACAACAGAACGAACAGGACAACGAACACGCGGCCGACCATGACCAGTTTGTTTTGGTCCTTCTCGTGAGTGACCTTGGCGTACAAATCCATCGTCGCGAGCGTCGAGGCGGAGTTGAGCATCGATGCGAGCGAGCTGATCACGGCACCCGAAAGAGCAGCCAAGATGAACCACGAGATCATCGGGTAGGGTTTGATCAGGTTCCGAACCAGCACGGGGAATGCCCGGTCGTAGTCGTATTCGTTGGTCGTGGAATTGAACAAGTCTTCGGCGAACAAGTTGTACGCCAGGATCCCTGGAATCACGACCAGGAACGGGATCAACAATTTCATGAACGCCGCGAAGACGATCCCCTTCTGACCTTCGGCGAGCGATTTCGAACCCAGGGTTCGTTGGACGATGTATTGGTTCAAACCCCAATAGAAAAAGTTCGGAATCCAGAGGCCAACGATCAATGCCGTCCACGGCAATTCGGGGTCTTCCTTGGGCCGGACCATGTGGGTTTTCCCGCCGCTGCCGTTGGGGCCGTTGACCGCGACCGCTTCATTGTCGACGCCGTCGTTGAGCAAAATAAACCTTCGCCAGAAACCGGCTTCCTCTAGATCAGCAACGGTCGCGTCGGAGTTGGCGACTTTCGTTTCGATCAACTCTTCGGCGGGGCGATCGGATAACTGAATGAACGCCATTGTCATCACCACGATGCCGCCGACGATCAACGCCGAACCCCAAACCAAATCCGTCCACGCACAGGCTTTGAGTCCGCCGACGAAAACGTAGGCAGCCGCGAACAACGCGATCAACCAACACATCGCGGTCAAGTTGTTCAGGACCGGAACCGTGTTGTAGTACTCCGAGATGAACTTCGCACCGGAAAAAATCACCGATGACGTCGCTACAAAAACCAACGTCACCACGGCGGGAATCGCCATCACCAACCGGGCGATCGGTCCGAATCGGTACTCCAGGAACTCAGGGATCGTGAACAAACCCGCTTTCAGAAACCGCGGCAGGAACAGGAAGCCGACCACCACCAACGTGACCGCCGCCATCCATTCGTACGAGGCGATTGCCATCCCCAACCAGTTCGCCGCCGACCCCGACATCCCGACGAATTGCTCGGTCGAGATGTTGGCGGCGATCAACGAGAATCCGACCAACCACCACGTCAGCCCACGGCCGGCGAGAAAGTAATCCGATGCGTCATTCGTCGGGTCACCGTCATCCGGTTCGGCCGCCATCCATATGCCCAGCGCGATCACGCCGATCACGGATCCGAGAAACAGTGCAACTTCGAGAATATTCATGACGGACTAATCAGATGGCGGGGATGGGGCATGGTTGCTCGGGAGCGGTATCATGCGTTGACGCATGTTTTACGATATTCAGCGCGCCCGTGTGAGCCTATGAAATGAAGCGATGGACGGTTTTTTCATGAAAACTCTCACCCGGACGCAGTACCGTCGAGGGAAAGTTCGCGTGGTTGGGCGCATCGGGGAAATATTGCGTCTCGAGACAGAACGATGTGTGCGGAGGATACCCGGCACTCGACGCATCGCCCTTGAGATTATTGGCTGTATACACTTGCATGCCGGGGAAGGTCGTTTCCAGTTCCATGACACGGCCCGTCACCGGATCGGTCACGCGAGCAGCCGGGCGCAGGGTTCCGGTTTCGCCGTCGATCACGTAACAGTGGTCGTAACCTTTCGTCGCCGGCAAGGACTCGATGTGTCTGGCAAACGGCATGGGTTGGCGAAAGTCAAACGGCGTGTCGTCGACGTCCAGAATCTCGCCGGTTGGGATCTGGTCCTCGTCGGTGGCTAACAGTTTACTGCCGTGAATCGTTGCCTCGTGATTCAGTGCGGTACCGGAATCGACGCCGCCGAGATTCCAGTAACTGTGATTGGTTAAATTGACGGGAGTGGCCGCCGTCGTCGTGGCTCGGTACTCCAGCGTCAACTCATTCGCATCGTTCCAACCGTATTCCGCCGTCACGGTCAGCTCACCGGGGAACCCCTCGTCGCCATCAGGGCTGATCAAGGTGTAGCGAACGCGGTCTTCCGTTTCGCCGCGAGCCTCGTCGGCCGGGATCAATTCGGTCGACCAATTGTGATGCGAAAAGTTGACCGCTCCCCCGTGCAGGCAATGCTTGCCCTTGTTGACGGTAACCTGATGTTTGACCCCGTCGATGGTGAATTGGCCCAGTCCGATCCGGTTGCAAAATCGACCGATCGTGCTGCCAAAACCTGGGTGCTTTGCCAGGTAACCATCGATCGAATCGAAAACGCAGTTGATGTTCTCACGTTTGCCGGACCGATCCGGCACGACCACCTCCAACAGCGACGCGCCCCAATTCATCACGCTGACGTGATTGCCCGACTTGTTGGTCAGCGTGACTTTGGTCACCGGAGCCCCGTCGGACGTCTCGCCAAAAGGGACGGTAATGATACTCATGGTGTTGATTCGAAGGTCGAAGGAGTCGGGCGGCGCAGCGGCACCGGTATCTGCAACGGTCGGCCGCAGGAGTTTACCCGCACACCCCGTCGATTCACCAGTCCCGCACGACGCGACGTCTCGACGCAGCGAGGCAGGCACCCACGAAAGGCGCGGTTTCCAAAGGTGCCTGCGGAATGTCTTTCTAGGACGTCGAGCGAACGTTTACCAGAGAGTCGCCCACGTTCGCTGATGCGCTTCTTCGAACGACGGCAAATCGCTCGGCGGTGCCCCTTCGATTTTCTCGCACGCCTCGCGGTAGAAAACCAGATACTCGACGAAGTCAAACCATGGTGGCTTGTCGTCGATCGTGCTCACCTGGTTAAGCATCTCGGCGACTTCCGCGAGAGCAGCACGTGATCGCTGCAACGTTTGGACGGCTTGCTGGGGCTGACCGTTTTGCTGGTAGGCGATGGCCAGCGGGGCGTCGACTAACCAACTCGCCGGCCATGCCCGATCACGCTGTGCCGTTTTGAGTCGATCGATCGCCTCGGCGAATTTTCCGGCCCGCAGATGAGCGATCCCGGCGATGTATTGTTGGACGTTCATCGGCAGCTCGTGAGGCGACTCCGGTGGACGCGGACGCCCCGGATTCACCGGACCGGAGGTCGGCGGTCGTCGAGGATGATCGCGTGGCCCCGGTTTCGGTCGATAAGGCGGCCCAAACGGCAACGGCGAATCCAAGTAAGCGTCGTGAGGCGACGGGGGGCCGGGCGGCTCCGTTCGAGGATCTGCCCGATCGAAAGCCTGCGGATCGTTGTTCGGCTTTTTCTGAATCGCCCACGGCGACCCTGCGGGCGGAAAGTCCGGCGGGGTGTTGCTTCGCGCGTCCGGCAAGATTCGAGGTGCGTCGAGTTCTTTTCGTGTCCACCGGGCGAGCTTTTTGAATGACTCGTCGCTAATGCCGGTCGGGCAGGTGAGGCAGTTCCGAACGAACTCCCACTGCTGAATCGGTTCGTCGTTATCGATCCGAGCGTCGAGTTGTCGGCACAGCTCGCGAGCCGCCTGTTCTTTGCCGGTCCAATCGAACAGGGCGACGACGCCCCACCACTGCGGAGTGTCGGTGGGCGAACCGAGCGACATCGCGTACTCATAATCGGCCGCGGCTTCGTCCCAAAGGTTCAGCCGCGTGTAGAACTGTGCCCGGCTCACCCACGGCAAGTCGTAGCTAGGTTGCTGCTGGATCGCGGCGTCAAAGTTTTCCCGCGCCGCCTTCCAACGTCCCGCCCCGGAGTGCGTTTGCGCGTTGGCGACGAGTGAATTGGCGGTTGCCACGACGAGAGCGAATTGTTCGACGTCCCGTTTGGCCTGGTTGGCTTCACGGAGTGCGATCTCTTTTAAGTCTCGCTCGTGATAGGCCACCCGCATCTGCCAAATGCTGACTGCGGTTCCGAGGATCATCGCGAACGCAACCATGGAAAACGTCGCGATCGCAACGCGGTGCCGCCGCGTGAATTTTCGGAGTTGATAGACCAGTGATGGGGGGCGGGCCAGGATCGGTTGTTCGGAAAGATGCCGTTGGATGTCGCTGGCCATCTCGGCCGCCGAATCGTAGCGGCGGTTGCGATCCTTTTCGAGCGCCTTCATCACGATCCAGTCCAGGTCGCCTCGAAGACTCGAGCAAAGGCGTTTGGGATCGACGCGTCTCGCCATCGAAACGGTGGTCGCACGGTCATTGATGGTCGTCATGCGTTGGCTCGGCCGTGGCGGATCTTCCTCACGAATGATCCGCCGCATTTCATCGAGCCCCGCCGAGTCGAGACGCTCGCGATCGAACGGAGTGTCGCCGGCCAGCAACTCATACAACAAGACGCCGAGGGAATAGATGTCGCTGCGGGTATCGACATCCAATCCGCTCATCTCGGCTTGTTCGGGGCTCATATACAGCGGCGTGCCCATCATTGAGAAGAACCGCGTGTAAATCGTTTGGTCGGTGAGTGATTGACCGATCGCCTTGGCAATGCCGAAATCGATCACTTTCACGACCGGGCGGTCATCGTGCAGGGTCACCATCACATTGGACGGTTTGATGTCACGGTGAATCACTCCTTTCTGGTGAGCGTGATGCACCGCCGAGCAAACGTCGGTAAAAAGGGACAGGCGTTCTCGAATCGATAGTTGGTGCGCGTCGGCGAACTCGGTGATCGGCACGCCCCGGACGAGTTCCATGACAAAGTATGGCCGTCCGTCTTCGGTGACTCCCGCGTCAAAGACTTTGGCGATGTTGGGATGGTCCATCATCGCGACGGCTTGGCGTTCGGCGTCAAACCTCGCCAAGACTTCCTTCGTGCCCGTTCCCGGTTTGACGATCTTCAAGGCAACCTTTCGTTGCACAGGACGCTCTTGCTGGGCGACGTAGACCAGCCCAAAGCCGCCTTCGCCGATTTGTTCCATCAACCGATACGGCCCGATCAGGGAACCGATCGTTTGCGATGTTAAACCAGGTGAGGCGTCAACCGGCGGTTTGTCCAGCGCGTTCTCGGGTGCGTCGTGTGCGCGTAGCAACGCTTCGACGCCGGCCCGCAGTTGGGCATCGTCGCCACACGCTTCGTCGAGAAACGCTTTGCGTTCGTGCGGGTCATCGAGATCGATCGCGTCGACGAAGATGGAACGTTCGCTCGCATTTGCCATGGTGCGCCGCGGCAACTCAGGCCGGCCCGTCTCCTTCCATCTCTCGGCGGAGCCAGGCGCGTGCGTATGCCCAGTTGCGTTTGACCGTTCGAGGCGAGACGTTGAGCAGTTCCGCTGTTTGGTCGATTGTCAGGCCGGTGAAGTACCGCAGTTCGACGAGCCTCGCTAATTCGTTGTCTTCCTTCTCGAGTTTATGTAACGCCTCGTCGAGAGCGAGCAGGGTCTCGGAATCCTCGGGGTGCTCCACCACATCGTCGGACGACAAGTCGATTCGCTGCCGGTCGCCACCACGCTTTTCGGTTTTCCGCCGACGTGCGGCTTCGATCAGGATCCGCCGCATCGATTCGGCTGCGGCGGCAAAGAAGTGCCCGCGACTGTCCCAACTCGGCAGGTCCTCGCTGCCGACCAACCTCAAAAAAGCTTCGTGGACCAACGCGGTCGGCTGGATCGTATGCCCCGCCGGTTCCCGCGTCATCTTTTGTGACGCGAGTCGCCGTAGCTCGTCATAAACCAACGGCAGCAATTGGCCCGCCGCCTGACGGTCGCCCTGGTCAATCGCACTGAGAATCTGTGTTACTTCGCTAGCCATGGAGTTCTATTGTAGCCCGTTTCGGATCCCACCAAAGCACCATGCGAGATCCACCAGTACCAAGGGCCACCCTTTGCAATATTTTCTCGTCAAATAATCTCGCAGAATCCCAGGCACGGATACCGACCACGAAAGACACGAAGCACACGAAAGGAAGACCGGAGTTTGGCTTTCGTGTCATTCGCGGTGACTCGTCCGACCTGTGTTAGAAGCCGCGTTGCAGGCCGGGGGTGATGTCGAGGTCGAGTGTGGCGAAGTCGTTGCGGTCGATTTTTTTCCAGGCGATCGCTCCCATCACCGCGTTGTCGGTGCACAGTTCGGGAGGGGCGATGACAAGGTCGAACCCATCTGCCTCGGCGGCCTCTTCCAGTTGTCGCCGTAGCCTCCGGTTCGCGGCGACTCCGCCCCCGACGAGCAACCGTGGGACGCCGTGTTCTCGGATCGCTCGGCGGCTTTTGGCAACCAAGACATCGACCACGGCAGCTTCGAACGACGCGCAAACGTTTGCTTTAATCTCGTCGCTCAATTCCAACGTCGAGAAATCCTGACGCCCTGGTCCGACGATCGCATACCGTACCGCTGTTTTCAGCCCGCTGAAGCTAAAGTCGTACGAACCGTCGTGCTGTTTCGAACGCGGGAACGAAAACGCTTGGTCGTCCCCTTTTTCCGCCCATCTCGCCACCGCGACGCCGCCGGGAAACCCGAGCGACAACATCGCGGCAACCTTGTCGAAAGCTTCGCCGGCCGCGTCGTCGATCGTTCCGCCGAGATACTCCAGGTCAATCGCGTCACGACACAGGTACAACGTCGTGTGCCCGCCGCTGACGATCAGCCCGATCGCCGGGTAAACGCTCGCGTCGCCGTCGGCGGTCCGGCTCAATTGGCACGCGTACAAGTGAGCGTGCAGGTGGTTGATTGCGACCAGCGGTTTTTGCCATGCCAAGGCCAGCGATTTGGCGGCGACGACACCGACGAGCAGCGAACCGGCCAAACCGGGACGGTCCGCGACCGCGATCGCGTGCAAGTCTTTCCCTTCGACACCCGCCTGACGCAGCGAGGTATCGATCACCGGGAGGATGCGTTCGAGGTGAGCGCGGGCGGCGATCTCGGGAACCACACCGCCAAACTGTTCGTGCAGGTTTTCTTGAGTCGCGATGCACTCACCGAGCACCCGACCGCTGCGGGTAACAACCGCTGCGGCGGTTTCATCGCACGTCGACTCGATCGCCAGCAAAACGTCTTCGTCACATTCACCCACCTGACAGGTCCACCGTATTCATCACGTTGTAGGTAGGGCCATGCTTGTCGAGAAAACTGCCGATCACCTGGATCGAGCCCGCGGTCATTTCTCCGAGCGATTCGTTTTCGTACTGCCGCCAGTGGTCGATCGCCGTTTGCGAAACCCGCCGACTGCCGCTCCGCGCACGGCCGAGCGTCAGGTGCGGGACGTAGTCACGTGATTCCCGTTTAAACCCCAAGTCCGCGTAGCGTTCTTCCAACATGCGGACCATCGCCGTGAGCGAATCGGTCGGGTCTTCGATGCGTGCAATCAACACGCGGGCTCGGTCCACATCCGGCAGGAATCCGGAGCCGACGAAGAGCAACTCAAACGGGGGAAATTGCTCGCACACGTCCGCGGCGACGTCGCAAATTTTCGGGATCTCGATGTTCTCGACTTCGCCTAAGAATTTCAACGTCAGATGAAGATTGTCTTCGGGAACCCATTTGACACCCATCGCAGAATTCGACGACGCAGGTGAAGATGGGGGCGGCGTTCCGGGCGTGGAGCGTTTCTGCGCACCGGCCTCTTTCATTTCGTGAATCCACTCCGCTGCACTGCGGGCGAGCGGAGCGGGGAGCGGGATCGCGAGAAAGGTTCGAATGGTTTTCATGGCTGATAGTTGTACGACAAACCGCTCTGTTCTTGAAGCGTCGGAGAAAAACATGCAAACGCAGCGTTATTCTCAGGAGAAAATTTCGCGACGAGATGCCTCCTCGCGGTGGCTCGCCGACTTTGAAATCCCCGGATTCACCCCGCATCGTTTGCTGCGCACCGGGCACCTGCAAACACTCATCTCGGCCCGGTTAGGCGAAGCCAACCGAACGTTCCCGTCGACTCACCGCCGACATCATGTCGACCTACCCGACGGTGACGCGGTCGTCATGCATGATGACGAACCGCACGGATGGAATCCAGAAGCCGGAGCGGTCTTGATGCTGCACGGCATCTGCGGATGCCATGCGGCGCCGTACATGATTCGTTTCCAACGTCGGCTCGGGCAGTTGGGGATCCGGACGTTTCGTCTCGACATGCGGGGCTGTGGTGACTCCGCATCGTTCTGCGAATCCATCACCCACGCCGGACGCAGCGAAGACGTTATTTCGGCGGTTGAGTTCATCGCGGGATTGATTGACGACGCGAACAGTCCGATCGGCGCGGTCGGTGTGTCGCTCGGGGGAAATCAACTGTTGCTGACCGCCGGCCGAGTTGGCAACGGTTTTCATAAGATCCCGAAAGGATGGGACCGTATCGGCCCGATCCTCGCGATCGCGCCCCCGTTGGACCTGCAGCGCTGCAGCGACGCGATGCAGTCACCAGCCCTGCGTTTTTACAATTGGTATTTCATCACGCATTTGCTGCGCCGAGCGTCACCCCGTTTGCAAGCCAGAGAGGATTACCAACAAATGCTCTCGCTGCCTCGACCGCGAACGCTGCGTTACTTCGATCGCACGTTCACGGCACCGCTAGCCGGTTTTGAAAGCGAGCAGGTTTACTACCGAGAGTCGTCCGCCGCACCCGTCGTCGAGCACATCCAGGTGCCGACACTGATCGTGACCGCGGACGATGATCCCCTCGTCCCGATCGAATCGTTCGAGGAGTTGCTCGAACAAGGTCGTCACGAAAAGGGACAGCCATCACCTGTTCGGCTGCATGTCTCCCGGGGAGGAGGCCACCACGGTTTCCTCAAACGCGACCGCACGTCATGGACCGACGACTTGGTGAGCGAATTCTTCCGAGAAGGTTTGAGAAAAAGTCGCCAGTAACCAACACGTAGCGAAAGTTGCCATAACTTTCGGTGTTCCACGGGGGCTACCGAAACTCTTGGCGGTTTGTCGATTTCATGAATGTCGCCGATCACTCCGTGATCGGAACTCCTCTTAGAAACCGATCACGGAGTGATCGGCGAGTACGTCTGTGTAGGCGATTGAATTGCCGGGTGAAAGTCCTGGACAGGGATTTCGTTACCGCCCTGAACGTGAAGTGTAACTGCGTTTCCAACAGGAAAGGTGGAGAGTAAGCATGGATCAAATGAACAGTCCGTAACCCTTGTGGTGAACTCGATTCGGCCAAGCTTGTCGGGGAGCCTGCTCGTAAATGGCGAACCTCTGATCTCACGTTGGCGGCCCAAAGATGACCATAGTAGGTCAGTCTGAGCATGCTCAGGCGGTCGGTGAGACGGCTGACACGGTGATCGAACGCGGTAACGTGCTAAACTGAGGTCAGCGAAATAGCTGTGCGGTGGTTGGAGACGGAATGTTCGGAAGTTCAATCGAGATAAGCAGAGAGAACTGGGCCAGTCGCAGTCCCAGGCCGCTCGCTAGTCAATTCGATAGCGAAGGCCAACGAAACTGAGTCCAGTAGTCAGAGCCTCCATAGTAGTGCCGACCAGCGAGAATCAAACTCGCTGCGAGCCAAGGGAGGTAGGAAAGTGGAATGCCAGTAGGACCGCATGACAGCGAAGCGTAAATCGAAAGACTACATCCCGGTGACAGTGCCGTTCTCGGCGGAGAGTCCGTCGGCGAAGGCTAGCCGTGCTGGAGAACCTGATGGGAAGTCAGCAATTGAGATTTCCGATTGGGCGAATCGCTGCGTGTGGACCGACCGCATGTTGAACGCACTCGATGTAGGAGTGCGAGGAGGAAAATGGCATGCCTTGATTGACAAGGTGTACCGTGAGCTGAACCTCTTCGTGTCGGCCCGCAAGGTGATCGGCAGGAAAGGGGCAGCGGGAGTGGACCGGCAAAGCACAGAAGACTTCAGCGAGGACGAGATTGCCGAGATCCGGCGTCTGTCCGAAGAACTGAAGAACGGCACGTATCGCCCCAAGGCGGTCCGCCGTGTGCAGATTCCCAAACCGGGCAGCAAACAAACGCGGCCTTTAGGGATTCCAACGGTTCGAGACCGCGTCGTGCAGACGGCACTGGTCAACGTGATCGAACCAATCTTTGACAAGGAATTCCACGAGCGAAGCTTCGGCTTCCGCCGTGGTCGCAGTTGTCACGATGCACTGCGCGTGGTCGAAGAACTCCTGGAAACCGGTCATGTCTTCGTGGTCGATGCTGACCTTCAAGGTTACTTCGACACGATTCCGAAAGACCGCTTGCTGGCGTTGGTCGGTGAGAAGATTTCGGACTCGCGGGTATTGAATTTAGTGAAGCAATTCCTGGATCAATCAGTCCTGGAAGACCTTCGCGAGTGGACGCCCGATTCAGGCGTTCCGCAAGGGGCGGTACTGTCCCCGTTACTTTCGAATCTGTACCTCAACGAACTGGACCACCAAATGGCCAAGCTTGGCTACGAGATGGTTCGCTACGCTGACGACTTTGTAATCCTGTGTCGTAGTCAGGAGCAAGCCGAAGCGGCCCTTGAGGAAGTCAAACGCTTCGTAGATGAAGCGGGTTTGACGTTGCACCCCGAGAAGACACACATCGTTGACAGTCGCGAGAAGAGCTTCGACTTTCTTGGCTATTCGTTTCGAGGGAAGCTTCGCTTCCCTCGTGCCAAGAGCCACCGCAAGATGGTCGACCGAATCCGACAGTTGACCCCTCGAAAGAGCGGGCAAAGCATGGAAGCAACGATCTTCGAGCTTAATCGCTTGACGAACGGTTGGTTCGCTTACTTTCGTCACAGTACGTGGAACATCTTTGAGCGGTACGATCAGATGATCCGCGGGCGTCTGCGTCGTCAGCTTCAGAAGCGTCATCGGCGCAACCCGAAGCGTCAACCGGCGAAGAACCGTTGGCCTAATTCCTACTTCGTCGAGCGTGGCTTTGCGAGTCTGCGAGAAGCCCACACTCGATACGTTCAATCCCTATCGGGTGACCACTGACTGGAGAGCCGTATGCGGGAAAACCGCACGTACGGTTCGGAGGGAGGGGAGTCCGGCGCAACCGGACTTCCCTACCCCTATCACTCTTTAAATCAACAAACCGCCAAGAGTTTCGGCAGGCCGTAAGAATCACCGATAGTTTTGGCAACTTTCGCTACGGTATTTGCTGCAATTAACAATCGTGACACACCGCTAGCCTTTCACCACCTGTCACCAGCAACTTTCGTTTTCCCTTGCCCCACCTCGATCAACGTTTGAAAGTCGTCGCCCAGCAAATTCGCTGCGTAACCCACGCCGACATCGGATCCGATCATGGGCATCTGCTCAAAGCCCTCCTCGCGTCTGGTCGAATCCAGCGAGGAATCGCGATCGAAAACAAGCGGCAACCCTATGAAAACTCGCGATCCACGCTCACCGGATTCAACGCCGACGTGCGGTTGGCCGACGGGCTTGAGGGTTTAGAGGCAGGCGAAGCGGATTGTCTCAGCATCTGCGGCATGGGCGGCGAATTGATCGTCCGCATCCTCGACGCCCACCCCGACCGAGTCCCCGCCACCGCAATCATCCAACCCAACCGCAAACCGGAAATGGTTCGTGCCTGGGCCCTGCGAACCGGCTATCACCTCACCGACGAAACCACCGCCCAAGGCCACTGGCGATACATCATCCTCCGCTTCCAGCGCCCGAAAACTACCGAGCAACCAAACCAACCCCATCCCGACCCAGCCTACAAAGGCCTCGACCGAGAAGCAGCACTGCTCTTCGGCCCCCACCTCCTGCGTCACTTCAGTAACGACTTCGCGGAATCCCTCGAACAAGAACGTCACTACCTACGTTCTCTACCCCGCCTAGCTGCTGATGCTGCCCGCCGTCTCGAGGTGATCGACCGGATT
>JBICHZ010000318.1:0-12585 GCA_043101355.1 Rhodopirellula sp. JB044
GAGGACATTTTGCTGCTGCGGGAAATCCGCGACTCGCTAAAGAACCAATAATTTGACGTTTTGTCAAAAATGGCGCGTTGTCATTTTTGATATTGCGATCATATTGGTGGCATGTCTGCCCCTTCCCCATCGACGAAACGACTCAACGCTCCCGCTTCGCCGGTCTTGTCCGCGAAGCAGAGGGAGATTCGTGCTCGGAGTGGCCGGATCCTCGATGCCGCGTACCCGTTGGTGCGAGAGAAGGGGCTCTCCGCAGTCAGCATGGAGGCGATCGCTCGCGAGATGCAGTGCACACGCGGGACGATCTACAACCATTACGTCAACAAAGAAGACATCCTGTCGGCGTTGGCGACCCGGTCGGTCCGGCGGCGGATGGAGATGTTCCGGTACGCGGTGACATTGAGTGATCAGCCGCGAGAGCGTTGCGCGGCGATCGGGATCGCGGCGGAAGTCTACGTGGATTGTTTGCCGGATGACTTTGCGATCGAGCAAACGACGCGGCACGATCCGGTTTGGCAGAAGGCGTCTCCCACCCGCCGCGAGTTGCTGGCCGAATGCGAACAGCAGTGCATCAACTGCCTCAGCGGTGTGATCGACGCGGCGATCGAAAGTGGTGACCTGACGCTGGCCGACGGCATCTCGCGACAAAGATTGACCGAGCAGCTTGTGTTCGGTTTGTGGTCGTTGGTCTACGGCGGTTTGGTATTGGAGGCCACGAGCCCGTCGCTCGGAAACGCTGGGATTTTACAACCGCGGATCGCGATCCGGCGAAACTGCAACGCGCTGCTGGACGATTTGGGATGGCGGCCAATGTATGACTCCGAGGCGTATCATCGCTTTGTGGCGGCGATCACACCGAAACTACGTCGTCACGCGAAACGGCTACTCGAGCAACCTGCTGAGGATTCCCCGGCATGACCCGACCTCAAGCATCAAGCGATTCGGTAGCACCGAGTGAATACGCTGCATCGCATGGAGGCGGGGCCGTGGTCGAAAAAAGTACAGCAACAACGCCAAAAGGCATGCGCTTGTTTGTTGCTATCGGAGCCATCGCGGTGATCGGTTGCTCGTTTGCAGGCGCATGGGCGATGCGAAGTTTTCCTGTGCTGGCCTCAAATGCGTCGGCAGGCTCCGGTGCAATTAGTGGTAGCGAGCATTCAGGTGACGCGGTCGGACGTGTGAACGTGTCGGTGATTCGTGCGGGTGATGTCTCCGCGCCGTTGTTGTTTGAGTCCTACCGCGGAGAAGTCCGTGCGAAGCGATCGAGTTGGCTGTCGATGCGACGTAGCGGGAGACTGCATGAGATATTGGTGCACGAAGGTGACGCGGTCGCAGAAGGTGACGTTTTGGCCAGGCTTGGCACGTCTGATTTGGACGTCCGGGAGATGATGGCCGATGCAGACGTGGCGGCGGCTTCGGCTTCGCTCGCGGAAGCGATCGCAGGACCTCGCGAGCAGACCAAGCGGGCGGCGTCGGCCCGGGTTCGCCAACTCGAGTCACAACTGCAATCGGCCGAAAAGCGATTGAGCCGACAGGAGCAGCTTTCTCGCCGGAGCGCGGGAACGGAACAGGAACTCGACGACGCGAAGTTTGCTGTGGATGAAATGCGAGCAACGTTGGCGTCACGCAAAGCGGAACTCGAAGAACTCGAAGACGGCACGCGTGCCGAGCAGGTCGCGTTCGCACGAGCTAGGTTGGAATCCGCCAAGGCGTCGCGGCGACAGGTCGACGTCGATCGCGACGACAGCCAGATCGTTGCTCCGTATTCGGGCGTGATCGCAATTCGGCGGTACGACGAGGGCGAGATGATCGGTCCAAATCAGGGAGTATTGCAGATCCTCGAAGTCGAGCCCGTGGAGGCTCGTTTCGGAGTTCCACCGGAGGTGTGTCGTGGTTGGAAAAAAGGGGCGCGGTTTTGGGTTGGTGTGAATCCGCCGAAAGAGATTCCGCCGTCCGCGACTCCGGCATCGAATCCGGCTCGCACGCTTGGTCCATCGACGCGTCATCAACAGCACGCAGGGCATCGTCTCGCCAGTAACCAACAACTCACAAACGTAGACCGTGATCCCGCCGAGGCCATCAAGGAGAGACCGGAGACCCAATGGTCGCGAACCGAATCTGTTGTTTCAAATCGTCACGCAGGTTACTACTGCGGTGAGGTTGTCCGGATGCAGCCCCAGGTCGATGACGTGACGCGTACGCGGGGAGTCGACGTGGAATTGTCTCGGATCGATACGGGTGGACGGATGCATCGGTTGAGTTCTGACGCATTGCACATCGGCCAGACGGCAACGTTGTGGGTCCCGTCGGTTGGTGATGAATGGGACGCATCGTCGAGACAACAATCACTGAGTGACCCTTTTTGGGTGCCCACGGATTCATTGGTCCGGGGCGTTCGCGGGTTGTGGTCGGTGTACGTCGCGGTGCCGGAAGAATGCGAACGAAAGGACAAGCCAGGCGAGCCGAAACACGATGAAGCATTGACCGGGAACCAAGATGTCGAAGGCTACTCAGAGGCTATCGTTCAACGACGTGAGGTGCAGGTGCTGCGAACGGCCGGTTCGTTGACGCTCGTCCATGGGATGCTGTCACCGGGCGAATGGATCGTCGCCGAAGGAGTCGGGCAGATTGGGCCAGGCGTTGCCGTGCGGGTTCGGATGAGGAAGCCGATGCTCTCGCAACGCGGCCACGAACCGGTTCAGGTTTCGCGGCGGTGAGCGGGCGAGGTGATCGAGGCGACGATGCAGTCGCATCTGACTTGAGCGACCGAGGCGATTGGTTAGAACGTCTCGCGGCTCGGTTTTTTCATGACCAACGGCTTCTCGTATTGATCGTGCTGTTGATCTTGGTCGCCGGGCTCAGTTCGATGGCGGTGTTGCCTCGCATGGAAGATCCGGTGTTGGAGCAGCGGGTGGCGATCATCTATACGCGGTTGCCGGGGGCCGACGCCAAACGCGTTGAGACGTTGGTGACGGAAGTCATCGAAGACCGCGTGCGAGATATTGAAGAGATCAAAGAGATCCGATCGATCAGCCGCGTCGGGATCAGTGCCGTCACGATCGAGTTGCGAGATGAGATCAAAGAAACCGAGAATGTTTGGTCGCGGGTTCGCAGCCGGATCGAAGATAGTATCGGGCGTTTGCCGGCGGAAGCGGAACGTCCCGAATTTCGTAAGCTCGAAGTTCGCGCGTACGCGCTCATCGTGGGGCTGGTGTGGGACCGCGAAGAGCCGGTGGATGTTCGCGTGCTGCGTCGTCTTGCGATCGAACTGCAAGACCGGTTGCAGGCTCTCTCCGGAACGGATCTCGTCCGCAGGTACGGAGATCCTGGGGAGGAAATCGAAGTCCGTGTGGATCCGCTCCGTGCAGCGGCACTCGGCATCACGCCTGCTGACGTTGCGACCCGTTTGGCGTCCTATGATGCGAAAGGTGCCGCCGGACAATTGCGGGACCGGTCGATGCAAATGCTCATCGAGATCGACAACCAACTCGACTCGGTCGGACAAATCGGAGAAACACCGATGACGACCGGCGACGGACGCGACGTGCGTTTGGACCAGATTGCCACGGTTCGATTTGGTGTTCCTAATCCGCCGGTAACCTCCGCGTGGCTCGAGGGCAAAGACGCGGTCGTTTTGGGGGTAATGGTTCGTTCGGCGAGTCGCATCGACCGATGGACCGAGATCGCCGAAGAGTTGATCGATCAATACCGTGCGACTTTGCCGGAGGGGATTCGTATCGAGCAGGTTCTGCGGCAAAGTGATTATGTCACGGATCGATTGAAATCGCTTTCGGGCAACTTGTTGCTAGGTGCGATCGCGGTTGGGTTTGTGATTTGGTTACTGATGGGACGCCGATCCGCATTGATCGTCACGCTGACGTTACCCTTGGCGAGTTTGATGGTGTTGTTTGGTCTGCGGATCTTCGGCGTACCGATTCATCAAATGTCGGTCACCGGACTGATCATCGCGTTGGGGCTTTTGATCGACAACGCGATTGTGATGGTGGATGAGGTGCAATCGCGTTTAGCACGCGGGGCATTCCCTGTCGAAGCGATGTCGCAAAGTGTTTCTCACTTGGCGGTTCCTTTGGTGGGATCAACGCTGACGACTGCGTTGGCGTTTGCACCGATCGCGTTGATGCCAGGGCCGGCGGGTGAGTTTGTCGGCGCGATCGCAATCAGCGTGATCTTGGCGATTGTCTCGTCTCTGTTTCTCGCAATGACGGTGATCCCGACCGTGGCAGCGCGGCAGTCGACATCGCAGAACGGAGTGCGCTCGCGCGGTGGCCGATTCAGCAGTGCCGCCGGGGTGCGACTGCCTCGTTTGTCGCGGTGGGCGGTGTCGGCCTTGACGTCTCTCATCGGTCGCCCGTGGTTGGGAGTTGCGGTTTCCATGTGTTTGCCGATAGCAGGTTTTCTCGCTTTTCAAACTTTGGAAGAGCAGTTCTTTCCTGCGAGCGGTCGCGATCAATTCCACATCACAATCGAAGGTCCCGCGACGGATTCGCTCGCGCAGACCCAGGAGATCGCTCGGCGAGTCGATACGATCGTGCGCGAGTCGGGCGCTGAGCGAGTGGACTGGTTTTTCGGAGAGAGTGCGCCGCAATTCTACTACAACGTGATTTCGAACCGTCGAGGTACACCGAACTACGCTCAAGCGTTGGTCAGGTTACCGAGTGGGATCACTCCCGGTCCGGTGATTGCATCTTTGCAGCGCCGTGTCAGTCGTGAGGTAACATCCGCAAGGGTGCTGGTGAAACAACTCGAGCAAGGGCCCCCGTTTGCCGCGCCGATCGAAGTTCGTTTCTTCGGACCTGACATGGAATTGTTGCGGGGGTTTGGTGAGCAAGCCCGCGCGATTCTTAGTCGGATGCCCGAGGTCGTCGCGGTGAAAACTGACTTTGCCGATGTGTTGCCGCAACTGACTTTTGATATCGACGAAGCGAGTGCAGCGCAGGCGGGCATTTCGCCAAAGGAAGTCGCCCTTCAGTTGGCCACGGCGCTGGACGGGCGAAGTGGAGGAAGCGTGCTCCAGGAGAATGAGGTCGTGCCGATCGTCGTTCGGGTCGGTGACGGCAACCGCGGTGAGGTTTCGCGAATCGCGAGTGCGGATTTGGTTCTTCGTGGTTCAGGTCGAGCCTCGGTACAGGTCACTCCGCTATCGGCGTTCGCGACGGTGGGTCTCGAGCCCGAGGCGGCGGCATTGCCCCGGCGGAATCGGATGCGGATGAACGAAGTCGCGGCGTATCTGGTGGCGGGAGTTTTGCCGAGCGAAGTGCAGACGGCGTTGGAGAAAGAACTGCAACCGCTGATTGAAAAACTGCCTATTGGTTATTCGGTGCAATATGGCGGCGAGGCATCCAAACGCGATGACGCGGTGGGGAATCTATTTTCGACGGTAGGTGTGCTCGCTGTTTTGATGTTGGCGACGTTGGTGTTGTCGTTTGGTTCGTTTCGAATGGCCGCGTTGATTGCTCTGGTCGCTGCGTTGTCGGTAGGACTCGGGATGGGAGCATTGGCGATCAGTGGCTACCCGTTCGGGTTCATGGCGATTATCGGAACGATGGGGTTGATCGGAGTCGCGATCAACGATTCGATCGGGGTGTTGGCAGGGATTCGCGCCAATGAAAAGGCAGCCAAAGGTGACGTTGATGCAATATGCGGGGAGGTGATGCACTCGTCGCGTCACGTGATTGCAACGACACTGACGACGTTGGCGGGCTTCACTCCTTTGATTCTCGATGGAGGCGGGTTCTGGCCACCGATGGCGGTCTCGATCGCGGGCGGTGTGGGCGGTGCGACTTTGTTGGCGTTGGTGCTAGTGCCGTCGATGTATCGATGGATGGTTCGGCCTCCGGCGACGTGTCGTTCGGTCTGACCGGGTTATGCGGCCGTCGTGGTAACCGAACCAAACTTTACCGGTTGATCGGTTGAGTGAAATTGGTTCGGTGGTCGATGAGATGGGGGACGGAGACGACGTGTCGATGCGTCGTTCGGTTCATGGAATGATCTCCCTATTTCCCCCTTGTCCTTTGTCCGGGTAGAAGACGACGTGTCCACACCTCCACCGAGTTATCTGAAACTGCATCAGTGCGATACCGATTCCGAGTCCGATGTGGATCTCGCGACCCGGGATTCTTCCGCGGGCGTTCGTCAAACTGTTAAGGACAGTGAAGAGGCGGTCGAAGGGTTTTGGCGTATCTATACGGAAACGACCGGATGGCGTATCGATACGGCGGAAGGGTCGCCTGACAAAACTGCTGCCGTCTCGGGAGACCAATCTCACGCGCTGACCGCGGTCGATGCCCAGCGATTAGCCGACGCGGCGCGAGCGATGGCGGAAGAGCTCGAGCAACAGAAGTCGATCCTTCGGTCACAGCAAGCCGAACTCGCCGCCCGCGCATCGGTCATCTTGGACGCTTCCAACGCGGAAGCCGGATGCGAGCAAATTGACCGTGTTCTTGCCGACGCGACACTCGCAACGGGAACCGATGCGGCCGCGATCTATCTGCTCGATGAAGTTACCGAACGACTCGCGACGCGTTTTGTTTTCGGCCTGTCACCGGTGCAGCGAATTGGCACCTCCCGTCCGCTGCGAGGTGCCCGCGGTGATCTCGAAGCAATGGTTCAAGGCGTGGTCGCTGTCGATGATCTGCAAGGCGGAACGATCAACCAATACACACCGCCGGAGCCGTTCGCGTCCGGGATCTGTGTTTCGCTAGGTGGAATCGAATTGCCGATTGGTACGATGTGGTTGTTCGGGCGTGAAGTACGGAAGTACGACGATTTGGCCACGGCAGCGGCTCGGTTGGCTGCCTCGAACGTTTGTCACGCGTTGACGAGGATGACGCAGCCGTCGGGGTTGCCTGAACTGGCGACGCTCAATGCCGCTCTGCCGGCAAGAAGCTCCACCACCGAGGAGTCAGATTCGTTTTTGAGTTTGAAGTCGCCTGCGGAAACTGACATGGTGGATGCCGAACTCGAACGCATGTTGGCGGCTGACTTCGACGAAGCAGACTTTGAGCTCGATGAGATCGCGGAGACTGAGTTCGATGCCGAGGTTGATGTTGTTCGTTTTGTCGAAGCGATGGAGCCGCTCTCGGACGTCCCGCATCAAGTCGCAACGCAGGCTCCGCCAACGATTCGAACATGGACCGATCAAATAGCCGATTGGCAGCACGATAGCCTGCCTTTGGGCGTTCGGTTGGCGCCCGGTTGGTCTGTCGATGGCATGGTGGAATCACCGCTTTCGATCGCACAGAGTTGGCATCACTGGGATGTTTTGCCTGACGGTGTGATCGCATTGTCGATGTGCCAATACAATCGTGCGTGGGCTCCCAATGCCAATCTCGTCGAGACCCTCGACGGGACCGTTGCCCGCGCGGCTCTGCAAGCCCACGCGAGCTATCGGCATTCGCCTCACGATGCGGTGATGCGAACGCTGCATACCTTGTTGCAGGTACGTGACGGTGCGATCGACGAAACAGGACGTCCGAATTTGTCGTTGTTCTACGCTCACATCGATCCGGAATCCGGTCACGCTCGCATCGCGTCTGTCGGACAGTGGTCCAGCCTGATCGTATCGAAGTACGGTTACCGTCCGCTCAATCTCGCACCGACACACGACGTTCGTGCCAATGAGTTCATGGGTGAACAGACCGCAATCAATCAAGAGACCACCCTGCTCGCCGATGAAGTATTGTTGGTTGGCGGTGCGGGATGGTTGGGCATTGGAGAAGACGCGGCCCTGGCCGATTTGCCAGAGTTACCAAAACACGAGTCGGTGCAAAACCGTGTCGGTGCGGCCATTCGTGACGCAATGCGTGAAGGCGAACGCAGTCCGTTATCGGCCCTTCGGCGTCTTACCGCATCGATGCCGCTGCGACGGGAGCGTACCGCGATCGCGTTGATGCATGAAGACGCATGATGCGATCGGAGACGCAATCGTGTCAGGTGTTAACCCGATATTGTTAACTCCGGTGATGAAAATTCTCTCGCCGACATGACATCGACGATTGCCGAGCACATTTGTTCGATCAACGCATCGGGGAGGTTTAGCGGCGGTGTAACATAAATGCAGTCGCCGAACGGTCGCAGCCAAACACCGGCATCGATGAATTGTCGTCGCAGTGTTTCCAGTTCAGTTAACGCTTCTACTTGGACAACACCGATCGCACCACGACTTCGCACATCGACGACGCCAGGGATTTGACGGCTACTCTCCAAGCCGGCGAGCAGTTTGGGGTCCATTTCGCGGGCTCGCTGAACCTGCGGTTCGCTTTCGAACAGATCCATCGACGCGTTGGCTGCCGCGCACGCGAGCGGGTTTGCCATGAACGTCGGTCCGTGCATGAACGCGTCGTCGGCGGAGTCGGACCAGAACGCGTTAAAGACTTCTGACGTTGCCACGGTCACCGCCATCGTCATCGTGCCCGCCGTGAGTGCTTTTCCTAAACAAATAATGTCTGGCACGATTTGGCAGGTGTCGATTGCAAACATGGAACCGGTGCGTCCAAACCCGGTCGCAATCTCGTCGGTGATCATCAACACTTCATATTCGTCGCACAACAGCCGAATTTGCCGAACCGTTGCCGCGTCATGAAAACGCATGCCCCCGGCACCTTGGACGAGCGGTTCGAGAAAGATTCCTGCGATTTCGTGGTGATGACGATCGAGGATTTCTCGCAGAGTTTCCTCGTTACCGGGATGTGTCGGCAGGGGGGCGTGGATTTGTGATAAGATCGCGTTGCCGTAGGACGCGTGCATGCTGCGTTCAGGATCGCACAGCGACATTGCGCCGGTGGTATCACCGTGGTATGCATTGTCAAACGATAGAAATCGGCAGCGTTCAGGCCGTCCCCGCCGCCGCCAATAACCCATGGCCATCTTCATCGCCGCCTCGACGGCAACGCTGCCGCTGTCTGCAAAAAAGACGTGTTTCAGTTCCGCGGGAAGCATCGCGACGATCCGACTCGCGAGTCGTTCGGCGGGTTCGTGGGTGATTCCGCCGAACATCACGTGCGGCAAACGCTCGAGTTGCTTGGTGACCGCTTCGATGACGTGCGGATGTGCGTAACCGTGGCAGACCGACCACCAAGATGCCATGCCGTCGATCAGTTGGCGACCGTCCGCGGTTTGCAGGTGAAAGTCTTGGGCTGAAACAATCTCCAACGGATCCGGTGCGGTCTTCATCTGGCAATAAGGACGCCAGATCGCATTGGCGACTTCGTGGGATGGTGACATGGCGTGTGGTTTGGACATGAGGTCAATCGAGTTTCCATAGCCGGGAGGATGAACCGTCACCGATGCGTTGTCTCGACAATAGTTGGATTCGCCCTACGCCGTCTGCATTGCGAGAATTTTAACGACGACGCCCTTGAACGCGGGGGTTTTGCTCTGTGGGTCCGCGTACCGGGAAACGAGCACATTGCACTCGGGATAATACATCAACGCGTTGCCCGGGCGAATGTCTTCGTATCCTCGCGCCAGGATCGAGTCCATGTGTCCGGTTTCGTTTTCGACTCGGACGCGTTGGTCATGTTCTAAGCCGAGCCTGCGAAGATCGTCAGGGTGCATCAGGATAATGTCACGCCGCTCTTGATTGCGATAGAGGTCTTCCTCCTCGTAGACGACCGTGTTGAATTGTCCCTCGCTCCGCACTGTCATTAACCTCAACTCGTCATCGCCGGTTCCCTTGAGAGATGGCAGAGCGTGGGTATGCATGACGGCACGACCGTCGTCGGTTCCAAATGTTGGTTCGTGATAGATACGCCCGCCGATATGGAACTCTTCTTTTGTCTTTCCAATGGATTGAATCTTCTCGTATCCGGGAACCACGCCACCGATCCATTGCCGGATCGTTTCGGTATGCTGCATTTGTTCCCAATCGATCCCGTCAGCGTCGGGCAACAGACGTTTTCCGAGCGTCGAGATCACCTCCACCTCGCTGCGAGGACCAGGCAGTCTGCGAGGCCCGCCATCGCTGAGCCGCACGAAGTTGAACATCGATTCCTGAGTCGTCGGTTCCGGTTCCTCGTCACGAGCGAGCACCGGGAGGATGATCGTCTCGGCGGCGAGGCCGTGCACATGACCTGTGTTCAGTGTCGTGCTCATCATCACGTTCATGTCCAAGTTGGACAACGCGCGGTCTGCAAATCCGGCATCGGGATTGGAGCCAAACAGATTACCACCGAGACAGAACGCCGCCTTGATGGAACCGTCGGCGGCACCCTCCATGCATGCGAGCGTATCGAGACCGGTCGTCGTCGGAAGTTCAACACCAAATTTCGACTGCAACGAATCGAAGATTTGTTGTTTGAGTTTCGGCGTCACTCCGACGCTGCCGATGCCTTGCACGTTGGAGTGGCCGCGGATCGGCATCAACCCGGCACCCGGACGGCCGACCATTCCGCGACACATTGCGAGGTTGGCGATCGCCTGGACGTTGTCGACTCCGTGGGCGTGGTGGGTGATGCCCATCGTCCAGGCGAAGACGGTTCGTTCGCTCTCGGCATACATCTTCGCGATGGTTTCGATCTCGTCGCGTGAGACTCCCGATTTCGATTCGATTTCATCCCACGAAATTTCGTCGACTCTCGTCAAGAACTCTTCATCGCCGCGGCAATGTTTTTGTAAGAACTCGGTATCGATCTGATTGTGTTCTCGCAGTGACTTGGCGATTCCCCACAGCAGAGCTAGGTCGCCACCGATGTGTGGCATCGTGTAGTGGGACGCGATCTTGCTGCCTTTGACGAGCGAGAGCGGATCCGACGGAATGCGGAAATTAACAAGGCCCGTTTCGCGAACCGGATTGATCACGACCACCTTTCCACCGTGACGGCGAACGTGCAGCAGACTGCTCATCAAGCGCGGATGGTTGCTCGCTGGGTTGCCTCCGATCAGGAACACCAAATCGGCTTTTTCGAGATCAGAGAGATCAATCGTTGCCGTGCCGCTGCCGACGCTCGTCTGCAACCCCACGCCGCTGGCTTGGTGGCAGTAGTAACTGCAGTTGTTGACATTGTTGGTGCCATAAACGCGAGCGAGTAGTTGCAACAGGAAGCCTGCCTCGTTGCTGCTGCGGCCGCTGAAGTACCAAAAGGTTTCGTCTGGAGTGATCGATTTCAGTTTGGCAACGATACTGTTGAATGCCTCTTCCCATGTGATCGTCTCAAAGTGCGATGCTCCCACGCGGTAGCGCACCGGATGCAACAGTCGGCCGAGGTATTCCAACTCACGCGGCGACAATTTTTGCAGCTTCTCGACCGGGTTCTTCTTCCAAAATGTCGGGTCGATTCCCGGTTGCATGTCCGAGACCATTGCCTGCATGCTTTTCTTGCAGACTTCCGGGAAGGCGCCCTTTTCATTGACCATGCCGCCTTTCTGGCCACCCATGCCGAGTGCGCACGTCTTGCACGTGTTCCGCGAACGCATCGCCTTGAAGAATTTCCAGTACCCTCCTGCTTCACGACCTTTTTTCAGGGAATAAAGGATGGCTCGGAATCCGCCGCCGCTACGTACTCGCATAATGTGCTCTTCTGCTCCAGTGAACCGGTTCTAATGGCGATCAAATAAGGGATCGTCCAAGTCTACCCGAGGATATGACTGCGTTCGAGAGCTATCGCAAACGGAAAGCAGGTAAAGACAGTATCCGCAGTGGCAAAGGAGCCGTCACGCAAACGTGTCTGCCTGCACTGTTGTCTATAGATGGTGCGGGTTGGATTCAAAGAAGAGTCACGGTCGGATGGAAGCATCGCCGGTCAAGACAAACGCGGCCCAAAAGAAAGGATGGGCCGCGCCGAATCGTTTTCGATGTGATGCGATCCGTTCCCGTTGCGACGTTTGCAGAGCGAAGGCAAGTTGATTTGTCTCCGCGTACGATTCGAAAAAGCCTTTCATCAATAACATCGTATCGCGATCAGGAACGACCCAGAGAGAAGACAAGACAGACCTGGCACCGGCGATTCGAAACGCTCGGCGCAGTCCCACCACACCGCCGGTCGATTCCAATTCCCCGAGGCCGGTTTGGCAGGCGCTCAGCACAGCCAATTGAGTCCCCGACAAATCGGTGCGGGCGATCTCGAGTCCGGTCAGAACACCGTCGTTCTGCAGGCTGGCGATCGACGTGTGCGAGTTCACGCCGCTTAACAACAAACCGCAACGCAACAACGGGTTGCTCGGTGCGTCCTTCGGTGGCAAAGTGAAACCGTGAGTGCTGAGGACAACGACGGAAGGACCGGCGAGTTTTTTAAACGTCGACTCAAGCGCCGCGTCACGCAAAAGTTTCGAAGGTTTCTCTTTCGTAATACGCTCGATCGCAGGCGAGATCGCCTCTGCCTCGTCCGCCGTGAACTTCAGACGCTGCACATTCGGCAGACGGATCGCATTCTTCAGGGAAAGCGACTGATTTTCGAGATTGGAGGTCGACGCTGCGTCAGAGAGAGGGGCGTCATAGTTGGGGTCGGCAAAAATGACGGCCGGGTTGCTCGCGTTGTTTTCGGTAGATTGAACCAATTCGCGACCACTGAGTTGCAGGCGTATCGCATGCGTTTCGGCGACAAACGTTTCGTCGTGCCGATTCAGTAA
>JBICHZ010000319.1:0-3656 GCA_043101355.1 Rhodopirellula sp. JB044
ATGAGAGAACGGAACGCCATGATGACCCGTTTCTGCCCGAGCTCTTCGGGGCCAGAAATCTGAACGCTCGACCACCCGAGTGTTTTGGCCAGTTCCGGCATTGCCGTCGCGACTTCCTCGCGATAGTCCTCCATGCGGGCCGCCGTTTCCGCGCGAAGTTGCTCGTCGGTGGCAATCATCTTGGACAACTGATCGATCATCTGCAGCCACGGCGCGTTGGGCTGCTGCGCGGCGTGTTGCGACGATCGACCGCCGAGCAATAAGAAACCCTTTCGGGCGGCGATCCGCGAAATCTCATTGAGCAAACGTGTCTTGCCCATCCCTGATTCGCTGCGCAACAGGATCTTGCTCGAATGGCCCGCGATCGTTCGATCCAAGCCGTTCTCGAGCACCATCAGTTGATCGTCACGACCGACGAAAGCGGGGTCGGTCAACTCGGTTCGTTTGTCGGCACTCCCGACGACGAACCCGTGCGAATCTTCACCGGACTCGAGAAAGCCAAGGATCTGCTCGACATCGTACAGAGCCGCGTGAACCGATTGATAGCGTTCGCGAGGTTCCTTCCGGATCATCTTTTCGACAAACCGGATGATCACCTCCGGCATGTCCTTCGGATACAAACCGAATTCCGGATCCGCCGTCATGTGCTGGTAAAGGATCTCGCTGATTTCACCATCGAATGCGGGCTGGCCCGTGATCGCCGCGTGCAAGACATAGCCGACCGAATAGATGTCGGAGGCCTCGCCGATGTCGTGGTCGATGATCCCGGAGAGTTCCGGCGACGTGTACGAGGCGCATTCGCGTCCGAGTCGGGAATCACTGCCGAAAACATCCGGACACCACAGCGGAACGTAGCCGCAGAGGACCGCTCTGCCGTCGGCCCGCATGATGATATTCGATGGACGAATATCCTTTTGGATACAACCGAGTTCGTGAACGTGGGCGAGCGCTGTCAACAAGTCTTTTGCCAACAGCATCACTTTTCGCGCATCAAATCCGCTGCGCCGAAACTGCTGTACGAGAGGTTCGCCTTCGACGTATTCGTAAACGACCCGCAGTTTCTCGTCGCAGACCTCGTATTCGATCGGGCTGGAGTAGGTTTCGCACCGAATGCTCGCTGTTTGACGTGCTTCGTTTTCGAAACGCGCCAAACCACCGTGGTGGAAGAAACTTTTGGGAACCTCGCGCAGGATCACACGACCGAGCGAGAGCTGATCCACGGCGAGATAGCATGACACTATCGACGCATCGGAAAGCTCTCTTAGAACGCGAAAGCGATCATCGCCGTTCGGTTCTTCGACAGGTGTGACAACGGGTTTCAAGAATACGCCCTCTTGAGTATCGCCGGGGAAACCTGTCCTAGTTTCAACGGCTTGGTAAGTGACCGCAGCACTTCGGAGGGGCAAACCGAAACGCAAGGTGTGTGATGGACATTTTCATCGATTCAATGCGACTATGTAGCGTCCGGCAAACACTAGGTTGCTCTATCCTACCTGACCGAAACTTTGCGAACTTTTCTGCCAAGAAATTCATTGACCCAAACAAAATTTGCTTTGCGACATATCGCACACCGCATAGAAACTCCCGCAGGTTTCAATTTCTTTTCTTGCGTTTACTAGTTGGGGCAAGACATGGTAGCGTCACAATACGAAGATCTTTCGATCAGTTGGGAAGAAGACTACAGCACCCGGGTGAATCCGGAACTCATGACAGGTTTGCTGCATGATGCGATTCCGGTACTCAAATCAGTCGATTGGCGAGTAACGGAAGTCACCGAGGGAGCGTGCACGTCGGTGCTCCCTCTTTGTTTCGAATCGACGAATCAACACGGCACTCACCAAGCCGCGCTCATTTCGCTTTCTGCCGATTATACCGGTGGTCTGGCGTTGGCGACTTTGCTGCGGGGGATTCCCCTCGCGGGTGTCCACCGGTGCAAGGAAGAGAACTCTGCTTCCTTGTGGCTCGCCGCGATGGACGTGAAGTATCGCAGTCCGAGTACGGGACACCTCAAAGCAACCTGCGAGGTGCCGGAGAATCTCCGGCAGACGATTCAGCAGCGTTACTTTGCGGGTAAACGGGTGCTCGTCACGTTGAAGGTGACCTTCACTTCCAACGACGAGGTGGTTGCCGAAGCCGAGATGAAGTACTTCGCTCAACCGTCGAAGCAATTGCTACCGACGAAACAGCAACCGCGAATCTCACCATTGTTCGCACACAAACTGAAAGCCTCTGCCCGGATGATCGCCGGCCTGCGTGCTTCGTTCGACGATCACGGCATGCGTGTCGACACGTCTCATGAACGTGAAGCGGCGGGACCGCACGGCGCCTTGCTCGCCAACCGACTCAAAGGTGTTTTGCCGCAACTGCAGAATATGGTCAAAGCCAGAACGGCACACATCGATCAAACGATCGAAAGCGTTCCGGACTTGGAGCAGGTGGTGATCCTGGGCGTCGGACTCGACATGCGTCCATTCCGCATGTTCGAAACACTCGGACATCCCACCTTCTTTGAACTCGATCTTCCCGAGATGCTCGAAGAGCGAACGCGGGTGATCTCTCAAATGACCGACCGGCCCATGGTCAGCCGGCGGATGATCGCAGCCGACTTCAAGAGCGACGATATAGCTCGTTTGTTGCTCGAACATCCAGATTTCGATCCGACGCGTCCGACCGTCATCGTCTACGAAGGCTGCTCGATGTATTTTACTGCTGAGGAGAACCGTGAAATCTTGACGATGGCGAGAAGCCTCTGCCAACATCCCGACAGCCGCTTGTGGTGCGACATCGTCACGCAAAGTGTCGTCGACGGAACCTCCGAACACCAAGAGATTCTGAAGTTCGTTGAAGGGATGGAAGAACTCGGCGAACGATTCATCTTTGGCGACGATGATCCGACTGAGTTCATGGGGAGTTGTGGATTCGACGATTCGCAATCGATCACCGCCGGCGAGCATCTCAGCCTGTCCGACCGGTCATTCTCGACCTATCAGTTCACCGTCAGCAGCGCGTCGGCACCCGTGCGTCGATGATTAACACCTAACATGAGTTCCCGGTGTCACACCTGACATTTGGTATGGCATGTTGAACGCGGCGTGCTTCGGCCGCTTTGCCAACGGTGCGGTAAGGGATTCCCTTATCGCACCGTTTTTTTACGCCGGTTTTTCGATCGTGGAAGCGAAATCGCGAAACCTGCGTCGCGGTTTCCAACCTATCTATAGCCGCTCGATATCGAACCTGTTTTGATGTGCCCGCAGCGGGCGAGTTAATGCGGGACCGACTACCCGTAACTTCTGTACGACGTGCTGCGCAAAAACACGATTGCAGTCGTGAGGCGAAACAAGGCAGGATGCGGACTGCATGTGGATCGAGAGAGCAGCGCGTTGATCGAGAGATGAGGGCGTCGAATGAGCAAGCAAACGTACACTGCTTGTGATGCTCAGATTTCCAATGGTTGCGAAACCGACACAGCTCTATCATCCGTGCTCCCACCGCGAGACCTCTCCCTCCTCCTTTTTCGCCGGACATTCTCATTCGAATGTTAGGACGTCCCATGAAACTCAGCCGCCGCCAATGCCTGCGAGGTGCCGCCGCACTCGGTGCGAGTTTCTGCGCAAAGCCGAGCGTCGGGCTCACCGCTGGACCGGTGATCCATGTAA
>JBICHZ010000320.1:0-25728 GCA_043101355.1 Rhodopirellula sp. JB044
AGTCGGTCTGGGATTGGCCATTTTGTATTTCACGTTGGTGGAAACGAAAAACCTGAGTATCGAAGAAATACAAGGCAAGCTGTCATCGTGATATCACGGAGCACGCCATGCTGGCTCGAGAAAGCGTCAACGGGACGTTGATTCAATGAGCCGTACCGCGTTAGCGGAGGTTAACCAGATGCCAACCAGGGCCGATGCCCATCGGCTTGTTGTGGTCATGCGGTATGCGGCTAAATCAACAAGCCGTCTAGGAATTCGGGTCGAGAATTCTTCGGTGCCACGTGACGCGTCATGGTTTTTATGAAAACCAAAATCAGAGGACTCCTGCGGAACGACTCGTCCGTGTTCGATCCGTTTATCTAATTCTGTCGAAAGGTACTCATGTTTGATTCATTTTCCACAATAAGTCACACCGCATTCTGCCTACCGCACGTGGTAGCAATGATGGTGGCGTTGCAATGGGTGGTTGTGGCTGCTGCAGAGGATGTGGATTCAACGAAACCAACCGACGCACATGCGCAACCGGCACCGTTTTCGGATCCGACCAATGATGGCGAGTGGGTTTACAACACCGAGGTGAGCGACGAGTTCGACGGTTCGGAGGTGGACGAGGATCGATGGTATATCGTTGGGAAATTTGAGAACGGTAAACCGTTCTACAAGCATCCGGACAAATCGGAGAAGAAGGTTTGGAAGGGACGGGCTCCGTCGCAGTTTTCGGGTCGGAATTACCGGCTCGAAAACGGGGTGCTGAAGCTCGAAGTGCGTTGGGAGCCGGACTTTCCGTTCAGCGATGAGATTCGCCAACCGGTTTTCGGTGATGCGTTGCCGTACGAAAACATCACGACCGCGTGTTTCATTTCACGCAAACCGTTTCAATACGGATATATCGAAATCAAAAGCAAAGCGGCCGATGCTCAGCTCAGCAGCGCGTTTTGGTCCACCGGAGAAGGCATCGAGTTCGATTTTTTTGAACAGTTTGGTGACGGTCGGGGGAAGGCCAAAGAGCATCTCGATAGCGAGTTGTGGTGGTCAGTCCGAGATTGGAAGAAACAGAAAGGGAAGCCGGTGTATACCGAACGCAAAGATGTTGGTTTCCGGTTTGCGGATGACTTCCACGTGTACGGTGTCGATTGGAGTGAAAATGGGATCAAGTATTATCTCGATGGGCAGTTGCACTCTGAGGTAACCGCCGACGACGTGCGTCAGTGGGCACGCGAAAACCGCGACGTCGACCAGGACTACGACGGCTACGTTGCCACGGTGCCGATTCATCTGTGGCTGGACAATGAGACCTTTCCGTGGCATGGAATGCCGAAGAGCAAGGAAGATCTCGAACGCAACAGCCCCGAGGGCGAGAAAGACGACGGCGTTGTTGACTACGAGATCGAGTACGTTCGCGTGTGGCAAAAGAAATAAGGCTTGCCGGCACCTGTTCGGTTAGAAAATCTCCAACGCGACGAGCGAGTATCGAACGATCAGACCGGCGACCACGACGCTGACCATGCTCATCAATTTGATCAGGATGTTCAGGCTCGGTCCGCTGGTGTCTTTGAAGGGATCGCCAACGGTATCGCCAACGACAGCGGCTTTGTGAGCGAGGCTGCCTTTGCCGCCATGGTGTCCGGCTTCGATGTATTTCTTCGCGTTGTCCCACATGCCGCCGCTGTTGGCCATGAAAACGGCCAGGCAGAATCCACTGGTGAGGCATCCGGTGAGAAGTCCGAGGACGCCGCCAACGCCGAGGGTCAATCCTGCCGCGATCGGTAGTAGCAACCCGAGAAGGCTGGGGAGGATCATCTCTCGCTGCGCCGCCTTGGTGCTGATTTCGATCGGACGTTGGTAGTCCGGTGTTACGGTACCTTCGAGGATACCTGGGTTTTCGACAAACTGTCTTCGCACCTCGACCACCATCCCCTGTGCGGCGCGGCCGACGGACTTCATTGTCATCGCACAGAACAGGAATGTGCTCATCGCACCGAGAAACACACCGACGAGAACTCTCGGGTTCATTAACGTCATATCGAAGTAATGCAGGAAGTCCTGCAGCGTCGCTCGATTGACTTCAACACGATCGCCTTCGATCGCCGTATTCAACACGACGGAATTGAACGATTCGCCGCCGTTGACCGCATGCCAAGTCTCGCGTTGTTGGGGTGACTCCGAACGTGTCGGCATGATCAGGAAGGTTTCGGTTCCCGACGGAGTCTTTTCAATCATCAAATTGTTGTTGAGTTTGAAGTAGCCCTCGCCGGATACTTCCGCGGCGACCTCAGTACCCCAACGATCAAAACCGTCTCGGACCCCTTCGACGTAGGCGGCGAGCAGCGCGAGTGCGGTGAGAGCGGCCGAACCGATCGCGAATCCTTTGCCCGTCGCGGCGGTGGTGTTTCCGAGGCTGTCGAGGGCATCGGTGCGTTCGCGAACGACCGGTTCGAGGCCTGCCATCTCGGCGTTCCCGCCCGCGTTGTCTGCGATCGGGCCATAGGCGTCCGTCGCCAAGGTGATGCCGAGCGTGCTGAGCATCCCGACCGCGGCGAGACCGACCCCGTAGAGGCCCAGCGAGAATCGGTTGAAGTCGTTGAACTCGCCGCCGTTGGCGAACCCGAAGGCGAGGAACATGGCGGCCGAAACCACCAAAACGGGAAACCAAACGCTGAGCATTCCGTCGGCGACCCCGCCGATGATGATCGTCGCCGAGCCCGTTTCCGCTTCGCTGGCGAGGTGCTGCGTCGTTGCGTACTCGTCGCTGGTAACGCGTTCGGTCCACCAACCGATCGCCCAACCCGACATCAATCCCACCACGACACTGATTGCGATTCCCGGAACGAGTCCAAAGAACATCGTGCCAGGCACGGGCGGCATCAACCAAATTGAGAGGCCCACCGAACCGATCACGACCAAGAGTGACGAGCGATTGATTCCTTGTGAGAGTGCCTTTAAGAGGGCTTTCTGAGAAAGCGTGTCGCCAGTCTTGACGGCATAAACTCCTGCGATCGAGCAAACGATGCCGAGGGCAGCGATCGCCAGCGGAAGCAACATCGCGTGAAGCTGCGCGGAGGTAACATCGCCACCTTCAGCGAGCATTCCGTCTTGGCACATCGCGGCCACACCGAGTGCCGAGGCGGCCAAAATCGATCCGGTGTACGACTCGTAAAGATCGGCCCCCATGCCGGCAACGTCGCCCACGTTATCACCGACGTTGTCAGCGATCGTCGCCGGATTGCGCGGTGAGTCTTCGGCGAGGCTCTGTTCGACTTTGCCGACGAGATCCGCGCCCACATCGGCTGCTTTCGTAAAGATGCCGCCACCGACGCGGGCGAAGAGTGCCTGCGCGCTGGCTCCCATTCCGAACGTCAGCATCGTCACCGAAATTTGATGCAGGCTCATCGCGGATTCTTCGCCACCGATCATCGGGATGAGCCAATACAAACCGGCGAACCACAAACACAGGTAAAGCAGCCCCATGCCAACAACGGTGAGCCCCATCACGGCGCCGCTGCGGAACGCGACTTGCAATCCGTCGTTGAGCGAAACGCGGGCGCCCGCTGCGGTCCGGCTGCTCGCTTGGGTCGCCGTCCGCATGCCGATCCATCCGCACAGTCCGCTGAACAAACCACCTGTCAAAAAAGCGATCGGCGTGAAAACCGATAGCACTCGCAGTCCGATCGCGGCGAAGGCGAGCAACAGCGTCACGATGACGAACACGATTGCGACGACTTTGTTCTGTTGCCTGAGATAGGCCGCCGCTCCGATTCGAACGCTCTCGGCGATCGACCGCATATCGTCGTTCCCCTCATCGGCGGACATCATTTGACGATGAAAGCGACGTGCCCACCCCAGCGCGATGACGGATGCCGCCGTCGCAATGCCCCAAACCAGAATAGCGTTCACTCGGTGATCCTCCCAAAGTTGTTCGCGGATTTCTATAGACACCTCAACGTCAGCTTAACAGGAACCACATGAAGGGTGTGGTCGGCCCGTGCGGTTTGGGGCCGACGGTTTTGAGCTTGGTTGCGTTTGCGTGTCCGCTGCGGCGTCCCGATTTGCATTGTCATGGTAGGTCCGTCGTCGAGTCGCCATGCACAGGCGGTCCGAATCGATGACGGATCGCAATCGTGTTGACCACGCAAAATTCAGGTCGAGTGGTTGCAAATCAGCCTGTTGGGCGGGTTACACTGGGCGGAGACGGGCTTCGCAGCCGGTCCGGTGGAACCTGAATCAACACCGCATCGCAACGTCGAATAATCACCCTCGGTTCATATTGCCTCTTTTTTCCAGTTGAGTTGACTGCCCATGTCACATCTATTTGCCATTCGTCGCACGTTCGTGTTGACGGTTTTGTTCAGTATGGTGAGCGTGGGGACGCTCGGGGGACGAGCGGTCGCGTCGGAATCAACCGATCAGGAGGCCGAGAACTCCAAATTGGCGGCGGACGTGAAGGAGTTGTTGCGTTCTCGATGTTCGCAGTGCCACGGGAAAGATCAACAAATCGCCGATCTGAATGTGTTGTCTCTGGAGTCGCTGTTGGCCGACGATCAAGTCGTGCCGGGCGATGCGAGCAATTCACGTTTGTACGAAATATTGATCGAAGAAGACGAAGACACCCGGATGCCCAAGGGGGCGCCGCCGTTGTCGGAAAAGGAACTCGCCCTGGTGCGTCACTGGATCGAAGCCGACGCGCCGGCGTTTCCCGCCGACATCGAGCAACCGGTCGAAGAAGACCGTGACGATTCGCTGACCGGACTCGTCGGTGTCGACTACGTGTTGAAGCAAATCCTTGCTCACCAGAGAACTCTGCCCGCGGAAAAGCGGACGCGGATGCGATATTTCAGTTGCAACCATCTGATCTCCGGTGGAGCGACTCGCGAGCAACTCGATCTGCAACGAAAGGCACTCGCGAAAGCCGCCAATCACCTTTCGTATCAACCTCGGATCGCACCGTTGGAGATTGTGGATGGCGAAACGGCAACGGTCTTCGCATACGACCTACGAGATCTCGGTTGGCACGTCCAGCCGTATCGCAACGCGGCTAAAGAAGCCAACCGGGCCACGTACAACTTGTATGATTTGGTTCTCCTGGAGTATCCCTATTCGATCGCCTACGAAGCCTCGGAGACCTATGACCGTCTCGCGATGGAGTACATGCATCCCGCCGGCATGGTACGTCCGATTCCCTATGTGCGTGTGGACTGGTTCTGCAGTACCGCATTGCAGCCGGCGTTGTACCACGACCTGATGCAGTTGCCGACGCACCTCGATGATCTCGAAAAGCAACTCGGTGTCGATGCACACGGAAACGTGCGAGACGGAATCGCCCAGCGTGGTGCCGTCGCCGTGTCGGGCGTATCGCATAACAATCGCGCGATGGAACGTCATCCGTCCGATCACGGTTCGTACTGGAAGAGCATCGATTACGCGTCGAGCAAAGGGCGTGACAATCTTTTTGCCGATCCGATCAACCTGCATGGGGCCGGCGGCGAGATGATCTTTTCGTTGCCAAACGGTCTGCAGGGGTACTACCTCGCGACCGGCGACGGTCTGCGACTCGATGCGGCACCGACTGAAATCGTGACAGACAAGTTTTCTGAGGACAAAACGGTCCGCAACGGTCTGTCGTGCATTCGGTGTCATGACCGAGGAATGAAGCCGTTTCGAGACGACGTGCGAGCGGCGGTGATCGATCTGCCGGGCAGCTACGGTTTCGACAAACGCAAAGTCGCGGAACTTTACCCGACCAAACAAGCGATGGATGAGTTGATCGAGGAGGATCGCGAACGGTTCCTGACCGCGATGAAAAAGATCAACGGCGACGACTCTGATGATGAAACGTTGACGCCCGTCGCACGCCGATTCATGGACGCTCCGATCGCGTACAACACCGCGATCGGCGAGTTGGGTCTGCGAAGTGAAAACTCGTTCGAAGGAATGTTCCGTTCGCCTCAGTTCGCCGGTGCCGGGTTGGTGCCGCTGAGCAACAACGGCGTCATCCGGCGCGACATGTGGGAAGATTACTTTCCGTCGGTTGTTGAGTTCCTCGGTTTGGGTGTCCCGGTCGTTCCCGTGGACGCGATCACCCGGCCGGATTTTCGTGTCGACGGATCGAGTGTGGACGTTGTGCTGTCGACGTCGAAGAAGAACAACCTGTTTAGCCCTGGCGACGACCTGGTCATCTTTGCCAAAAACGAAGGCAAGACCCAGGTATACGTCGAGATGATCGGTACGGGGGTCGGCGGAGAAAAAGTCGTGTTGATTCCCGCCGGTCGAACCCTGGCTCCGGGAGAAACCCTGCGTTTTCCCGAGAGCGGTGCGTTGAAGGTGCAGTCAACGCTCGGCAACGAAAAGATCACCTTGTTTACCAGTCTCGACGAGTTCGAAGGCGGGCAGGTTTTGAGTGCCAAGCACATGGCCGATCGATTTGTTCACCCGTTCTACAAGCTCAACGTTCACGGGGCGGTCGCCCAGATTGAACAGAACGCCGGCCGTATCGAAAAGCGAACGCTGACGATCGAAACACGATAGTGACCGCCAACATTCATTTCCTCGAAAATTTAACTCACCCGAAAACGATAATCTCATGATGATCTCAAACGCTCTCGGACGACTCGCGGTAGGTTTGCTTCTCTGCGTCGTTTGCAGCGGGCTGGCTCAGCCGGTTCACGCAGCCGACGAGTTGGAAAAGGAGTTGATCTCGGCATCCAAAGCGGTGCTGAAGCATGCCCGCGAAAATGGTTACAAGAACATCGGCGTGTTGAAGTTTGCGGTGAAGAACCATCACGATCCGACCGGTGGTCACGACTCGGCCTTGGGAAGGCGTCTGGCGGACAAGTTGGAGATGGCGTTGCTATTAACGGTGGACGTCAGCGACCCGATCGGTATCGCGAAGAACGCGAGCGATACTGCGGCGACAATCGCGGGCGCGAGTCATCTGGCTTCGTCGCAGGAAGCACGTGAGAAGCTGTTTGTGAAAAACTACCCGATGTCATGGGGGTCACAGGATCAGCCGATCGACGCGTTCTATTCCGGGTCGGCCGTTCTGTTAAAGGATCTGTCTAAGATCGTTGTCGGTTTCCGGGTTCTCGACGCGGCGACCGGATCGCTCGAGTGGGTGCCCAATCTGAGGTTGGAGGTGAAGCCCGGAATTGATGAACTGATGGATGCGGGGCAAAGCTTTACAACTCGCGGCATTTTCGATTCGGCAAACATCAAACTGACGAATACCGAACGAAAGGAAAAAGCGGCTGAAGAGGCAACGTTGACTTCGCTCGATGTCTCAGACGCATCCGACACGCAACAAACCGGCAGCAAGCACCCGCTGTCGCCCGACAACACGGATACGCCGATCACGTTCGAAGTTCATTATGACAACCAACCGCAGAAGATTCGCATTGAAGGCGGTCTCGCTTTTGTTGCTGAACCCGAAGAACATCAGAAGGTGATGTTCGTCATTCGCCGCAAAGGCAGCGCCCGCCCGAGGCTCGCTGTGGTGGTGAAGGTGAACGGTGAAAACACACTGCGAAAACAAACGTTGCCGGATGCAAAATGCGGTGCTTGGATCTTCGAACCGCACATGGATGTGTTTGGCATCAAGGGATACCAGATGAACCAAAACGAGCGTGAGCCGTTTCGCGTTCTTTCGGACAGCGAGTCGATCGAGAAAGAAATTGACTACGGATCGCATGCGGGAGCGATCACCGTTTCGGTCTTTCCGGAATTGAAGGGAACTCCGACGGAAACGCCGAAGGAAACCCCGAAAGCACCTTCGGACGATCTGCTAGCGCTGCTCGAAGACGCCGAACATCCGGAACGTAAGCCGAGCACGTTGGCGGCACTGCGGTCGATCCTAGATCCGAACGCAAAACCAACGCCGAAAGTGAACCAGTTTGCGACACGTGGTTTGATCGGCGGCGGTGACAAGGTCACGGCGTCGGTGGAGAAGACGAAGATGCAACGAGACTCGGTTCCGTTGATGAGCGCAACGCTGCGATATTACAACCCGAGCGATCTGCCCGAGTAACGTGGGAACACGTAGCTCGGTCTCTCCGAGACCGAGGGTTGTTGGTTTGTTCCGAGTCTCTGAAGGACTTAACTATGTGTAAACGCGGCAATTGCTCGGACAATGCGAGTGCTTTGATAGCCGTTAGCTGAAACGCAAGACACTGTAGGTCTCGACGGCTTGTTCGAGCAACGTCATCGAGATCATCGCGGGGTGTTTGCACAGGACCAAAGGCAGCATCGGTAGTTGGGCCGCGATCAGACGGGCCAACAATCGATCGGGTGGCTCTCGTTCGGCGAGGTCGCCCCGGCGGACTTGCAGGATCGCTGCGTTCAAGGTTGGGCCGAACGGTCCGTAGGGGACATCGGCGATCCGTTTTTCGCGTGCGGCGAAGTAACCCGCGCCGCTCGCGACGGGCGACCAATCCAATTCGGGGTCGAGTTTCGCGGCTTCAACGAAGTTGCTCGATTGCTCATAGATATCGATCAACAAACCACGCGGGAAGAAGTCCTCCGCGGTCGGTTGTGCCGGATTTTCGATGAGACCGATCGCCGATTGAATGGCTCGGTCGGCGTTGCCACGGAACCATTCGGCACGAGCGAGTTCGGTTTTCAAAAACCGTGATGCGGGATGCAAACCGGTGGCCCGACGCATGAACTGCATGCCCTGCGAATCTTCGAATCGAATGATCTTCAGCCATCCGGCCTGATGGTGAACCTGCCAATGGTTGGGGCTGTTTCTTGCCAAGTCACGCAGGACCTTGTCGGCCGAATCGAAGTCCGCGAGTACTTGATAGTCGAGCATCGCACGGGCGAGCAAGGCTTCCCGGTTGCCGGGCGATAGCGACAACGCTCGCAATGCGGAGTCTTGGCTGAGCGTGATCAGTTCGCTCGCGCGAGCGTCATCGGTTCGTGCGGCGAGACTGATTGATGTAACCGCGATGCCCGCGTGGGCCTGTGCGTAGTTGAAGTCAACTTCCGCTGCATGTTTGAAACACTTCAGGGCCGTTTCCATCGCGGCGGTAGTGCCGGGATCCGAAAGCGTGCGGCCTTTGATTAGGCACGTGAAGGCCTCGGGGTTGTTGATCTTTTCGCGTTCTTCGCTTTTGGTCAGTTCCCGTCCGATCGCCGTTGCGAGTTCATGCGCCAACGCAGACTGTTCGATCAGGTTGTCGCCGGCGGCGGTTGGAATCACCAGACCTTCGATCAGCTTGCCGGTTTTGCCCGAGACGATATCCACGTTGACCGTCATGATACGACTCGAGTTCGGGCCCGCTTGCGCGACCGAGAACGTACCGGCGACCAAGGCATCGACTTGCAACAAGTCCGCTGCTTCCTGGAATTCGGACGGCAGTGAAGCTGAGATCGGAACGTATTTGGGGACCGTGATTCCTTCGATCCGCGACAGTTCGTTAACCAACAGACCGGACAACAGTTCGCCTTGATCGAGCCGTCGATCCGGAGGCGGCGTGTCGCCTTGCGCGTCAGCGGGTCCGCTCGCACTTTGAAATCGCAGCACGCCGATCGAGCGAATCGCTCGCATCTCGCCCGAGACGCTGCTCGGCAAAACCGTCGCGCCGAGCAGTCCGCCCGCCATGGCGCCGCCGATCATTTCGACCAGGCGTCGTCGGCTGATCACGACCGCTCCGTCGTCTACGTTCGCGGTGGAGCCCGTGATTGTCGAAACCGATCGTCGTGAAATTTGGCTGTCGGGAGTGGTGGCTTTCAGTGTTTCTAAAACGTCGGCCGCAGACGGTCGTGCGGCGGGATCTTTCGAAAGCATCGACAGGATCAAATCAGACAACGCGACATCGTCACGGCGTCGAGCCGGATCGGCCAACGCTTGTTTTTCCAGCACGGCCGAGAAACGTTTGGTCGCCGTTTCGCCGGAGAAAGCGGGGCGTCCGAACATCGCTTCGAAAAGGACGCATCCAAGCGAAAAGACGTCCGCGGCCGGGGTGATCACGCCGCCGCGGGCTTGCTCGGGAGCCATGTAACCGGGCGTTCCGAGAATCATGCCGACGCGGGTTGCCGAGTCGGTTTCCGAGATTTTGTTAAGGTTCTCCGGTGTGAGGGCACGCGTGAGTCCCGAGTCCTTTTGCCAGTTTGTTGAGCCGAGTCGCGACAGCCCAAAGTCAAAAAGTTTCAGGCTCGACTCGTTGCGTCCGGTTTGCGAATCGCTGTTCTTGGAACTGCCGGTGGAAGATGACGGATGCGTTCGCCGCATCACCATCACGTTCTCAGGTTTGATGTCTCGGTGGATCACGCCGCTCGAGTGTGCGACCGCGAGGGCGTCGGCGAGTTGGATTCCCCAATTGCGAACTTGCTGCGTCGTGATCGGTTCGCTCTCGACGCGATCGCGTTGCATCCGCTGCAACAACGTTTCGCCCCGGAGGTGTTCCATCACAACGAAGGGCATGCCCTTGAACACGCCGATGTCAAACAGTTCAACGATGTGCGGGTGAGTCAACGCGGCAACGGCTTTCGCTTCGCGTTGAAAGCGTTCGACCAACACATGGCTTTGTCGGTCATGCAGCGACAACATTTTGATCGCGACACTGCGGTCAAGACGCGTGTCGGTGGCGCGGTAAACGACTCCCATGCCGCCGCGACCGAGGATACTGGTCAGAACGTACGGCCCGATCGTGTCCCCCAGACGCGGCAGGGACGCAGGTGAATCTTCTGAAGCGTCGGAGTCGACGTCGGAAGATTGATCCAGGAACCCTTCCGTTGCCGCACCGTGGGTGTCCGCCGGAGTCGGTCGCGGTGTTTGTGAGTGCGTGGACTGGTTTTGCGGGGAGGGGCTTTCTGGAGAAGGGGTTTGCCGAGGTTGGCTGCTCGCGGGGGCTGGATTGCTCGGTGTCCGATTCAGCGGCGTGGGGGCGGCGACGGATGAGGCGACGGCGGCTTTTTGTGGTTGCGGATTTTGTTCGCCGCGAACGAGTTCTTCGAGGATGGCCTGGAGTTCGGTGCGCAACAACGGAGCGTGCTCGCCGCCGTAGCGTTCGACGAGCGGTTGGATCTGTTCTTCGAGGCTCGTCGCGTTTCCGCCGCGCCGGAGCGTCTCGCGGGCCTGCGATTCGAATTCCAAGCAGACCGCATCGAGTCGAGCCAGTTCACGAGCAGGTAGATCGCTAAGTTTCATCTTGCTCCTCTTCCAATTCTCGCTGCTCGGACCAGGTCTTACGAATCAATTGCAGTCTTCGTTCAACGGCGCGTTTGCTGATTTCGAGTCGTTTGGCGATTTCGTCGACAAGGTACCCATCCATTCTCAATACCGCGATCTCTCTGAGTTGCGGGTCGGGCAACGCGTCGAGTAATTCTTCGCACGCTTCGGCGAGTTCGGCATGCACGTCGGGGCGTACCGCGTCGTCGCCTCCACCCATCTGTTCCAGACCCGCCGGACCGAAGTCGCCGCTGGCGTCGAGAAACACCGATTCACCTCGAACGTTCCCGCCACCTCGTTTTTGACGCGTTTGACGACGCAGGTGCGCGTTCACTTTGCGGCTGGTTAAGGTGATCAGCAATCCCCATAAATTATCAGGACCGGCCAAATCTGGAAACTGATCCCTGCGGATTCCCGCGATGAAACTGTGAAAAGCCGACAGCGCGATGTCCTCTTCGTCGCCGGTGCGTCGAAGGTTTTTCGGTAGTCGAGTCCCCGCGAGTCGGACGAGCGGTTGGAAGTAACGCTCCCACAGAATGGTCGTTGCCTCCTCGTCACCGTCACGGACCTGTTCGAGAAGCTCGGCGAATTGTTCCAATGTGAGTTCCATCGCGGTCAGACTCCCGCCACTTTTGCGATAAATGAGTGTTCTCCGACCGTGCCGCTGGCTTCTGCACCGACGTCAAAATGGCTCCGTCGGGCGAACCCGAGTGCGAACAGCGAACGGCTGCCGGAGTTTGAAGAGGCGGCTGAGATGCTGGTCAGGCGTCCGACCGGCTTTTCGCCACCGGCGAACAACTTCGTGTCGACCTCCGGAATGCGGCCGTCGAGACCTTCGAGGGACCACTTCACTAGCTTCTTCTGAACCTGTCCCAACGCGTCCAATCGGGCGATCGTTTCCTGGCCGAGGTAGCATCCCTTGGTAAACGAGATTGTTTCTTCTTCAGGGCGAACTTCCTGCGGCAAATGCGTGTCGCCGAAGTCGACCCCGTGCCAGGGATAGCCCGCGGCGATCCGCAGTTGATGAAACCGGCTTTCGGCCTCCGCGTCGTTGATGACCTCGAGGACATCGCGGGGTTTCTGCAGCGCGTCCTGTACCGCATGAGCGACGTCGGTGGTGGAGAGAGAAGCCGACGATTCCGAAAGGATCAACGCTCCTCGGCCCGCCGGATTCGCAGTGCTGATTTCGGATGACCCGGTATCCGCCAAACCAGCCCAGGGAACGCAGTACGCGGTCAGGGAAGGAGGGGAAGCGTCGGCCGGGTCTGGTTCGGTCGACTTGGGTGGCATCGGCAACTCGGCTCGGCAGAGCGAACTCGCAGAGTCAACGTCGCTCTTTTCGAACAGGCCTGCGATCGCATCGGAAACGACGAGCCAACCGGAAGTCTCGGTATCGCGGATGTGAGGAACGGCATCTTCGCGAATGGTGTATTTGTCCATTTGCATCGCGATCGCTTCGGCTTGACCACCCGCCCCAATCAGACGGAAACCGTTCACGGTTCGATAAACCAAAACGTGACCGACGCATTTGCCTTTGACGTTCGTGATGAAAGATTCAACCCCGGGCCCATCGGGTTCGAGTGTCTTGATCTCGTTGGTGGTCAAGTTATGCAGGATCGCCGTGGCATCTTTGCCGAGTAGATCGAGCACAGTGAGCGAAGGCATTCGAAGAATCAAAACGGTCTCTCGATGGGTTTTGTGACGGTTCTGGAATGCCCCGGCGTCGACGCGGTTTGATCGGGCATCGACGCGAACCAGAAAACGTAGGATTGTCGTGATGGATGGCGAGTGGAAACTTCGCTAGCGTGAGGAAACCATGCAGTCGTCGGCGAGTTCCAGTCCGTTGATCTGGTTGATCAACATGCGGAGTCGGCCGAGCGAACGGCGGTTGAAATTGAATACCAATCGCGGGTAAGCGGCGAGTTCTTTCTCGCCTGACTCTTCGGGCAACGGTTCGCGTTGTTCGTACGTGCCCTTTTTGACGATGTCCGCGAAGTCGGTGCGAATTTGCTCGAGTTGTTCTTCAGATAAGGGGACACGCAAACGCAGCACGAGTTGATCGCGAACATAACGCATCGAGTGGTAAACTTTGTAGAACGTCAGCAGTTCGTCGACCGCGTCATCGACGGAGTTGGTGATTTTGTAGAGGGCACTGTCCTCGGGGCTGATCATTCCGTTTTGCAGCAACTGTTTGTCGAAGAAACCACCGAGGTCTTTCCAGTAGCTGCCTTCGGGATGGTCGAGCAACACGAGCGGGATCATGGTTTGTTTGCCGGTCTGCAGCAGCGTCAGTGTCTCGCAGGCTTCGTCGAGCGTCCCGAATCCACCGGGCAGGCAAACCACGCCGCTGCATTCTTTGACGAACATTAATTTGCGAGTGAAGAAGTACTTCATCGTCACGAGTTTGGGATCGTTGTCGATGTACTCGTTCGCACCCTGTTCGAACGGCAGCATGATATTGAGGCCCATCGAGGCGTCACGACCTGCCCCTTTGTGACCGGCCTCCATGATGCCGCCGCCGGCACCGGTGATCACCATCCATCCGTGCGCCGCCATTCGCCGACCGAGGTCCACGGCGGAAAGGTAATCGGGTTGGTCGGGCGCGGTACGAGCGGATCCGAAGATGGTGACTTTGCGTCGACGTCGAAACGGCCGGAAGACTTGGAAGGCGTAACGAAGTTCGCGCAGCGTTCGCGACAAAATCTTCAAATCGCCACGAGCGGTGTCGTCCCTTTCGAGCCGATCGATCGTGTGCCGCATGACCTGATAAAGGTCTTGCGAATTAATTCGCGAGATCGGTTCATCGGCCGGCTGAGGGCGATGCAGTTCGTCCTCGCCGATCGCTTCGCTAGGCAGCTTTTCGGTTTTCGGGTCGGGGTCGTGTTGTTTTGACATTCGCTGACGTCGTTTGCGTGGTTTTTCGGTCGGTGTTTCGGATTTTGCGGCGGATGCGTCTTCGTTGGGGGGCGTTGCGGGGCTCATCATTCGTCCTTATTTGAGTTCTAGCCAATCCTGCGATTTCGACGCCCCGTGTGGGCGTCATTTGTACAACAATCTTCGATAAGGCACGATTCTACAGGTATCATCCGGCCGACTACAGACGCATCACTCTATCGGCTGTGTGGTCTGGGTAAAACAGCGGGGGTGGCGATCCATTTTGGCGTCAAACTCGCCGCAATCCGAGCCGTCCGATTGACCTGCGGAAAAGGTCGCCGGTGGCTCAAGTTGGAGCGAAATCGTTGCCGATGGTGAGGAGAGTACCGGTGAGGAGGGAACCTCACGGGCACTTTCACCGACCGGGGGGAAGACAACAAGGCATGGGATCTAGCAAGGACGCTGCTGCGGCCACCACCATCGGCTATTTCACCACGGTGGAATCCGAACGCACCGGATGGACCGGAGGGCTGTTAGTGCTCAACGCTTCGGGCCGCCCGCTCGAGTTTCAGTGCACGCTGCCGATTCGACCCTCACGCGCCCACGAGATCCTGTTCGGTACAATGCTTCGACAGCATTTGATCAGCGAAGTGATCGGTCCGACGCTATTGCAAAAATGTCGCACGCCGATTTCGCTGTTGTGTTGTGGGCAAACCGAAGCGATCACGCTTCAGGAAAACCTGCCCCGTTCGGCCGCGTCGCTGCCTGCGGGATCGGCGGTCGGATCGACGGTTGTGGCGGTGGTCCAGCGTGATGACGAGAAGCGTTCCCGCCTGCTCGAGGGGCACTGCCGACTCGCGCTCGGAAACGCAACCCTGCACGTCGCGATGGAACGCATCGACGATGCCGAAACCGCGATCGCGGGACTCAACGAAATGGTCGACACGTTCGAACCGTTCGAACGCATCACCGAAGCGATCCGCGAAGCACAGAGCCAGATGGCGAGGGCGGCGTGAATGTGGTTTCGTCCCAAGCCCGATACCGCCGCAGAGCCCAAACCCGAGTTTACCTGCGAGATTGACGCAGCGCTGAGTTGGTCGTTGATGCCGAGCGAGGAATCACTCGACGAGCGATCGCTGAGCGAACGTGACACGTTTGAAAACGGTGGGTTCGAGGTCGTGACGCGTTCGCTCGACCTGTCGCCGCTGCAGACGACCCGTGTCCCGATCAAACTGCCGGCGCTGCGGGCGAAGACGAACGGGTTTCTGTTTCCCGAGGCGGCATCATGGATTCCCAAGAATCAGGACGCCCCCAAGGCCTCGGTGGCCGGTCGCATCGGCCAAGATGATGTCGCGAGCAAGCTGCCAAAGAAGCCGCGTCGAAAGTTCATCAAACACGCGCGGATCAAACCGCCCAATGACATCGTCAAATTGCAGGATCGGTTGTACTACTTGTTGCAGCCGCCGCTCGACTTGCTTGTCGGCAGCGGGCAACTGAATTTCCCGTTCGAGCCGTTTCCGTATCAACTCGACGGCATCGCGTTTTTGTTTCCCCGCTACGCGTGCGTTCTCGCCGATGAAATGGGACTGGGCAAAACGATGCAGGCAATCAGCACGATGCGGATGCTGCTGTGCAGTGGCGAACTGCGGAACATTCTGTTGATTTGTCCGAAACCCCTGGTCAGCAATTGGTTGCGCGAGTTTGGTGTTTGGGCTCCCGAGATTCCGGTGATGGCGATCGAAGGCAACGCCGCCAAGCGAGAGTTCCAGTGGCGTGCCACCAACGCGCCGGTGAAGATCGCGAACTACGAATTGTTGATGCGTGACAAAGAGATCGTTCTCGAAAGCGGTCTGCACTTTGACCTCGTTGCTCTCGACGAAGCGCAGCGGATTAAGAACAGCAACAACACAACCAGCGAGATTGTCAGGGCGATCCCGCGGACGCGTTCGTGGGCATTGACTGGGACTCCGGTCGAGAACTCGCCGGATGATCTCGTCGGCATTTTTGACTTTCTCTCTCCGGGATACCTGACAACCGGCATGCCGCTGCCGCAGATGGCGAAAGCGGCGGGTGACTACATTCTGCGACGAACCAAGGACATGGTTCTCGACGACATGCCGCCGAAGTTGTTCCGGGATGCGGACGTGGATCTGACGCCCGAACAATGGGCACGTTACGAAGCGGCCGAGTCGGACGGGATCATCCACCTCGAGGAGCTCGAAGAATCACTCACGGTGCAACACGTGTTCGAATTGGTGCTGCGGTTGAAACAGATTTGCAACTTTGACCCCGTGACCGGTTCGAGCGCCAAGTTGCAACGTCTCGAGGCGGATATGGAAGAAGTTGCCGCGAGCGGACAGAAAGCGATTCTGTTTAGCCAGTGGACCAAGACGATTGAAAAGATGCGTCCTTCGCTCGACCGATTCGGTGTGTTGGAATACCACGGAAAAATCCCGCACAAACAACGCGAGACCGTGATCGATCAATTCAAGAATGACCCCGAGAAACGCATCATCCTGATGAGTTACGGCGCGGGCAGCGTGGGGCTGAACCTGCAGTTTTGTCGCTACGTGTTCCTGTTTGACCGCTGGTGGAACCCCGCGATCGAAGACCAGGCGATTAATCGGGCGCACCGCATCGGCGCCGCAGGCAGTGTGACGGTAACCCGCATGATGGCCGCCGGCACGATCGAGCAACGTATCGCCTCGGTGCTCGATCAGAAGAGGGAAATGTTTGACACCCTTTTTGCGGCACAGAACGAACCCGCCAGTACTCACGATCAGGCACCCAAGCCTGCCTCCAACAGTCCGTTGTCTCGAACCGGCGGTTTAACGCGAGACGAGATCTTTGGACTGTTCGATCTTCGTGCCCCAGGCGGAAAGAAGGTCGCCTGACGTCTCTCCTCGGCGCTGCATAAGTCGTCGATTCGGCGCAACGCATGGCTTGCGTGCGCACCTGCGCAGTGTTCTGTATGAGGCTGTCGCGGTCTACAATTGAGCGCATTCAATGAATGACTCTTGCAGGCTACAGGCTCATGTCAGGCACCTTCGAAACGGTTCGTGGTTCGACTTCTCGCCGCCGATTTTTACGTTACTCGGCGTCCGCAGTGACAGTGGTGGGGGCTCAATCTCGACCGTTTTCTTCGCCAGGCCTTCTGGGTGCCGAAGCAGTCGGAGATGACGTCCAACACGACGATGCGAAAGGGGACACAGGCCGTTTGACGTTGTGGTATGACCGGCCGGCACAGGTTTGGATGACCGAGGCGCTTCCCATCGGGAACGGACCACTCGGTGCGATGCTCTTCGGCGGCACCGATACCGAACGGATCCAATTCAACGAAATCAGCCTTTGGTCTGGCGATCGGGTCAACGACGAACTGCTCGGCGAAACGTTGGAAGAAGAAGAGCAGAATCTGGGGGCTCATCAGGCGTTTGGGGATGTCTTCATTGACCTCGGACACTCGATAGCGAGGGTTACGAATTATCGCCGGGAACTCAATATCGATCGGGCGATTCATACGGTCAGTTATGACTGCGACGGAGTCCGATTCCGACGCATCGCTTTCGCGAGCCATCCTGACGGCGTCATCGTCGTTCACATGACCGCGGATCAACCGGGGATGTTGACCGGTCGCGTGCGATTGACCGATATGCATGAGGCAGACATCTCTGCGGTCGTAGCCGAGTCGGGGGCATGGAAACTCGCTTCGGTCGGATCGCTCGACAACGGGTTCGAGTACGAAGCGCAGCTCGTTGTGCAATGCGAACAGGGAACCATTGCTCGTGGCGACGCCGCCGATTCCGACGCGGAAAACGGGCCGAGTATTTCGTTTGCAAACTGCGACAGTGTCACGTTGACGCTGTCTGCGGGCACGAACTTCGTGCAAGACCATGCAAAACAGTGGATCGGGGAGCACCCGCATGCGGCCGTCACCGAGAGGGTGAATGCAGCCACTCGTCTCGGCGTCGAAAACCTGATGGCTCGGCATGTCGCGGATTACCAGGGACTCTTCCGGCGATTCAGCATTGACGTTGGGAAGACGGATCCGGAGCGTTTGCGTTTCACAACGCTCGAGCGTCTGCAGCAGTACGCCGACGACGAAACCACGGATCCGGATTTGGAGGCATTGTTTTGTCAGTTCGGCCGCTATCTTCTGATCAGTTGTTCGCGTCCTGGATCGTTGCCTGCGAACCTGCAGGGAAATTGGAACGACAGCAATCGGCCGGCGTGGGCAGGCGACTATCACTCCAATATCAACTTTGAAATGAACTATTGGCCGGCCGAGCCAACGAACCTCGCCGAGTGTCATCGCCCGTTCATCGACTACGTCTCGAGCATTCGCGAGGTGAGTGCGGCAAATACCCGTCGGCATTACGGTGACGTTCGCGGATGGACACTACAGACGATGAACAACGCGTGTGGTATTTCATTTTGGAAGTGGAACCCGCCCGGGAGCGCGTGGTATGCCCAGCACCTTTGGGAGCATTTCGCGTTTGGGCGAGATGTCGAATATCTTCGCTCGACGGCGTATCCGGTGCTGAAAGAGGTAAGTCAATTTTGGGACGACCACCTCGTTCGACGAACCGACGGAACGCTGGTGACCCCTGACGGTTGGTCGCCTGAACATGGTCCTTCCGAAGAGGGCGTCACCTATGACCAAGAAATCGTCTACGACTTGTTCACCAATACGATCGAAGCGGCCGATGTGCTGGGGGACGACCAGGAATTTCGTGACCACGTCGCAGGGCTGAGACAGAAACTGCTCAAACCCAAAATCGGCAAATGGGGACAACTGCAAGAGTGGGAGGAAGACAAAGACGATCCGACCGACGACCATCGCCACGTTTCGCATTTGTTTGGCCTGCATCCGGGACGGCAAATCACTCGTTCGAAGACGCCGAAGCTATTTGCAGCCGCGGAGGTTTCCCTCAACGCACGTGGTGACGGCAGCACGGGGTGGAGTCGTGCGTGGAAGATCAACTTTTGGGCACGGTTGTGCAACGGCGATCGAGCGTATCGATTGCTCCGCAATCTGATCAATGTCGTTTACAGCACGAAGATGGTTTACGGCGATAGTGGAGGCGGAGTTTATCCGAACTTGCTCTGTTCGCATCCGCCGTTTCAAATCGATGGCAGCCTCGGCGCGACCGCCGGCTATTGCGAAATGATCGTGCAAAGCCATGCCGATGAGATCCGGTTACTGCCGGCGTTGCCGAGTTCATGGCCGGACGGTCATGTTCGGGGGTTGCGGGCACGCGGAGGTTTCGAAGTCGACCTCTCGTGGAAGAACGGCCAATTGGAAACCGCCGCGATTCACTCGTCCGCCGGGCTGCCCTGCCGCGTGACGTATGGCGAACAATCATGGGCAGTGGAGATCAAACCCGGGGAGACACACGTCATCGATGTTGCGTGAACACCGGTCGGTGAAGGTCTGCCGAATCATCGCCTGAGACGCTGCATTTCGCGTGAAGTTGCTTCGCGAGATTTTGTGCTTCTGACTTCGCTCGAACTCTAGTTTCCGCTCTGGTTGTTTTTGTCGGCCTGTTTTCGAGTAGTGGATCTTGTTGACAATCCTTATGCAGCGGGATCTCTAGCAAGATCCACGACCGCCAAACCGAAAGCCTTGCTCCACCGGAATGCTAGCGGGGATCTGCTGCCGTTACGCTGATCTGGCATTTCGCCGTTGGCATGTCGTCGGCCGTTGCTGTGAGCACAATGTCTCCGGGGTCGCCGGTTTCGGCAACGATGGCGAGAGCCAAGCCATTGAATGTGGTGATGACGTTCGATTGGAAGCTTTCGTGGCTCATCGGGTCACCGTTGCCGGTCGCGAGTAAACGTCCGGGACCTTCCACGTTCACGGTAATTTTCGTCGCGGCGTGTGGGACAAAGTTTCCTTGCGCGTCGAGCACGCGAAGAGTCACGTAGGACATTTGCCGGCTGTTGGCATCGAGTTCGGTTCGGTCGGGGGTCGCCGAAAACGAATGAGGGTCGCCGGCCGTGTGAGTCACCGCGGTGCGGACGATTTCGCCGTCCTTCGTCGCAACGGCTTTCAGCTCACCGGGTTGGTAGGGAACGAGCCACTGCATGTGCATGTCGTTTTCCGCGGTGAAACCACGCGTGCCCAACGACTGTCCGTTCAAGAACAACTCGACGCTATCGCAGTTGGTGTAGCACCAAACCGGGATCGTATTGCCCTCTTTCCCTGGCCATGTCCAATGCGGCAGCAAGTGAACCATCGGTTCGTCGGTCCATTGGCTTTGATAGAAGTAGTAGGTGTCTTTCGGAAAGTTGCAGAGATCGATGATTCCAAAGTTGCCTAACACTCGCGGCCATCCGCCTGACTCGCCGATATAGTCAAAACCCGTCCAACGGAATTCTCCGGCGACAAAGGGCAGTGTCTTGGTCAATCGCCAGGAATCGCGAGCACTGATTCGAACGCCCGCGTTGTCGTAGGAGGACTCATAACGACCGTGTGTTTCCGTGAAGACCTCCTCAGGGGTTAGGTGTGGAGGCTGAGTTTGTTTTTCGCGATACCGAGTGTGGGTTCGGTACTCGCCGCGCGTTTGCAACGTATGAGGCACTTCGGACGCGTAGATAAAACGATCGGGAAACTGTTCATGATCGGCTTCGTATTGGTAGCACGAGCGGCCACCTCCGTTGTATCCGACCAAATCGAGCATCTCGGCAAAGCCCGACTCGTTCGCTCCGGCAATGAAGTTGCAGCCGGCGGTTACCGGACGGGTCGGATCGAGTTGGTGGCACAGATCGCTCATGCGTTTGACCGTTTCCAATTCGCCATGTTTTTGGGCCTCAGGGAGTTCATTGCCGATGCTCCACATGATCACCGACGGGTGATTGCGATCTCGCATCAAGTGGTCCGTAAGATCGATCTCCTGCCATTGATCGATGTGAGACGCGTAACCTTGTTTCGATCGACGGCCGCAGACGAGTTTCCCGTCTTCGAATCCCCATCCGAAACGCCACTTGTCGAACGTTTCGTTCACAACGAGGAACCCAATCCGGTCGCACATGTCGAGCAGTTCGGGAGGGGGCGGGTTGTGAGCCGTTCGAATCGCGTTGCAACCCATCTCTTTGAGCATCCACAAACGGCGTTCGAGTGCATCGTTCCACAACGCCCCACCGAGCGGTCCGAGATCATCGTGGTTGCAAACGCCCAGGAACAACATACTTTCGCCGTTGAGGAAGAACCCCTCGTTGGGATCGAAACGCATCTCGCGAACACCAAACGTCGTTTCATATTGGTCCGCAACCTGTTTCGTGCCTCGAGAGGAGTCATCGCAGACCAACTCGGTTTTCATCACGTACAGGTTGGGCGATTGCGGGGACCATAGCTCGGGGGCGGGAAGTGAAATGGTCTGCGAAATGATTTTGGTTTCGCCCGCGTCAACCAACACCGTGTCCGTTCCGCTCGCGATGATATTTCCATCGTCGTCGATGATCTGTTGGTTCACTTCCACCGAGGTTGCCGAGTCGCCTGTGTTGTCGACCGAAGTATTGATCGAAACGTCCGCCGCCGTCGCGGTAATGTTTGGCGTGGCGATTTGGGGGCCCCACTGAGCAACGTGAATCTTGTTCGTCGTGGTCAGCCAAACGTGCCGATAGATCCCCGTTCCTGTGTACCAGCGAGATGAAGGTTGCTTCGCGTTGTCGACTCGGACCTCTAAAACGTTTTCTCCGTTTGGGTTGAGGTAGGGCGTCAGGTCATAGTGAAAACTGATGTATCCGTATGGACGCACGCCGAGGCTGTGGCCGTTGATCCAGACCTCGCTGTTCATGTACACGCCGTCAAAGCAAATCGATACGTATTTGTCTGAAGCTTCTTTCGGAAGATTAAACGACTTGCGGTACCAACCGATTCCGCCGGGGAGGTAGCCGCCCGGTCCACCGCTCGGGTTCGCTTTGTCGAACGGGCCCTCAATGCCAAAATCATGTGGCAGGTCAACGGGAATCCATCCGGTTTGATCGAGACGCTTTTGTTCGATGGTGTCACCGTCGAGTTCGCCGTGATGAAACGACCATCCGCGATCAAAGTTCACGCGGTCTCGCGGACTGTCTTTCGCTTCAGCCGATGCGGTGAGGATGCAAAATAGCACTGCGAGAAGCAGTTTTCGCGCATATGAGATGCGTTGGGGCATCGTGTGTTGGGACATCGTGTGTTGGGTCGGCATGTTGCGTCTCGGGAAAACGTTCGGGAAGTTTTGCGATGATAATCGTTGTGAGGATCGAAGTCAGATGGCCTTCGAGGTTTTGTTCTTAAAGAAGCATGATAACGATGCCATGCAGAACGTGATGTGCTCGAGGCAGCCAAGGAAGAGCGTTGTGCGCATAAGGGTTGCATGCGATTGTTAAATACTCGTTCCGCGATAGGCTAGATACGTTGGCAAATTATGATGTTGTTTGCAATTCAGCAACTGTTAAAGGTTTTGGATGACACCTTGATAGGCATATAAGAGATGATCGCGACATAAGAACGTCGCAGGGTTCTATGTGCGTCATCTTTATTGCATAAGATGTCCATGCTTCGTTCAGTGCTTCAACGTGCGATGTTCTAGCGTTTCCCAGGTGAGAATAGGATCGACATGATTTTTCGAGTGCTAGTTTTGGTTGTCAGTTGCCTTGCGGTTGCATTGTCCAATGGGTATGCCTTGACGCCGATGGGGTTGACGGTGAACGGTCAAACGAACCCGATTGGCACCTCGGCGGCACCGTTGTTGTCGTGGCACTGCGAATCGCCGACTGGCAGCAGTGAGCGTGGGCTGTATCAATCCGCGTGGCGGGTGCTCGTAGCGAGTTCACCTGAGTTGCTCGCTGACGGAACCGGAGACCTATGGGATTCTGGAAAGGTGCCGGCGAGTCCTTTATCGCAGGTTCGCTACAGCGGCGAGCCTCTCGTTTCCGGTCAACGTTGCTATTGGAAGGTCGGGTGCTGGGTAACGAAGACACCCGGCGCAGCGAGCGGGGCAACCACGACGGGTGACATGCCAGCATGGAGTGACGTGGCGTCGTGGGAGGTGGCTCCTGTCACGCCGGCAGATTGGAAGGGCGCGATCTGGATCGATGATGGTCAATCGCTGCCGGAGAACGACGCTGCGTTTTACGATCTCGATCCGGCGCCAAGGTTGCGACGTGACTTTGCATTGAGCAAACCCATCGTATCGGCCCGATTGCACATCGCGGGGCTCGGTTACTACACCGCTTCGGTCAACGGCGAACGTGTCGGAGATCACGAACTCGATAGCGTTTGGACCGAGTTTGGACAGCGGATTCTTTTCAGTTCATTCGATGTGACCGACCAGGTCCAACGCGGCGAAAACTGCATCGCAATGGAATTGGGCAACGGTTGGTTCAATCCGTTGCCGCTGCGGATGTGGGGGCATCGCAATATTCGAAAAAGTATCGAGACGGGAAGGCCGCGCGCGATCGCATGCTTGGTTGTTGAACATGAGGATGCGACGCAGTCTGTAATCACCACCGACGAAGAATGGAAGTGGAAGCCCGGGCCGACTTTGTTTAACAGTGTTTATCTAGGCGAATTCCGAGACGCTCGGTTGGATCAGACGGGTTGGGACGAGGTCGGATCGGTAGGCTCCGGTTGGAAGTCCGTTCGGGTGGTCGATGCGTCGCTAGAACCGTTGACGCCGATGGTGACGCCGCCAATCCGTGCCGGTAAACCGATCGACGCGGTTGCGATCACCTCGCCGGAACCCGGTGTTCAGATTGTGGACTTCGGCGAGAACTTTACGGGTGTTCCCGAGGTGTCTTTGCAAGCACCGGCCGGTACAGAATTGAAGTTTCGTTTTGGCGAGTTGTTGTATCCGGACGGAACGTTGAATCCCATGACCAGCGTTTGTGGTCAGATCAAAGGAAATCGGAAGCTCGCGGATGGAACGGTGGTGCCAAAAGGTGGTCCGGGAGCACCCGAGTTCGCTTGGCAAGAGGATCGTTACATTTGTCGGGGTGCGGAAGCGGAAGTGTATCGTCCAAGGTTCACGTTTCATGGTTTCCGATTTATGGAAGTCACTGGTTTGCCCGAGTCGGCAACTGCAGCGTTTTCGGTGGACGACATCAAAGGATTTCCGCTGCACAGCGACTTGCAATCGATTGGCGAGTTTGCGTGCTCCAACGAAAGGCTCAATGAGATCCAAGAGACAACGCGTCGCACTTTCTTGGCGAATGTCGTTGGCGTTCAATCAGATTGTCCGCACCGGGAACGATTCGGCTATGGCGGTGATATCGCCGTGACAAGCGAAGCGTTCTTGATGAATTTCGACATGTCCGGCGTCTACGCCAAAACGGTCCGCGACTGGGCAGACGCGGCTCGGCCTGACGGCAATTTGACGGATACCGCGCCGTTTGTCGGGATTAACTATTGCGGAGTCGGCTGGGCGATGGCCCATCCGTTGTTGATCGAGCAGTTGTATCGTCATTACGGCGATGAGTCGCTCGTCGAGGAGCAGTTGCCGGTGGCGATGAAGTGGTTGGCGTTGGAGAACGCGGCTCGCAAAAATGGTCTCGTGGTCAAGGGACTCGGGGATCATGAGGCGCTCACGCGTTCGGGAGGTCCGGTCATCACGACTGCGATGTTCGTCGATGCCGCTCGCCGCATCGCTCGCCTTTGTCGAGTCGTCGGTCGAGAAGATGATGCAAAACGTTGTGACGAGATGGCCGATGACGCCGCGAATAACTGGGCTGAATCGTTTTTAAATCCGGAAACCGGAACGGTCGACGACGGATCGCAAACCCGTCAATCGCTGACGCTCGGCTTCGGTGTCGCACCGGTAGCGAGTCGTGATCGAATTTTCGATCGCCTGGTTTCCGCGGTCGAGAATCCCATCGAGCTGAAGCACCCCGACGGCGGGAAGGCGTCGGGGGTTTATCTCACGACCGGAATCTTCGGAACGAGAATGTTGATGGAGCAGTTGTCGGCGAACGGACGCAGCGATCTCGCGTACCGGATAGCGAATCGCAACACGTTTCCTTCCTGGGGATGGATGCTCGAAAACGACGCGACGACATTGTGGGAACATTGGGCGGGAAGCGATGGGACGTTCTCGAACAATCACCCGATGTTCGGTTCCGTTTCCGCGTGGTTCTTTCGCTGGCTCGGTGGGATTCAGGTGGCTCCCGACGCGGTCGGTTCAGACCGAATCAGTATTCGACCGCAGTTTGTGGATGGGCTGACTTGGGTTCGTTGTTCGCACAAGACGGTTCGTGGATTGGTCGAATCAAATTGGCGTGTGGATGGCGAGTCGGCTGAGTTGGAAGTGAGAGTTCCGGTAGATACAACGGCCCTGATCGAATTCCCGACGGGGACATTGGCGGTAAGCGAGAGCGGCGTGCCGCTAGGCGAATCCGACGGGTGCGATGTGCTAACGCCCGGGCGGCGAGTTCGGGTCGGCAGCGGCATGTATCGTTTCCAACTCGAGCGGACGCGGTAGCTTTACCGACAGTATCGAGAAAACGCAAAGCGACGTTCGTTGGCGTCGTCAGAATTCAGGCAGCCCGCAAGCAGCCCCGAAGTCAGGCGATGTCGGTTCCGCGGAGGCGGGATCGCGGGCTGGCAGGGGACGACGTGGCGGGGGCTGCACGGAGTGATTAGTTCTCGATGTTCGCGTTCCACCACCATCGGTTGGTAGGGCGCTGGTCGCGGAATTTGATGTAGGATTTCAATC